>DATEDT010000090.1:0-18360 GCA_035281505.1 Aeromicrobium sp. | reverse complement strand
TCGGCCTTTTCGAAGGTGATCTCACCGGCCTGCAACGCCTTCTCGGTCAACGTGGCAACCCGCAGGTTCTGCGCCGCACGCACCTGACGCGAACACGACGCCTGATCACCACCGAAATCATTGGAGATCAACGAACTGGTCGACGTCGCACCCGAACGCCTGGCCAACTCGGCCGCATCGATGTTGCGGATGTGGTTCAACTTGCGTGCAGCCAGCACCGATTCCAGCCGGGCGATCCGCGCCACCACCTGGCGCGACACCTCAGCGGGCACCCTCGGATCGTCGAGCATCGCCAACGCAGCCTCGGCAGCATCCAGCCACGCCACCTGAGGCGCGGTCGGGAGCGGGGCTACGGTCACATTCCTCCAACAACATCGATACTATGTTCGATAGTAGTCGAAGCTTCGGACAGAAACAAGGTTCGCGCGCGGACGGTTTTCGAGTTTCTCAGGACGCCTTCGTGCCCGTGACCTTGCCGGCGGTGTCGAACTGGACGCTGACCGCCTTCATCGAACCGGTCGAGGTCTTCGTGCAGTACACGAAGTACGTGCCGAGGCGTCGATGCGGAATGCCGGCTCGCTTGAGGACGTCCGTCGTCGACGTTCCCTTCGGGATGCCGTAGACCGTGCTGGTGCTCTTGCGCACCGAGGCCTGCCGGCAGCCGTCGTTGCTGACGCCGAGGCCGCGCTCCCACATCTGCAGGTAGCCCTCGGCTCCGCGCGCCATGTCATCGGCGATCTTCGAGCCACCCTGGCGGCGCAGGTCCTCGATCCAGTCCGGATAGAGCCCGTAGTGCGCGACTCCGTCGGCGTTGATGTCGTACGTTCGCTGGCCGCTGACCTGCTTGCTGATCTTGACGCCACCCAGACCCGTGAAGGGGTAACTGACCGGGTTCGAGACGTCGGCGCCGCGTGGGTCACCCTGGGCGCCGAAGCCGTTGATGTCGGCGCCGAAGCCGATGCCCCAGTAGAAGCGGGGATCCACCCACGTCAGGTGGCGCTGCCACTTCGAGACGAACCCGGAGCTGTCGCCCGCGTAGGGCGTGATGAATCCGCCGGTCTGGTAGATCCGCGGGTACGCGTCCGGCGTGCTCCACGAGTGGCTCGACACCACGCCGGGGTACTTGAGCTCCTCGATGAGGTCCATCGACTGTTGACGCGCCTTGACGCTCATGTGGTCCGGATCGATGATCATGCGCTTCGCGGCCATCCGCCGGATCGTGTGCTCGCCGAGCTCGGTGAGGCCCCGGGTGTTGCAGGTCGGGCCCGAGGGGTAGATCGGCAGCGCGGGAACGCCCAATCCGTACAGGCTGACGATGGCGCCGAACAGCTCGTCCTGCGCCGGCAACTCGCCCGGGAGAGCCGTGAGCTGGGTCTGGTCGTGGACGCCTTCTGCGCCTTCACACTTCCGCATGTCCCAGAAGGTGCCGGTCTCGAGGAAGTTGGCGCCGTTGACCAGCGGCGCGATGGCGCCGGAGTCCCCGGCCACGCCGGCCAGTGCGTTGTCGAACTTGTTGACCAGCTCCATCTGCCGGACGCCGAGGCCGTGGATCTCGTCGAGCCGTTCGTCGATCTGCTCGGCCGTGCAGAGCGGCGCGTCGAGAAGCTTCTTGCAGCTGAACGCCACGCTGGTCTCGACGCCCATCACGACGGCCATGCGGCCGCTGTTGATGACCCTGCGCGCCTGGAAGGGATCGGTCACGATCCGGTAGAAACCGCGTCCGGGTCCGCCGAACTGGGCGTCGATGTAGCGCTCCATGGCCCGCATGTCCTGCGCCTGGAGTCGGATGGCGTCCATGTCGTCGCACGAGTTGCGCTTGAGCGGATAGATCTGACACAGCTTGTTGTTCTCGACCAACAGGTTGACGAAGATGCGCTGGCCGCCGCGCCACGCACGTTCCAGCCACTTCCAGTACGTGCCCTCGTGGGTCAGCGAGTCCGGTGCGGGCCAGTCCTTGAAGGTCGGCCAGCCGACCGGATCGTGGCCCCCGGTGGGCGTGCCGTTCTGCAGGAAGTTCTCCAGCACCGCGCCGTTGCCACCCGCGACCGCATGGTCCGGGCAGTCCACCAGCGCGGACGCGACGCCATAGCGGTGCCACGGTCGCCCGCAGTGCACCATGCCACCGAGGAACTCGAACGCCATGCCGTGAGTGTGAGCATCGACGTAACCGCGCACCTCTTGGTATGAGGTCGTGCCGCCGAACGGCCCACCGCTGATGTTGATGCTGACGTCCGGCCACTTTGCACAGCCAGTGGCCTTGACCAGGTCGTACGCCGACGTCGCGGAGTTGCCGAGGATGCCCTGAGCATTGGTGCCGAGCGTCTGGCCGGTCAGGGACTTGAACGTGAAACGACCCCTGACCTTGTATCCGGCCGCCTTCCATTCCCCTGCGGCGGCCGGCTTGGTGTCGGCCGTGGCGGCCCCGGACGTGGAGGTCAGGAAGGTGCGCTTGCGGTCCCACAGCAGGTAGGTGCCGAGATCGGTGGCCTGGAAGTGGAATCGCTCCGCCGTTGCCGCTGTGGCAGCGGTGGCGCCGTAACCCGTGCTGGTGCGGGTGACCCACTTGCCGCTGGGGATCGAGCGAAGCACGTAACAGCCCCGCGCCATGGCGTAACGGTCCTCCGGGATGGTGGCGTGCGGCCGGTAGCCGGCGCCTGACGCCGTGACGAGGGTCGGATCCGGTTCGGCACGCTGCGCGGCGGCGGCATCGATTGCCGCGGCCGCCTGAATCCGTGTGGTGGGATCGGTCGTACCGGGGGTCAAGGGAGCGCGCGAGATCGCGTTCTTGGTGCCGGCCGGCTCTCCCGTGGACCCGGGAAGCTCGCCGTGCGCGAACCCTGCGATCGGGGTGAACGCGAGGGCGAAGGTGAGGGCGCCCGTCAGTGCGCGCAGCATGTGCCTGCTCATCGTGCTCCTTTACAGCCGGAACACCGGGGCGGGAGGGGGTGCCAGCGCCCTCACGATAGTCGCGCGGCACCGTGTGGTTGCGGCGAATTCCTGAATTCGATGTACCGCGCTGCCGGGCGAAGGCCGGGTGCCCGGCTCGCTAGGGTGATCGCATGAACCTGGACCCGACGTTGCTTGACATCCTGGTCTGTCCCCAGTGTCGGACCGCTCCCTTCGTCGACAACGACGCTGAGGAACTGGTGTGCAACACCTGCCAGCTGGCATACCCGGTGCGGAACAACATCCCGGTCATGCTCGTGGACGAGGCGCGCGACCTCGCGCAAGGAGCCTGAGGTGGCGACGTCGGGCGGCACCAAGGCGGTCGTTGCCGCCCTGCTGGCGAACACCGGCATCGCCATCACCAAGTTCTTCGCCTGGTTCCTCACCGGATCGGCGTCCATGCTCGCCGAAGCCATCCACTCCGTTGCTGACGCCGGCAATCAGGCTTTGCTGCTGCTGGGTGGCAAGCGCGCACGTCGTGAGGCCACGGATGCGCACCCCTTCGGCTACGGCCGGGAGCGGTATGTCTACGCCTTCATCGTGGCGATCGTGCTGTTCAGCGTCGGTGGTCTGTTCGC
Source organism: Aeromicrobium sp. (assembly GCA_035281505.1). GTDB lineage: Bacteria > Actinomycetota > Actinomycetes > Propionibacteriales > Nocardioidaceae > Aeromicrobium. Next base: position 14,836 of record DATEDT010000090.1, on the reverse strand, counting down.
GCTGTACGAGGCGTATCACAAGTGGCATGAGATTGCCGCCGGCCACGGCGGTGGGCTGCTGGAGAGCAGGTGGCGGTACGTGCCGTTGATCGTGCTCGGGGCCGCGATCGTGATGGAGTCCCTGTCCTTCCGGACAGCGATCGTGGAGACGAACAAGGTCCGGGGCGAATCCGGATGGATCCCGTTCATCCGCAACGCGAAGGCACCGGAGCTGCCGGTCATCCTGCTGGAGGACTTCGCCGCGCTGGTCGGCCTGGTGGTCGCGTTCGTGAGCGTCGCGCTCGCGCTGATCACCCACAATTTGTACTTCGACGTGGTCGGGTCCGCGGTCATCGGTGCGCTGCTGGTCGCCATTGCGGTGATCCTGGCCACCGAGATGAAGAGCTTGCTCGTGGGGGAGTCGGCATCGCAGGAATCCGTCCGGCGGATCCGCTCGGCGATCGAGGGCACCGACGGTGTGGAGCGGCTGATCCACCTGAAGACGTTGCACATCGGCCCCGAAGAGCTTTTGGTGGCAGCCAAGATCGGGGTGCCGGCCGATGCCACCGGCGAGTTCATCGCGCGCACCATCGACGCCGCGGAGCGGCGGCTGCGCGAGGCGGACCCCATGGCCGTCCAGGTCTTCGTCGAGCCCGACATCTACCGCGGCGACTACACGCCGGCCGACCGTCCGGCACCGCCTGAGGCGCCAGCGCACTGATCGCCCTAGGATGAGCGTCATGGATTTCAATGTCGCTGATCTTTCGTTGGCCGAGTACGGCCGCAAGGAAATTGAGCTTGCCGAGCACGAGATGCCGGGGCTGATGGCCATGCGCGAGCGCTACGGCGCCAGCCAGCCGCTGAAGGGCGCCCGCATCGCCGGCTCGCTGCACATGACGATCCAGACCGCGGTGCTGATCGAGACCCTGACGGCGCTGGGCGCCGAGGTTCGCTGGGCGACCTGCAACATCTTCTCCACCCAAGACCACGCCGCGGCCGCGGTCGTCGTCGGCCCGAACGGCACCCGCGGAAACCCGCAGGGCACGCCGGTCTTCGCCTGGAAGGGCGAGACGCTCGCGGAGTACTGGGATGAGGCGGAGAAGGTCTTCGACTTCGGCGGCGAAGGCCCCAACATGCTGCTCGACGACGGCGGCGACATCACCCTGCTGGTCCATCAGGGTGTCGAGTTCGAGAGGGTCGGTGCGGTTCCGTCGCAGGACTCCACCGACAACGAGGAGTACAAGGAGGTCCTCCGGGTCCTCGCGCGCTCGCTCGAAGCCGATCCGAAGCGCTGGACGAACATCGCCGAGGGAATCCTGGGTGTCACCGAGGAGACCACCACCGGCGTCCACCGGCTGTACGAGCGGTTCAAGGAGGGCTCGCTGCTCTTCCCGGCGATCAACGTCAACGACTCGGTCACCAAGAGCAAGTTCGACAACAAGTACGGCTGCCGGCACTCGCTGGTCGACGGCATCAACCGGGCGACCGACGTCATGCTGGCCGGCAAGACCGCGGTCGTGTGCGGCTACGGCGACGTCGGCAAGGGCTCGGCGGAGTCGCTGCGGGCCCAGGGTGCCAAGGTCGTCGTCACCGAGATCGACCCGATCTGCGCCCTGCAGGCAGCGATGGACGGCTACGAGGTCAAGCGTCTGGAGACCGTCGTCGACTATGCCGACATCTTCATCACCACGACGGGCAACTTCGACATCATCCGCACCGAGCACTTCGAGCGGATGAAGAACCAGGCGATCGTCGGCAACATCGGCCACTTCGACAACGAGATCGACATGGCCGGTCTCGCGAAGATCCCCGGGATCGTCAAGGACGAGATCAAGCCGCAGGTGCACCAGTGGATCTGGCCGGACGGCAAGAAGACCATCGTCCTGTCCGAAGGCCGGCTGCTGAACCTGGGCAACGCCACCGGACACCCGTCGTTCGTCATGTCGAACTCGTTCACCAACCAGGTCCTGGCCCAGATCGAGGTCTTCACCAAGGCTGACCAGTACGAGCTCGGCGTGCACGTGTTGCCCAAGCACCTCGACGAGGAGGTGGCCCGGCTCCACCTCGACGCCCTCGGCGTCGAGCTGACCGAGCTCACCAAGGCGCAGGCCGAGTACATCGGCGTCGACGTCGCTGGCCCGTACAAGCCCGAGCACTACCGGTACTGATCAACAGTTGAGCGTGGCGGTCCAATGACATATCGCAGCAAGTACGACAAGGTCCTGATCGTCGATGACGACCGGGCGCTCGGCGAGATGCTGTCCTTGGTGCTGGACGCCGAGGGCTGGACGACGCGGGTGGTCCGCACCGGTGACCAGGTGTTGCCGGCGTTCCTCGACTTCAAGCCGGACATCGTGCTGCTCGACTGGATGCTGCCCGGCATGGACGGCGTGAGCGTGTGCAAGCAGATCCGTGCCACGTCGGGCGTTCCGATCATCATGCTCACGGCCCGGTCGGACACGCGTGACGTGGTTGTCGGGCTGGAGGCCGGTGCCGACGACTACATCACCAAGCCGTTCAAGAATGTCGAGCTCGTCGCCCGCATCCGTGCGCGTCTTCGCCGGACCGATCAGCTCGAAGGCGTGCTGGAATTCGGCGACATCGTGCTCGACCCGGTGGGTCACTCCGTCACCCGGGCCGGACAGCCGCTCGAGCTGACCCCGTTGGAGTTCGACTTGCTTGCGTGCCTGCTGCGCAGCCCGCAGGAGGCGTTCACCCGCGAGAAGCTGCTGGAGCGCGTCTGGGGCTACCACCACCACGGCGACACCCGGCTGGTCAACGTGCACATGGCGCGGCTGCGTTCGAAGATCGAGGACGATGCGGACAACCCGCGCGTCATCCGCACGGTCCGCGGCGTCGGCTACCAAGCCGTCACTCCGGACTGACCTTTCGCGATGCGCCGCCTAGCCCGCCTGTGGCGCCGTTCGATCCAGGTCCGTGTGGTCGCCGGCACGGTGGCGTTGGCCACGGTGTTCGTCAGTGCGACCACGTGGGCGGTCGTGGTCGACGTTGCTGAATCGGTGGATGCGGCGCGTCAACGATCTGCCCTCCAGGAGGCACGCGTTGCGCTCGCCGAAGCACAGTCGGCGCTGAACGCCCCGAGCGTCGTCGGAGCGGCCAACGAAGAACAGATCGTGCAGGGATTGGTCGATTCCGTCTCGAACGTGCCCGGCGGCCCGTATGAGCTCATCGTGGAGGGTCCGCTGGACGGGAGCTCCGTGCCCGTGCGCACGTCGGTTCCGTTGTCCGCCGACGTGGTGCCGGCTGCGCTGCGACGCGTGGTCCACAGCAAGGACGGAATGTTCTCGCGGTCCAATTCGGTGTCGACGAGCACGTCGAGCAAGTCGAGCCGCCTGCTCGTCGTGGGTGGCCGGGTGCGGGCGGCGGGCACCGGTGATCGGTACGCGTTCTACTACCTGTTCTCGCTGGTCGATCAGGATCGCGTCATCAGCTTGGTGCGACAGGCGGGCTTCCTGGGGGCCCTCACCTCGGTGTTCATGATGAGCGCCATTTCCTTCATCGTGTCGCGCCAGGTCCTGCGGCCGGTGCAGGCGGCGCGTCGGATCGCCGAGCAGTACGCCCAAGGTGTTCTGAGCATGCGGATGCCGGTGCGTGGGGAGGACGACATCGGGCGGCTCAACGAGTCGTTCAATGTCATGGCGACCAACCTGCAGGGCCAGATCACCCGACTCGAGCAGTTGGCCGTGCTCCAGCAGCGGTTCGTTTCGGACGTTTCTCATGAACTGCGCACGCCCTTGACGACCGTGCAGATGGCGTGTGGCCTTCTGTACGAAGCGCGCGAGAAGTTCGACCCGGCCACCGCCCGCTCGGCTGAGCTCCTGAAGGCCGAGCTCGATCGATTCGAGCTCCTGCTGGTCGATCTGCTGGACCTGAGCCGGTTCGATGCGGGAGCGGCGCGCCTGGAGGTCGAAGCGGTCGACCTGGTCGAGGTGGCGACCGAGTTCGCCGCCGATGTCGCCTTGGCGAACGTCGAGGTGAGCATCCTCGGCGCGGACAAGCCCGCTGTGGTGCAAGCGGATCGCCGGCGTATCGATCGCATCATGCGCAATCTGGTCAACAACGCCGCCAAGTACAGCCAGTCCGACCGTGTGGAGTTCGAGATCGATCAGCTGCGGGACCGAGTGTCGCTGGTGTTCCGTGACTTCGGCATCGGCCTGAGCCCCGGTGATGCGGCGCATGTGTTCGACCGGTTCTGGCGTGCCGACCAGGCCCGGACCCAAGGCGGCACCGGCCTCGGCCTGGCGATCTCGCGGGAGGATGCCCTGCTCCACGGCGGATCATTACGCGTCTACAGCCGCGTCGGCGAAGGGACGGAGTTCGTGCTGACCCTGCCTCGTCGTCCGTTCGCCGGTCCCGATGAGGGCGACTTCCGGCCGGCCTTGAAGCCGACGTTTGCCTGAGCTGTCCACACGTTCGTCGTGCCGTCTGGACCGGCGGCCGCAGCCGGGTCAGAGTGCCGCATGGGGTGGTTGGACGATGTGGCCCAGGTGGTGGTCGGCGCGGAGTGCGTCGCCTGCGGGAACGCGGCGCTGGGCCTGTGTCGCGCGTGCGCGCCGGCGCTGCGGCCGCAGGCCCGGATCGTTCGTCAGCGGCCCTGCCTCGTTGCGGCCTCCGGCGATTACGACGGCGTGCTGCGGTCCGCTCTGATTGCCTGGAAGGAGCGCGGCCGGTTCACCGTGGAGCGGCCGCTTGCGCACCTGCTGGCGGCCTCCGTGCTCGCGCTCGACGTCGATGGTCCGGTCGCGCTCGTCCCGATTCCCAGCCGTCCTGACCGCCGCCGCGCCCGCGGTGCTGACGTGGTTGCCGACCTGGCTCGCCGGTCGGCGGCGTTGCTGCGCTCGGTCGGCGTCGAGGCATCGATTGTTCGCTCGCTCGTCTTCGTGAAGCGCGTGCGAGATCAGTCCGGGCTGTCGGCCGCCGCGCGTGGCGACAACGTGCGCGGATCGCTCGCAGCGCGACGCGTTCCGACGGGAACCGTCGTCCTCGTCGACGACATCGTGACGACCGGCGCGACGCTGGGGGAGGCTCTCAGGGCGCTTCGGGCGGTTGGTGCGGATGCCGAAGGCGCGGCCGTGGTGGCGCACCGAGCCCGGCCCGGAGGGGCCCAAAGGCCCGACTTGAGCTGATTCTCTGGTTTGCGACCTCATGCGGGTTTACGGTCGCACTAGAGACCACAGATGTCTCTCTCGACAGCGGGAGGCCACATGGAAATTGTCGTCAAGGGCCGGAACAGCGAAATCTCGGATCGATTCCGAGAGCACGTTGTCGAAAAGCTTCAGCGCATCGACAAGTACGACCAGCGCAAGCAGATTCACCGGGTCGAGGTCGAGGTCACCCACGAGCGAAATCCGCGCCAGCACGACCGCGCCGCCCGGGTCGAGATGACGCTTCGCTCGCGCGGGCCGGCCGTTCGTGCCGAGGCCGCCGCCATCGACCAGGCCTCCGCCCTCGACGCCGCCCTCGACAAGCTCGTTGCCCGATTGCGCAAGATGCGCGACCGCCGACGGATTCACCACGGCCAGCACGCCCCACGTTCGCTGTCCGATGTCGCGGCCCACGTGCCCGACGACGTCGTGTCAGCCGGGCTCGAACCGGCCGAGAGCGACGTCCATGTCGTAGCAGGTGTGCACGTCGAGGGCGACGGGTGCCCGCTGGTCGTGCGCGAGAAGACGCACCAGGCGACGCCCATGACGCTGGAGCAGGCTCTGCACGAAATGGAGCTGGTCGGGCACGACTTCTATCTCTTCGTCGAGAAGGACTCGATGCGGCCGAGCGTCGTCTACGTGCGACGCGCCTACGACTACGGAGTCATCCACCTGGATGTCACGAGCTGACGGCCGCCCGTTGCGGCTAGTCTCGGGCTTGTGACGGATCCGGATACCAGCGTTCGGGTGCTCCTGGTCGACGACCAGGAACTGTTCCGGCGTGGCGTCAAGATGGTGCTCGAAGCCGAGGGTGGGCTCGAGGTCGAAGAGGTCGACGACGGCGACAAGGCGCTCAAGTCGGTTGAGGCCAACCCGCCGGACGTTGTCCTGCTCGACGTTCGCATGCCGGGCCGCAGCGGGGTCGACACCTGCGCGGCCATCAAGGCGATCTCGCCGTCGACCGCGATCATCATGCTCACGGCCAGCGACGAGGAACAAGACCTCTACCAGTCCATCAAGAGCGGTGCTTCGGGCTACCTGCTCAAGGACGGTTCGACCTATGACCAGGTGGCCGAGGCGGTCCGACTGGGCGCGAGCGGTCAGTCGCTCATCACGCCGAGCATGGCGGCGAAGTTGCTCGACGAGTTCGTCACGATGACCAAGACCCCCGACGGCGGCGCCCAGCTCACGGCCCGCGAACTCCAGGTGCTGCGGCACGTGGCCAAGGGCCAGAGCAACCGGGAGATCGCCGAAGACCTGTTCATCAGCGAGAACACGGTCAAGAACCACATCCGGAACATGCTGGAAAAGCTTCAGCTGAAGTCGCGCATGGAAGCGGCGATGTACGCGGTGAGAAGCAACCTGCTCGATCTCGAGTAGGCGTCGTCCGCTACTGGACGAAGCGGATGGTCAGGGGTGACCAGTGCTGCTCGCCGTTGTAGGCCTTGATGGCCCCGATCACGTGCAGCGCGGTCGCAACGATGGGGACCACCGCCAAGAGCGCCCACAGGAGAAAGCCGACGAGCACGATCAGCAGGACAAAGCCGACCACGGCGAGCACGACGGCCCACAGCAGCGCGTTCAGCTGGATGTTGACCGCATCGGCCGCGTGCTGCCGGACGAATGGTCCTTTGTCCTTGTAGACGAGGTAGATGACCAGCGCGGCGACGAAACCCAGCGTTCCGGCGCTCAGGATCATGGCCGCACCGGCGACGGCGTGGCTGATGGTGGCCCAGGTGCGCTCCTGCTCCGCTGACATCGGAGCCGATCCGTTCCGGGCGTAGTTGGTGGGTTCCTGACTCTCGGTCATGCCTCAAGTGTGCAGCATCCCCGGGGAGCGTCAGTGGACGGCGATACCGTCCCTCTCGTGGCTCGGCTGACCCAACTCCAGGCTCGGCGCATCGCCTTGGCCGCGCAGGGATTCGGTCGCCCGCGCCCTACAGCGCGCGTCTCCGCTCGCCATGTCAACGCGGTCATCGGGCGGCTCGGGCTGTTCCAGATCGATTCGGTCAACGTCCTGCAACGGGCCCACTACCTCCCGCTGTTCTCCCGCTTGGGCGCCTATGACGTCGAGCTCCTGCATCGCGCCGCCGGTCGCGCGCCGCGGCGGCTGTTCGAGTACTGGGCCCACGAGGCGGCGCTGGTCGATGTGCGGTTGTGGCCGGCGCTGCAGTGGCGGATGGACGATGCCTCGGGCATGTGGGGCGGCATCCAGGCGCTGGCCGACGAGAAACCCGAGGTGGTGTCCCGCGTGCTCGACGATGTCCGCGACCGTGGCCCGCTGACGGCCAGGGACATCGAGCAGGACGTCGCGAGCAGCAAGGACCAGTGGGGCTGGAACTGGTCGGAGGCCAAGCGGGCGCTCGAGTACCTCTTCTACACCGGACAGGTCACTGCAGCCGGGCGCAATGCGGCGTTCGAACGCCGCTACGACGTCCCGGAACGCGTGTTGCCGCCCGACGTGTTCGCCGCGCCGCGCCTCGATGTGCACGATGCGCACGTCGAGCTCGTCCGCCATGCGTCCCGAGCCCTCGGCGTCGGGACAGTCCAGTGCTTCCGGGACTACTTCCGGCTTTCGCCTGAGCCCACACGGGCGGCCGTGGACGAACTGGTGGCCAACGGAGAGTTGGAGCCGGTCGAGATCGCCGGGTGGAAGCGCCCGGCCTATCTCCATGCCGAGGCCGCGAAGCCACGACGGATCAGAGGCCGGGCCCTGCTGAGCCCCTTCGATCCGCTGGTGTTCGAGCGCACCAGGACCGAGCGGCTCTTCGACTTCCGCTACCGCATCGAGATCTACGTCCCTGCGGCCAAACGTGTGCACGGCTACTACGTGCTGCCGTTCCTGTTGGGTGACGCCCTCGTTGCGCGCGTCGACCTCAAGGCCGACCGAGCGACCGGCATCCTGCACGTCCTCAGTGCGTGGGGCGAACCCCAGGCTCCGGCCGAGACGGCGGCAGAGCTCGCCGCCGAACTGCACCTGATGGCCCAGTGGCTGGGGCTGTCCGAGGTACACGTTGCCCGTCGGGGTGACCTGGCCGAGGCGTTGGTGGCCTGCACCTAGACTGAACCGGTGCCAAAAGTCATTGACAAGATCCTTCGCGCCGGCGAAGGCAAGATCCTCCGCCAGCTCTCGGCGATCGCCCAGCAGGTCAATGCGCTGGAGGACGAATTCCGTGCGATGACCGATGACGAGCTGCGCGGCATGACCGCGGAGTTCCGGGCGCGGCTGGACAAGGGGCAGACCCTCGACGACCTGATGCCCGAGGCATTCGCGACGGTGCGCGAGGCAGCGCGCCGCGTCCTCGGCCAACGGCACTTCGACGTCCAGATCATGGGCGGTGCAGCGCTGCACCTCGGCAACATCGCCGAGATGAAGACCGGCGAGGGCAAGACCCTCGTCGCCACCCTCCCCGTCTACCTCAACGCGCTGGCGGGGAAGGGCGTCCATGTCGTCACCGTCAACGACTACCTCGCCAAGTACCACGCCGAATGGATGGGTCGCGTCTATCACTTCCTCGGCATGACGGTCGGCATGATCCTTCCGTCGATGCCGCCGGCCGAACGGCGGGAGGCCTACGCGGCCGACATCACCTACAGCACGAACAACGAGCTCGGCTTCGACTACCTGCGCGACAACATGGCTGACGACATCGCGAACTGCGTCCAGCGCGGGCACGCCTACGCCATCGTCGACGAGGTCGACTCCATCCTCATCGACGAGGCCAGGACCCCGCTGATCATCTCGGGCCCGACGGACGACGAGGTCGAGTGGTACGGCCGATTCTCCGAGATCGTCGCGCGCATGACGCGGGACGAGCACTACGAGGTCGACGAGAAGAAGCGCACGATCGCCGTGACCGAGGAAGGCATCGACCGGGTCGAGAAGGAACTCGGTATCGACAACCTCTACGACGCCGTCAACACACCGCTCATCAGCTTCCTGAACAACGCCATCAAGGCCAAGGAGCTGTTCCGACGGGACAAGGAATACGTCGTCATCGAGGGCGGCGTACTCATCGTCGACGAGCACACCGGCCGCATCCTCGAAGGACGCCGCTACAACGAGGGCCTCCACCAGGCGATCGAAGCCAAGGAGAAGGTGCGGATCCGCGAGGAGTACCAGACCCTCGCCACCATCACGCTGCAGAACTACTTCCGCCTCTACGACAAGCTCGCCGGCATGACCGGCACGGCCATGACCGAGGCCTCCGAGTTCGACAAGATCTACAAGCTGGGCGTCGTCCCGATCCCCACAAACCAGCCGGTCGCCCGCATCGACCAGCCGGACCTCGTCTACCGGACCGAGGACGCCAAGTTCGCCGCCGTGGTCGACGACATCGCCGAGCGCAACGCCAAGGGCCAGCCGATCCTCGTCGGCACCACGAGCGTCGAGAAGAGCGAACGGCTGTCGAAGCTGCTGCGCAAGCGCGGCATCGTGCACGAGGTTCTCAACGCCAAGCAGCACGAACGCGAAGCAGCCATCGTCGCAATGGCAGGCCACAAGGGCGCAGTCACCGTGGCCACCAACATGGCCGGCCGTGGCACCGACATCATGCTGGGCGGCAGCGTCGAGTTCCTCGCTGATCAGGAGCTCCGTCAGAAGGGCCTCGATCCGATCGAGGATTCCGAAGAATACGAGGCCGCATGGCCCGCGACGCGGGAGCGGATCGAGAAGCAGGTCGCGGTCGAGCACGACGAGGTGACGGCCGTCGGTGGCCTCGCTGTCATCGGCACCGAGCGGCACGAGTCCCGACGCATCGACAACCAGTTGCGCGGCCGTTCCGGACGACAGGGCGACCCCGGCGAATCCCGGTTCTACCTGTCGCTCGAGGACGACCTCATGCGGCTGTTCAAGGCCGACTGGGTCAACTGGGTCCTGCAGACCATGAAGATCCCGGACGACGTGCCGATCGAGAACAAGCGGGTCACCGGTGCCATCGCATCGGCGCAGGCCCAGGTCGAGTCGCAGAACTTCGAGAGCCGCAAGAACATCCTCAAGTACGACGACGTCATGAGCCGCCAGCGCGAGGTCATCTACGCCGAGCGTCGCAAGGTGCTCGAGGGTGAGGATCTCCAGGACTGGGTCCGGACCATGATCGGCGAGGTGACGCAGGCCTACGTCAGCGGCGCCACCGAGGGATTCCCCGAGGAGTGGGATCTCGAGCAGTTGTGGACCGCCTTGGGGACGCTTTACCCGATGTCGCTGACCATCGAGGCGGTCGACCGGGAGGCCGGCGGCCGTGAGGCGCTGTCGCGCGATCACCTGCAGCAGCTCGTCCTGGACGATGCGCTGGCCGCTTACACGCGCCGCGAGGAAGAGCTCGGTGCGCCGATCATGCGCGAACTGGAGCGCCGGGTCGTCCTGAGCGTGCTCGACCGCAAGTGGCGTGAGCACCTCTACGAAATGGACTACCTGCGCGAGGGCATCGGCCTGCGTGCGTACAGCCAGCGCGATCCGCTGGTCGAGTACCAGCGCGAGGGGTTCGACCTGTTCACCGCGATGATGGACGGGATCGCCGAGGAATCGGTCGGCTTCCTGTTCAACCTGGACGTCCAGATCGAGGGCGGGCCCGCCGAGGGCCCCGAGGTGGGCGCCGAGGCTCACCTGCAGGCTCGTGGTTTGGAGACCCGCAAGCAGCAGCAGCTTGCGTACTCCGCACCTTCGGAGACCGGGGACGCCGAGTACGTCGGCGACGGTACGACCGAAACCTCCACCGAGGCCGACGCGCGGCGGCAGGCGAACGCCAAGAACCGGGCCCGCCAGAAGGCCAAGCAGCAGCGCAAGTCGCGCAAGCGGAACCGGTAACCCAGGTCGGACTCCTTACCAACCGGTGACGGCCGCGGCCACCGCCGGTGGGTCGTGGAATTTCGCCGTACGCTCAGGTGGTGGCGAGCGTTCTAGTGGTCGACGACGACCCGACGGTCCGCGAGGTGGTCGCGACCTACCTGCGCGCCAACCATCACGACGTCTTCGAGGCGGCCGACGGCGAATCAGCCATCGAGGCGATGGCAAAGAACCCCTCTGACCTGCTCGTCCTCGACCTCATGCTGCCCGGCGTCGACGGGCTCGAGGTCTGCCGTCGGATCCGGCAGATCCGCGAGGTGCCGATCATCATGCTGACCGCTCTGGGCAGCGAGATGGATCGTGTGGTCGGCCTGCAGCTCGGCGCGGACGACTACGTGACCAAGCCGTTCAGCCCGCGCGAACTCGCCCTGCGGGTCGAATCGGTGTTGCGCCGGACCTCCGGTCGGGTACCGGCGATGGCCGACATCCTGACCGACGGCGACCTCGTCGTCGACCACCCGCACCGCTCCGTCACCCTCGGCGGCGAGAAGCTCATGCTGACCACCCGGGAGTACGACCTGCTGCGCTTCCTGGTCGGCCATCCGGACGTGACCTTCTCCCGCGACGAGTTGCTGGAACGCGTGTGGGGTTGGTCGTTCGGGGACCGCTCGACCGTGACCGTGCACGTGCGCCGCCTGCGCGAGAAGGTCGAACAGGACCCGACGCAGCCGGTGCGGCTGCTCACGGTTTGGGGCGTGGGCTACATCTGGCAGCCGCGCAAGGACGACGAGGCGGGGCCATGAGGCGGGTCATGAGGCGGGGACATGAAGTGGGCTGACCAACTCGACATCATCACGGTGGCCGCCACGGCGGCGCTCGCCGTGGGGGTCGCCGGTTTCGTGGCCAGTTGGCTCCTGCGCGCTCGATCCCTGCGGTGGCACTTGGCCATCCTGGCCGTCGTTGCCGTCGCAGCACCGTACGTCGGGCTGATCGCCATCACGCAGCAGATGTTCATCTCCGCGCACGACCTGACCGTGGCGACGTACGTCGGAAGTGTCGCCGCGCTGGTGACGCTTCTCGTCGCGCTCGTCCTCGGTTCGGCCATCGGGCGCTGGTCGAGCGCGGTGCGAACCAACGTCCTGCGGCTCGGCTCGGGCGCGGACCTCGAGGATCCACGCCGGGTACCGGCCGAGTTTCGCGAGCTCACCCAGGCGTTGCACGAAGCCGAGCAGGAGCTCTCGGCGTCCCGCGAACGTGAACGCGTGCTGGACAAGTCACGGCGCGACCTCATCTCGTGGGTGTCGCACGACCTGCGCACCCCGTTGGCCGGCCTGCTGGCCATGACCGAGGCGCTGGAGGACGGCATGGCTGCGGACCCCCAGCGGTACCACCGGCAGATCCGGCGGGACGCCACCCGCATGGCCACGATGGTCGACGACCTCTTCGAGCTGTCGACGCTGCACGCCGGCGTGATGGTTCCGCAGCTCGTTCCGGTCGACTTGCGGGACCTGGTGAGCGAGACGATCGCCAGCGCGGACCCGGTCGCGCGGGCCCGCGGGGTCAGTCTCGGCGGACAGGTCCCCGACGGCGTGCGCATCAGTGCCGACCCGGCCGCGCTCGGTCGCGCCATCTCCAATCTGCTGATGAACGGCATCCGCCACACGCCGTCGGACGGCTCGGTTCAGATCAGCGCGACGGCGCGCCCGGACGGCGTGGAGCTCGCTGTCACCGATGGATGCGCCGGCATCCCCGACACCGAGCTGGAGCGCGTCTTCGAGGTGGGCTGGCGCGGAACTGCGGCGCGTACGCCGGATGACGAGCATGGCGCAGGTCTCGGACTTGCGATCGTGCGCGGAATCGTCGAAGCCCACCGCGGCGAAGTGTTCGTGGAGAACCTCGAGCCGGGGCCCGGCTGCCGGTTCCGCATCCTGCTGCCGGCCTGAGCGTAAGCACCCTGAAAGGGTTTGGCCCTGTTTTGTGGGCCCCGGCTGGTAGACCATCTAGGCATGGAAACCGCTTCGGACCTTCAGCGGCGCTATGTCGATGTACGTGCTTATACCGAGTCGCTCGCCGCTCCCTTGTCGCCGGAAGACCAAACGGTCCAGTCGATGCCCGACGTGTCACCCACCAAGTGGCACCGGGCACACGTGACCTGGTTTTTCGAGACTTTCCTGCTGGCCGGGCACGAGCCCAACTTCACGCCGTTCCAGGAAAAGTACTGGTTCCTGTTCAACAGCTATTACGAATCGGTGGGTCCGCGCTACGACCGGCCCATGCGCGGCGTCATCAGCCGGCCCGGTGCCCACGACGTCGCCCTGTACCGCGACAACGTCGATGCCCGCTTCACCGACCTGGTCGACCGGCTCGACGACGGCACGCTCGGCAAGCTGCGTCCGCTGATCGAGCTCGGGTTCAACCATGAGCAGCAGCATCAGGAGCTCTTGCTCATGGACATCAAGCACGTTCTCTCGCTCAATCCGCTCCAGCCCGTGTACGGCGGCACGGCGCCCGGCCTGACCGAGCCGGACCGCCTGGGTTGGGTCGACTTCGACGGTGGTCTGGTGGAGATCGGTCACGACGGTGACGGGTTCTCCTTCGACAACGAGCTTCCGCGGCACCCCCAGTGGCTGGCACCCTTCCGGTTGGCTGATCGGCTCGTGACGAATGCCGAATGGCTGGAGTTCATGGCCGACGGCGGCTACCAGCGCCCGGAGTTGTGGCTGTCCGACGGCTGGGCGCGAGTCAAGGACGAAGGCTGGCGAGCGCCGCTGTACTGGCGGGAGATCGACGGCGTGTGGCTCGAGCACACGCTGCACGGCACCGGCCCGGTCAACCGCGGACTCCCGGTCTGCCACGTCAGCCACTACGAAGCCGACGCGTTTGCGACGTGGGCCGGCCGCCGATTGCCCACCGAAGCCGAGTGGGAGCACGCGGCTGCTCTGCAGCAACCCAGCATCGGTGCACCGGCTTCCGACGCCTCGTTCCACCCACTGGCTGCAGCGCCGGCCGGCGGCGGCCTGCGCCAGCTGCTTGGCGACTGCTGGGAGTGGACCTCCTCGGCCTACCTGCCCTATCCGGGCTTCCGAGCCGCGGAGGGCGCGGTCGGTGAGTACAACGGTAAATTCATGTCGAACCAGATGGTCCTGCGCGGCGGATGTGCCCTGACCCCACCCGGCCATGCCCGGATCCCGTACCGGAACTTCTTTCCGCCGGGAGCTCGCTGGCCGATGACCGGCGTCCGGCTCGCGCAAGGAGCGGCCGCATGACGACCCGGGTCCTGACTGCCGCGACGGAGCTGACCGGAACCCTGATCGAGGACGCCCAACTCGGGCTCTCGGCTGCACCGCGGTGGCTGCCGCCCAAGTACTTCTACGACGACCGTGGCAGCGAGCTGTTCGACCAGATCACGCAGTTGCCGGAGTACTACCCGACGCGTGCCGAGCGATCGTTGCTCGCCCGGCACGCCGACGACATCGTGCATGCGGCCGACGCGCGCGTCCTGCTGGAGCTGGGCTCGGGATCCTCGGAGAAGACGACGATCCTGCTCGACGCTCTGGAGCAGGCGGGCCAGCTCGAGTCGTACGTCCCGGTCGACGTCAGTTCGGGTGCGCTTCGCGGCGCTCTCGACGACCTGGCGCGGACGAGGCCGACCCTGCCGGTCTACCCCGTGGTGGCCGACTTCGAGCACCACCTGGCCGATCTGCCCGTTCCGGGTCGGCGATTGGTTGCCTTCCTCGGCAGCACCATCGGCAACTTCGCGCCCGCCGACCGGTCGGACTTCTTCGCCCGGCTCGGTGCAGCGCTGCGCCCGGGGGAGACCTTCCTGCTCGGCATCGACCTGGTCAAGGACCCCGAACGCCTGGTTGCCGCCTACGACGACGCGTCCGGTGTCACGGCTGAGTTCAAC
>DATEDT010000089.1:0-43191 GCA_035281505.1 Aeromicrobium sp. | reverse complement strand
TCGACCGTCACCGGGCTTCCGGAGGATGTAGCGGCCCGGCTGGTCAGCCGAGGGGCGCGGCGTCTTGTGGGCAGCCTCGACGTGCTTCTGTGTGATCTCACAGCCGTCGTGCCAGAACGTCGAGTCCGACTTGCCGAGGTCGACGTGGAGCCGTTCGGCGGCTGCGTGCATCTGCGTGGGTCGCTTCGTGTACCAGCGGATGACCACGTCTTCGCCGTACGACTCAGCCCAGGCGTCGCACTCCGACTCCCAGTAGGGAGGATCGGCGTACACCCGCACCACCGAGTACGAGGTCATGATGTGCGCCAGACCGGCGGACACCTCGGCGCGAGGCACCTTGCCGTCGTGCTTGGCCGGGTCCCAGACCATCGGGCGGCCGTCCGGGAACGTCGGGGTGAACTGGTAGCCCTCGCGGGTCTCGCAGCGGAACCCGGTCCAGTCGTCAGTGTCAGAGCCGTCGAACCCGACCACCACCTGTGTCTTGGCTTTGACGGTCCGCGGCTTCTTGCGGGCGTTCCACCGCTCGGGGACGCACCAGACACCGTGGCCGGCGATCATCCGGTTGCCGTAGAACCGCTCGGCCTGTCCGGGGTCCTTCTCCATCAGCTCGAGCGCCTCAGCCTCGACCGTGTCCAGGTCGACGTGCCCATACACCTCAGTGCCATCGTCCTCGACGCGGACGACATCGGTGGTCAGGGAGCCGGCGTAGACGAACTCGAGGATCTTGCGACGCTCGCGAGCGACCGTGAACCGGAACTTGCTGCCGTCCGTGCGGCGCAGCGACGGCTCCTCGTCAGGGTTGCGCCAGAACCGGAAGATGTCAGGCCGCTTCGACTCCATCGTGCGCTGCGCGACAGAGTCCTCGGACGGGTCCGGCGGGTTCGTGGTCTCCATCGACCGGCCACCCATGCCCGCCGCGCCACGCCGCTGGGTCTCAGCGACCTTCCGCAGCTTGTTCGCGTCGGTGTAGAGGCCCGTCTCGTCCTGCAGGGCGAAGATGATCGGGTTACCGAGCCGGGACAGGGCGCTCGAGGTGACCGTCTCGATCCGGCCATCGTTCGGGAGGCGGGAGAACTCCTCACCCACCGTGACGTCATCGAACTGCCCGTACCGGAGCATCGCCTTGAGCGGGTCGTACACGTTCGCGGTCTGGTCATCCGACGTCGCAGTCAGCTGGATGAGCGGGGTCGCCCACGGGCGGCCCATCGGCTCACCAGCGGCGTACTCGTAGTACCAGCCGCAGCCGCAGCCGTGGTCGGCGCACTCGTAGAGCTCGCCACCCTTCGCCCAGCCGTCGAAAATGACCGGCCCGCGAGCTTCAGCAGAGATGATCGCGGCCGCCCACGGGCCCTTGCCCGTCTTCTGCGGCGCCACGACCTGGGATCGGCGGTAGTGGAAGGCTGACGCCAGCTGGCCAGGCTTCGCGTCAGGCTTGACCCGGTAGTGGTTGACGGTGCACCAGAGTTGCCACTCGTACATGACGAACGGCTGACCCTTGCGGTCCCGGTCGGGGACCACACAGTGCGCCTCGATCCAGTCGGGGACGACCCACAGAGTGGGGAAGTCGACGACGTACGCGGCGTCAGTCGCCGCCGCCACCGGACACGACCTTCATCCGGTCGCGTGAGCTCGAGCGCTTCGGGGGAGCCTGCTGCTTCTGCTCGCGCTTCTCGGCGGTCTCATCGGCCGCGACGCGGATCCGGGCCCGGTCCTTCGCCTCGCGGGTCAGGTACAGGTCAGCCATCATCATGCGGACCGTCTTCCGGTTCTCCGCACTGGCCTTCGTCACCTCGGCTTCGGCGAACATCCGCACCGTGAGCGCGACGTAGTCGACCGACCCGTCAGACTCCCACAGCAGCGCCTCAGGCTTGCGCCACCAGCGCTCCCAGAGCACCAGCTCACGAGGCGTCGCCTCGGTCAGCGGCCACTCAGGTGCCGGCTCGGCACGGCCCTCGGACGGCAGCACTGTCCACTGGGCGTCGTCCCTGCGGTCACGCCGCAGCGCATTCGGGTCCGGGGGAGGGCCAGAACGCGCCCGTGCTCCACCTCTGGACATTGGTCATCACTCCTCGGCAGCCTTGCGCCGCGTCGGTGGTGCCGGACGGCCTTGCGCCGTCGGCGAAGCATGTGCGACCCCTTTGAACCTGACCGACATCTCCGAGCCCTCCCCCGCGGTCCCCTCCGTGGGGGTGGCCGGGGTGCCTCCCCAGGGGGGTGGGTCAGGCTCGGTTGGTGTTGCCTCGTGTGGCTCCGTCGGAGCGGTTGCAGTGGGCGTGTGCGATGCCGCGGTAGCCCTGTCGGTCCTCGGTGTGGTCGAGCTCGAGCTCTTGGTGTGGCCACATGCGTTGGCCGCAGAGGTGGCAGCGTTGGCCGTAGGCGTGGGGGAGTAGCTCGGCTCTGAGTCGATCGTGTGCTGCGTCGTAGCCACGCTCTTGGCGTGTTCCTCGCGCTCGGTCCTGCTGACGTCGGTGGGCGTCGCAGCGTCCACCTCGTGCGTCGTCGGGGACAAGCACACCACAGGTGGGCTGTCCGCATACACGCATTCGGGTGACGCCTTCCCGTGACGTGGCCTAGCGTCGGCTCATGAGTGAGACTCAGTCCTCGACCATGACGTCAGGCAAGTTGTTCGCGATCATCGTTGGTGGCGTGCTCGCTGCCTTGGTGATCGGTTGGGGCTTGCTGCAGTTGTCGCAGCCGAGCGACCTGGACTGTGCGGTTCAGGGTGCTGAGGTGGCGACGGGTGACCGTGTTGCGGTCGACGATGCTTGCCCGGGTGGTTAGGTGGGTGCGTCCTGCCAGTCGGTGAGTAGCCGGTCGAGGAGTGCGTGTCTGCCGTCCCACTTGGACGGGTGCTCCACGGTGCCGAGGACGTGGGGTGCGCGCTTGGCTTCGTGGTTGACGTAGGTGAGCGCTGTGGCGAGCTCGGTCTTGGTGGTGTCGTCGGTGACCTGCATGGTTCACCGCCTCACAGCACCTCGAGGGAGGACCACGAGCCGCCACCTACGACGGCTGTGACGATGCCCGGCTGCCCCCATTCGCCGGTGGCGTGCTTCCACCATTGGGAGCCGGACTCGAGCGCGGGGGTCTGGATCCATGTCTTGTCGGATCCGGTCTGTTCGATCCGCAGGTGGTGCAGGTGTGCGGAGAGTAGGAGGTCGGCGTCACCGATGGGCTGTCGGCCGTGGGCTTGCTTTGCCCACCATGTGGTGGCTTGGCCGGTGCGCCATTGGTGGCCGTGCGCCATGCCGACGATGGTGCCGGCCATGTCGAGGGTGAGGGTGAGTTCGTCGCGGGCGGGGCAGAGGACGTTGACGTGCTCGTAGTTGCCTGCGAGGTCGAGTGCGTCTTTGACGGCGGCCATGGCGTCGATGGCCCAGGAGTCGCCGTACGTGTGGAGGGGTCGGTGTGCTTCGTCGTGGTTGCCGGGGATGCCGACGACGGTGAGGGGGACGCCGAGACCGGCGAACGCCTTGACCTGCTCGATGATGAGGCGCCGGTAGAGGCGCACCTGTTCGGTGGTGGTGAGCGTCGTACGCCAGGCATTGGCGCCGCCTTGGGACTGGAAGCCTTCGATGCAGTCGCCGAGGTGGATGAGGTAGATCGGGGCGCCCTTGGCGATCTTGCGGTAGCGGGCGACTGCGGTGGTGGTCTTCTCGAGGAACCGGGTGACGGTGCCTTCGACGCCGTCGCCGTCGACCTTCCCGAGCTGTAGGTCGCCGAGGGCCACAAGGAATGCACGATCGGTCACCGGGGAAGGTGTGGCCGAGGTGCTGCGGCGCTTGGCGGCCTTGATTAGGTCGTCGATGTCGCGCTTGAGGACGCGCCGGCGGACGGTGAGCCGGTAGTAGTGCTGCCGGATGATGCCGGTTGTGCCGTCTTCGAGTCGGCCGAGGCCGTCCCAGCCGCGGACCTGGACGGGTTCGAGGACCTCGACCTCTGCGGGGTCGAGGCCTGCGTCTTCGATGAACTCGTCCCATGTCTTGGGGCGTTCGCCGAGGGGTTCGGTGCGGATGAAGCCTGCGTTGCCATCCCACTCGAACTCGCGGCCCGTGGGGTGCTCTTGGCGCCTGGCGTGGGTGGCCGGTGCGGGTGGGGTGGCAGCGATCTTGTCGGAAAGGCTCACGAGGGGACCTTGAAGCATCGGCAGGCGCGTGCCCGGTGGCGGTTGATCGACTGGCGGCCGACGTCGTAGCCCTCGGCGGTGAGGGCCTCGTAGATGCGGGCTTGTGACCAGCCGAGCGTGTAGAGCATGGCGTTGAGGGCGTCGAGTTCGGCGCCGTCGAGTCGGCTCTCGAGGTCCCCGATGCTGCAGGGCTTGCCTTGGAGGCGTGCGGGTGTGTCGGTGAGCCGGTCAACGAGTGCCATGAGAGCTCCTGCCGTGAGGCGACTCAGGCCGTGGCGTGGTCGCGTCCGGGGAATGCAGAACGCCCCCGGCCGGTGCGGCTGAGGGCGTGGTTGTCCGTCCCCAATGCTCGCCGATGTGGCGTCTGTGCGCCAGCGGAACGCGTGTCGGTTTAGTCACTGTCATGCTCCTACCTGCTCTCGTTCGATGAGTCGCATGGCGTCCTTGACGGGGTAGAGCTTGCGGCCGTCGGCGCCCTTGCGGCGGGACACGAGTCGTGGTTCGACGTACTCGCCGGCGCGTCTGTCCCAGACGCGGGATGCCCACCTGCGGATGGTGGAGGCGGGGATCCCGAGGCGCTCGGCGAGTTCGCGGGCAGGGAGTTCGGTGGCGTGTTCGACGTAGTCGGTGGCGACCCTGTCGCGGTAGTCGTGCTCGGTCCACCAGTGGTCGGTGTTGTCTGGGCAGTGCCAGGTGTCGTTGGCGCCGGTGCAGGTCTTGCAACCGTCGACGCCGCAGGACTGGCCGGGCTTGATGCCGGGGTGTTGGGCGTACCGCTTGCGGAGCCGTGGGGCTTTGCCGGTGGCTTCGGTGCAGCGGGGGCAGTGACGACCTTCCTCGGGTGCCCGGGAGTCGTGGACGACGGTCTCGAGGTGGGTGCGGCAGCCGGCGATGTCCTTGACGAAGGCGGGGAACTGGTCTTCGTGGGGGAATGGGCCGGCGAGCAGCTGGGTGAGGTAGTCGGCTGCGCGGATGAGGTTGGTGAACAGGTTGGTGGGTGGGCCGTAGAGGTCGCGGAGGCGTGCCTCCCATCGGGCGAGGACGGTGAAGGGGTGGTGTCGGTCGTCTTGGCGGGGGTATTCGCACCAGCCGCGGGCGGTGTCTTCGTAGGTGCGGCGGGTGTCGTACTGGTCGGGGTCGGCGGCGGGGCCGATGAGGTTGAACGCTTCGGAGTCGACGCCCGCGAAGACGGCCTCGATGTGGAGGCCGAGGGTTTCGAGCTCGACGATGGTGGCGATGTCTTTGCTGGTGCGTCGGATGCAGCTGGGGCAGGTCCAGAGCCCGGCTGTGTGGTTGACGTGGGTGGGGCAGTGGCTGCGGAGGTCGCAGTGGTCTTCGCTGCAGGGTTTGCAGCCGGCGCAGCTGCTTGAGCTGCAGTCGCGGAGGTGTTCGGGTGTGTACCAGGTGCCCTGGTTGGTGTGGCAGCGCTCGGTCACGGGGTGTCCTCCAGGTATCCGCGGTAGATGATCGTCAGGGGGTAGCCGCAGGTGGCCGCGAATCGTTCGGCTTCTTCGCGGGTTTCGAATGGGCTGGTGTGGGTGGGGTGGCCGACTTCGCCGCGGGTGCGTCCGACCCACCAGACCTGGCGCCTCATGCGTCACCGCCAGTCGGGTCCACGTCCCAGCGCGACCCTTGTGGGAACGGTGGCCCGGCGTAGGGCTCAATCAGCGCGCGCTTGCACGGGCCGCAGGCGTTGAGTTGCCACCACCGCAGTTTGATGGCGCACCACCAGCAGCGCCGCCTCACTGCCCGATCCCCTCGTCGGAGAGGGCGACGTCGAGGTATGCCGCGACCGCCCGAATGGTCTTGCTCTCCATGTCGCGGTCCTCGCCCGCCGACTCCCGCCAGAGGTCACGCATCTTCGCCACCTTCGCCAGCCGCGCCTGTGCCGCATCCCGCTCGGCAACTGCCTGCTCGTAGGCGGATGCGATGCGCTCCATCCGCTCGCGCTGATGCTGCGACTCGGGTACACCGATGGCCTCGCGGTAGGCGTCGCCAAGCGCGTCCCGCTCCCGCGCGGCGGTGGCGAGTGCGGCGGTCAGGCGGTCCACTTCAGCGAGCAGAGCCCTGCGATCCATCTCGGCCCGCAGGAATGGATCGGCATCAGGATTCCCCAGTCGCGCCACGACCCTGCGGTCGCGGCCTCGCATCGCGGCCAACATCTCCGCCCCGATTGGATCGTTCAAATTCGGCTCAGAATCACACGGGTGGGATTCGGTGCTACTCGCAGGCTCCGCGGCGCTCAGGGGCGCGGTGGCGCGCTCCTCGTGGGCATCCCCGCTCATCACTGGTCCTCCGTCAGGAGGCGCTCAGTGTCCAGCGCGATCCGGCGCGCACGTTCCAGAATGGCTTGCGCCTGCGCATTCAGCCGCCAGTTCGCGACCAGCAGCGCGATGTTCGCGACGGTGATCGCCGCGAAGTACCAGTACCACAGGCTCATCCTTCGTCTCCTTCGTCTCGCCGCGACCACCCCATGCGGGCGCGGATGCTGTCGGGATGCGACGGGTCGCCGCCGCGCTCGGGTCGGCGTTCGGGCTTCTCGCAGCACGGAGGCTGGAAGCTGAGTCGGTGGTCGCCGTTCCAGCACGACTCCGACGGCCGGAGGTTCCTCGGTGCGGTTTTCTCGGCGGGGCGTTCGCGCCAGCAGGGTGACTGGGTGTTGGCGATGGGGCCGGGGGTCTGCAGCGTCCGGTCGGCTGCGGCCCGTGCGACGGCGCAGACGACGTCGGCGAGCTGCATGTGGGCGACCTTGGCGAGCTGGGCCATGACGCCGGGTGCTTCCCAGCGGGGTGCGCCGGTCGGGCGCATGGCGACGGCGAGGGTGGCGAGCATCTGCGCCTGGTCCTTGGTTACGGGCATCACTCGCACCCGCACTTCCCGTTGGCGGCCGGGACGAGCCAGCAGCGAGGGCAGGGCTCGGCCAGCACGGTCGGCTCGGGGCAGGCCGTGTGTGAGACCTCGTCCTCGATATAGGTGCAGTTGTCCCCGACGCGGATCGGCTCGTCGCAGACGCCGCAGCGACTGGGGAAGCGGGCCTCGAAGATGGCGCTCATCGCTCCTCCAGCAGCTCGGCTGCGTAGGAGTCCACGCGGCCGCGTTCCACCGAAAGCAGCCCGATGCAACGACCGCACCAGCGCAGCGGCTTGACGACCGGCAGGTCGACGTCGACAGGGCTGCCGTTGCGGTGCTTCCACGCTGACGCGCCACAGAGGGCCTGATGGTCGCGGAGTGCGGGTGAGCGGCGCTTGCGGCCTGGCTCATAGCCGGTAATCCGGACGTGCACCACGAGGCCGTCGCTGCGACGGAAGACGCTCGCCTCGCTCATCGTCCACCGCCGAACTCAGTGGCGTAGCCGCCATCCATGCCGCGACCAGACGCCGACCGCGGGTTATCCACAGGCCCAGTCGCGCCCTGGTGAGACTTACGGCATGGGTGACCTACGGAGCTCTGTTTGTGGCTATGGCTGTGGCTGTGGAGCGCGCCCGCGCGCGAGGCGTTCGGAGTCCGCGTGGACTCCATGCGGACTCCGTTCGGAGTCCTCATGACTGACCACCGCGCTTCCGTGCGGCGTCCTTGCGCTGCTTCTCCTCGATCTCGGCCCTGCTCGCGTTGTGCTTCAACCACGAGCGGATCCGGTAGCCCGTGCCGGTACCGAGCAGGTCGTCCTCGACGCGCTCCCACAACCCGACCTCACACAGCCGCTTCGCTCGCGCGGTGACGGCGGAGAGCCGGAACGTGGTGAGCTGCAGGTCTGTGATGAACCCATCGGCGGGCTTCCTGGCTGCGAACGCGAGACCGCGCGTGAAGAGCACCTCGGCCTTCTCGCCGGCCGCGATGATCGCGTCGTCGTCGTAGTAGTGCGCCGAGAGTGGCGCGAAGGATCCGTTGCGGCGGACCTGGTTGACGGTCATCTGGCTTCCTCTCGATGTTCGTCGTACGCTCCGCATTTGCATCCGGACGCCATGCAGTGGCCGGTGTTGGCTCGGGTGGCGCACAGGTAGCGGTGGGCGAGCGCGATGTGGGTGCACGTGCAGGTGGAGGTCACGAGGCACCACCGTTGGCGAGCTCGAGGAGGACGTCGGCGTGGCAGGGCTGGTCGAGCGGGCACCAGCAGGCGAGGTCGCGGCCCGCGAGTTCTGGGGTCAGGTCGGCGATTCGAGCGGCGGCGCCCTTGATCCAGCGGCGGTACCGCTTGACGGCCTCAGCCTGCGCCTCCTCCTTAGTGCGGAAAGAGGCGATGAAGCCGTTGCTGGTGGTGTAGCCCGGAGCCATGCCGAGGCGGTCTCGGTCATCCCAGACGAGCCACCCCTGACGGTGGCCGTTCATCACCGTGAACGGGTTGCCCCACCTGCTCGGGCGCCCGACGTACACCGCGCCCTCGGGCATCCGCCAGCCCTTCGTGCGCTTGCGCTGGATGCGCTTCGGGGCGGTCACGACGCCTCCACCTCTCGTGTCCAGCCGAGACGGGTGGCGATGTCGTGGGCGCAGACCCGGAGCCGCGGCGTCTCACCGACGCGGCCGACGGAGTACATGACGGTGGAGTGGTCGCGTCCGATCTGCCGGCCGATGAAGCTGTACGACATGCCGAGGAGGTGCGCGGCGTAGCAGACGGTGGCGCGGGCGTCGGAGTCCTCACGTTTCGTGGAGCCGGAGAGGATCATGTCGGGGCTGGTCCCGAACCGGCGGGCCGCGAGCACGACGGCGCGCTGGATGCGTTCGGCGTCGGTGACAGTGGCGGGTACCCGGTCGGCGAGCACTACGGCCAGGGCGTAGAGCTCGTCGCGGGTGAGCGGGCTGAGCACGGCTTCGATCTCGGCGGCGTAGCGGAGGTTGACGGCTTCGACGAACTGGTCGGCTACGGGCCCCATGCGGGCGGCGAGGATGTCGCTCATGATGCCTCCTGTTCGGTGGGTTTCCAGGTGAGTCCGACGCGCACCCAGCGGCCGGTGAAGGCGGTGGAGTCATCGAACGTCGGGGCGATGGAGAAGGTGCTGCGTCGGCGGCCGGGTGGCCGCATCTGGACTCCTCGGTCGCGCAGGACGCGGCGTACGAGGCCGTCGCTGCGGTCGACGAGTGCTGCGACATCGATGATGGATTGGCCGGCCTGGTAGAGCTCGACGATGCGGCCTTCTTCGGCGCGAGTGACGGTCGGGTGTTGGTTGGGTCGGGTCACGAGCACGGCTCCCCGGGTTCGGCGGTCCAGTACTCGTCCCGTACGGCGGCCGCGGGGGCGTTCGGGCGGTTGTCGAACCCGGGGTGGCGTTCCATGAACTCGAGGAGCGCGAACGCGTGCCAGGCGACGGAGGCGAGGTGGGGCTTGCCGGTCTCCTCGTCGGTGTCCTCGCCGTTCCAGAACTGCCACAGGTGGCGGTTGAGTGCGGCGAAGGAGAGGGACCAGTCGTAGCCGCGTTCCCAGTTGCGGTCCTCGTACTTGAGGGCGCCGCGGCCGTAGAGCTCGGCGAGGGTTTTGAGGGGGCCTGCGGGGATGAGGTCGTAGCGGGCTTCCTTGCTGCCCTTCTGCCCGCCGGTGGCGGAGGTGATGCGGATTTCTTCAGTCATGCGAGGACCGTCCTGACGAAGTCGACGAAGGTGGGTTCGCGCCACGTGTGCTGGTGGCCGGTGTTGTGGGGGGCGTCGACCATGCAGACGCGCACCTGGGCGGCGGTGAGGTCGGTGACGTTCTTGACGGAGTCGTCTACGGCGACGTCGAGCCGCATGACGGTCTTGTCCTTGGTGAACGTCAGGGAGTGGTGGGGGAGGTCGTAGTCGTTGATCCATTCGACGGTCATCCGCTTGATGAGGTCGCCGTGCTTGAAGAACCCGCGGGCGGTGACGAAGTGGACCGTGTGGCCGGCGTCGACGAGTTGTGCGAGCGCGTCGCGGACGCCGGGGTAGGGGTCGCCGGCGTACAGCGAACCGTCGAGGGTGACCTTCTCCATGACGGCCAGCCAGTCGTCGAGGGTGCAGCCGTAGTCCTTCCAGCACTCCCACGTGGCGGGCGTGATGCCATTCGTGATGCCCGCCCGCTCGCAAGCGGCGTGCGCCTTCTCAAACCACGGGAAGAGAACGTCATCGACATCAACCCCAATGCGAAGTCCGCTCATTGCGCTGCCTCCAGGTAGCGAGCCGCCTGACGGAGCAGGTCGGGAGAGTCTTGGAAGGTGCCGAGGCCCTTGTTGCACGGGCCGCAGAGGATTCCGCGGACGCACTGGCCGCAGGAGCGTGCTGGAGTCGCACAGCAGGCGTGGTCATGGTCGATATGCCATCCACGCGGGGGATCGGACATATGGCAGATGGCGCAGGCGCCTCCCTGGGCCGCGAGCATGGCCTCGAAGGCCTCCTCGGTTAGGCCGTATCGCGACTCAATGTGGCGCGCTCGCCGTTGGGCGTTCAGCCGCTCCCTGTTCCGGGCGTGATACTCACGCGCCTGGGCGTTGGCCTTCGCGCGCCCTTCGGGGGTGCGCTTCGCTGCGAGGATCCTGTCGCGGTTCCGGGCGTAGGAGCGGCGGCTCCGCTCTGCCTGTCGCTCCCGCCGCTCCACGTCGTCGATGTCGACGCCGATGCGGAGGCCGCCCGTGCTCATCGGTTCGTCACCGCCTTCAGTCGGGCTGCGGCGATCGGGCAGGCGGCGTTGCTGTCGAGGAGTGTCACGACGTCCTCGGCGCGCACGTAGTAGATGCCGTTGAACTCGCGGCCACGGAGCCGCACACCCTTCTCGCGGCGGGGCGCGACACGCGGCGCCCGCACAGGGGTGAGTTCGTCGTTCATGGTGTGGTCTCCTCGGGCGTGGTGATGGACAGGACGGGGTCCGAGGCGGGCGCCTCGCCGTCGAACAGGGCGCCGGACCTCATCGCATCCCGTCCACGCCGATGAGCGCCGGGGCTGCGATCTGCTCGTCCAGCGCGCGGAGGTTGTCGCAGGCGGTACGCCAGTAGGACGGCTTGAGCTCGATGCCGAGCCCGACCCGTTCCAGCCGGCGGGCTGTGTAGACCTCGGACCCGATGCCGGCAAACGGCGTGAACACGGTCTCTCCGGGATTGGAGTAGAGCCGCACGACGTTCTCGATGAAGCCGAGCTGCAAGGGGCAGATGTGCCGCTCGTCGGCTTCCTCGCGGGCCACTCGGACGTTGAGAGTGTCGGTCTCGCGAATGTCCCACCAGACGGGCTGTGCGAGCTTGATCCAGTCCTCGTTGGTGACACGCGTCCAGTGGCCGTCGTTCTGGTCGACGGGTACGGCATTGGCGCCGGGCTTGCGGAAGATCAGCAGGTAATCGGCGAGCGCGGGCCGGCTGGACGCAGAGTCGCGGTTCTTGGTCTGGAAGGTGAGCGCGACGGACTTGGTGCGGATCGCCTGGGCCTGCGGGTCCTTGTTGACGGTGACCTCGCCGTAGAAGCGCCAGCCCGCATCGGTGTAGGCGCGGATCACGTCGCCGCGGAAGTCGGTCAGCCCGACGTAGCCGTGCGTCGTCTTGGTGGTGGTCAGCTGCTGGACGTGGATGCAGGCGAGTCGGCCGGGCTTCGTGATGCGCAGGTTCTCGCGGATGATGAAGCCGTAGTGGGCGATAAACTCCTCGCGGGTGGCCGAGTTTCCCAGGTCGCGCTCGGACGGGCTGTAGGTGAACAGGCTCGCGAATGGCGGGCTGTAGACGCTCAAATCGACCGACTCGTCACTGATCTCGGCCATGCGCTCGCAGGAGTCGCCGAGCATGATGCGCCAGTCGGTGCCGGATGCCTCGTCGGTGATGTAGGGCTGGGCGGTCATGCGGTGATCCCTTCTCGGTTGTGGCGCATGGCGCGCACGAGCTGGTCGGTGATGTGGGCGGCCTCGCGCTCCTTGCGAGCGACGTTGACGGCGATCTGCCCCTCGATGTCGGACAGCACGATGTGCACGTCCACGACGCGCCGCTGGCCGTAGCGGTAGCAGCGGCGGATGGCCTGGTAATACTGCTCGTAGGAGTCCGAGAGTCCGACGAACACCATGCGGGCGCAGTGTTGGTAGTTCAGTCCCTGTGAGGCGATCGCGGGCTTGGTGATGATGATGCGGTGCTTGCCGTCAGCGAATCCGAGTAGCGCGGCAGCCTTGTCGTCAGGGCTCATGGAGCCAGTGATGTTGAATCCACCGGTGAGGCTGGCGAGCATCTCGGCCTCATCGTTGAGACCGCACCAGATCAGCCACGGCTCGTCAGGCTCGGCCTTGACGAGCTCGGCGGCGCGCAGGCAGCGCGACTCCAGCGTTGTGCGGCGTACTGCGGCTCGCCCGCCGACGCCACCGAGGTCGGTGGCGAACATGGGGATCTGCCCGTCCACGTCCGCGGCCTTGATGGGGACCTCGATGAAGTGCGGCTCGATGTTGAGGCCGGGCAGGTTGTAGCCGGCATCGTCGTAGCCGAGGTCCGAAGGCTTGCGGATCGCGAGCGCCCATGTCGCCATCCAGCGCATCATCGGCTCGCGGGCGTGCCCCTTCAGCCGCCAGCCAGTGTCGTCGTGAATGAAGTAGGCGGCGAGCATGTGTGTCCGCGACATGTGGCCGAGGAACTCGGCCTGATTGGTCAGCTCCTCAGGGTCGTTTGGGGCCGGCGTGGCGGTGCAGGCGAGCCGGAACGGAACAGACTCGAAGTGCCGGATGAGCACCGTTCGCGTCTTGCCGTCGGACTGCTTAAGAATGGACGCCTCGTCGAGCACGACACCGCGCAGCAGCGTCGGGTCGAAGTGGGCCACCATCTCGTAGTTGGTGACGTAGATGCCGGGCCCGCGCACGCCATGGTCACTGCGAACATAGGTGGCCTCGATGCCGAGAGTCGCGGCCTCGCGGACGGTCTGGAGACAGACCGCGAGCGGCGCGACGATCAGCCCTGTGCCGTCGCTGCCGACGATGTGGCGCAGCCATTCGACCTGCATGAATGTCTTGCCGAGCCCAGTGTCGGCCCAGATCGCGGCGCGACCGGTGCGGACGGCCCATGTGACGATCTCGGCCTGCCACTCATGGAGCAGCGGGTGCATGTCAGTCGCGTCGATGCGCGGCCCGGCCTGCTCGATGCGGGCCTGCTTGGCGGCGAGGAACGCCTGGTAGTCGTCGCTCACAGTGAGGGTCACCAGTTCCTCCTGATTTCGTCCCACGCTTCGCGGGTGAGGTCGATGACGGCGCCGAGTGCGAGGGCCCAGCAGCGGGGGTTGAGGATGTGCGGGGTGTTGGTCATTAGTGCTCTCCTCCGCTGGTTGCGTCGTGGTGGTCGGGGACCCATGAGCCGGTGATGACGACGGGCTCGTGTGGCTTGCAGACGTCCTGTCCGGCGCGGTTGTGGGCGGTGGCGGCGCTGGGGCAGTGGGGGAACGTGCAGCTGGTCATGCGCTCATCACCGCCAGTTCGATGGCGTGGGAGACGCCGAGGCCTTCGAGGTCGGGGTGTTCGACGACGAGGCCGGCGACGCGGGGGAGCCAGTCGGGTCGGAGGCGGCGGAAGTTGGAGCGGCTCATGGGCGGGTCCCGGTGAGGAGGGCGACGAGGTCGCGGAGGGTGCAGGTGACGTACTGGTCGCCGGGGTCGGTGGTTCCGCGGCGCTTGTGGATGACGGCTCCGACGAGTGCGTCGTCGTTGCCTCGTTCGGTGTCGGCTTCGGTGATCCATTGGCCGAGGGAGAGGCGGGTGACGTCTTTGCACTCGAGGACGACTCGTTGGCCGTGGGTGCGGACGTTGACGATGTCGCCTTTGTCGGTGGCGCCGGTCTTGACGCGGCGGTCGATGAACTCGGAGACGTGGGTGGCGAGGTAGTCGGCGACGGCTCGTTCGAAGCGGGTGCCGGCGGCCTTCGCGGAGGCGTGGGAGCGCCTCGGCGGCAGCGGCGGGTGCGCCATCTCGCGCTGGTCGCGCTCGCGGGAGGTCACGCGACACCTGCCGGGAACTCGTCCCACGTGCGGCCGTCGAGTTCACGACCAGCGGCTCCCTTGTGCATGCGGACGAGCGTCTCCTCGGGCCATCCGAGGCCGTTGCGCAACTCCCAGCCCGACGACCCCACCTCTGTCATCTGTCCGACCGTGACGTGCGCACCCCACTGCTTGAACAGGAACGGCACACCGGCCGCCGTGCACTGGTCGCGGAGGGAGCGAGCCCAGTCGGGATGCATGGGGCGGGCGCCGCGGCCGGACTCGCCGCCGACGATCACCCAGTGGAGCCCGTCGAGGTTCCCGCCACAGATGCAGGTCTGGTCGCTGGTGTGCGAGAAGTACGCGTGGCAGTCGTGCGTGTGCTGCGTCAGGTCGACCGGCCCGAGCAGCGGCTCGCACGACAGGAACCGGACCGCAGCGGGCGTGTCGAGCAGGGCGGGGATCCGAATGTTGGCCCACTGCTGGTTCTCGACGGAGACGCCCAGCCACACGTTCGGCAGTGGCCACTCGAGGTCGTGCGCCTGTGGATCCCAAGCCGCCGGATACGGCGTGCCGGAGTCCAGTCGGTGGTTGATCTCGGCACGAACGACGGTCTCGAAAGCGGTCTGGTCTCGGAGCAGTGATCGCATCCGGCTGTGCCGCTTGGTGAGGACCTGGTACGTGTGCTGCGGGGTGAGTGCCATGACCGCCCAGACGCGGGCGATGTAGTCGGCGGGCACGTCGTCGTGGAATAGGTCCGACATGCTGTTGACGAAGACCCGCTTCGGCTTGCGCCACCTCAATGGCAGGTCGAGTTTGTCGGGCCGCAATTGCACGTCGAAGCCCTGCTCGAAGTAGTGACCCGGAGTGCCGCGGAAGCGCTCGGCGAGGGTTTCGGCGTAGCAGTGGTCGCAGCCCGGCGACACCTTCGTGCACCCGGTGACCGGGTTCCATGTCGCGTCGGTCCACTCGATGCCCGTCTTGTCGCTCACGCCTGCTCACCGCCCTCGATCACGTCAGTGGGCTGCTGCTCGGCGAGGACGGCCAGCGCTTCGGTGACGTGGTCGCGGAGCACCTGGCCTTCGACCTGCACGTCGAGGAGTCCGCGGGCGTGGGCGCGGTTGCCCCACTCCCGAATCTCGGCCTCGGTCGTGGCGCCCTTGATGCCCTCAGCGACCTGAGCGGCCAACTCCTGCGTGGACGGCTCGACTTTCTCGACGAGCGGCTCGACGACGTACGGAGCGCGCTTGCCCCGAGTGACGGTCAGTGCGATCGTGAGCCGCTTCTCGATGTGCGACATGTGGGAGACGCGGATCCCGCCGACGTCCTGCCCACCGAACCGGACGGCCGGGTCACGGAACAGGGTCATTCGGCGGCCCACGTAGGCCGACGAGTCCTTCCCCCACGCGGCGACCATGATGCGGCGGACCGTCTTGGACGGCCGGAACGGACGGCCGGGGAACTCGACCAGGTGCACGTTCACGGGCTGCTCGGCTGACCCCTCACGGACCTCCGCGATAGTGAAGGTGCGGGGGCCGGAGAGGAGGTCCTCGGCGTTGAGCTGGTCTGACTTGGGGGCGATGCTGTCGGTGAGGTCCATCAGAACTCGATCTCCATTTCGTCTTCGAGGGCCCAGTCGGGGCAGGTGAGGAGGAGGCGCCCGGTGGCGCCCTCGTAGGCGGGCTCGGTCGGGTCGAGGAGCCTCTTGATGGCGAGGTCGCGGAGGCGGCGGCCACGCATGATGAGCAGGTCGTCGAGGTCGGCGACGGTCACCCGGTACGGGGGTTCTTTGCCGATGAACAGGAGGGTGAAGCCGTCGACTTGGAGGCCGGCGAGCTCGGCGACGTGCAGGTAGTGGGCTGCGGAGAGGTCGTAGCCGTAGTCGATGACGGCCTTCGTCAGCGAGTGCGCTCCGGGCTTCGCAGCGGTGGACTTCGCGTCAACGGCAACCATTGGTGCGAGGAGGTCGAACCGTGCCTTGAGCTTGAGGCCCGTATCGGGGTCCTCGACGAACACGGACACCTCGTGCTGGGCGCTGGCCAGGTTGAGCAGTTCCCGTGCCTCGTCGTGCTTGAGGACGCTGTCCCGCATGGCGTGGGCCTTGTCCCAGTCGGCCGGCGAGACAACGGTCAGACCGTCCTCGGTGGCCTTGGTGACGGCCTTCTTCCATGCGGTCGTGGCGGTCGGGTTGTCGGCACGGTCGCCGTTGGCCTTGACGCCCACCTTGTAGGGGTCAAGCACGAGGTACCGGTCGGCGAGCTTCTCCGGTTCGAGGACGACGGTGTGGAACAGGTTGCCGAAGTCGAGCGCGTCCTGGTTTCCGCCCTGCTTGTAGTTCTCCGGGAGGAGCCGCTTGAGTCTGGTGGAGGACAGGTACTCGGTGTCGGCGTGGTAGTCGTCGTTCGACATGTCGGTGTAGATGCCGGGGGGGATCGACGCGGGGGCAGGCTGGTCCGACTGGGTGAAAGGCTGACCCGTCGAGTTGGTGACCTCCTTCGATCCGAGTGCGGTCGATGCGAAATCCGCCTCGGTGACGTTGACCCCCGCGTCGAGGGTCTGGGTGTGGCAGTGGTGTGGGCAGTCGGGCTTGCGGCAGTAGCTGCAGTTGCCTGCTTCGCAGAAGCCGCTGTCGAGGGCCTTCTTCGTCTTGGCCCGTGCCCGGTCGAGGCGGGCGGTGTGGGCGCTCATCGCCGCATCTCGTCGAGTGCGAAGGGGAGCGCAATGATGAACTCCTTCTGCGCGGCGGTGTGACACGTGTTAGGCCCGTCGTGCAGGTCGAGCGACACATCGCAGAGCGAGCAGAACTCAGCCACGACCGTCCTCCCATCTGTCTGCTGCCCGGTCGCCCATGCGTCCGGACGGGTCGAAGTCGACGCCGCTGCGGGCGTCCTCGATGTCGGCGATACGGCGCGAGCAAGAAGCGCACTCCTCGCCGGGGCAGTTGTGGCGGCTCATGAGGCGGCCTCGCCGTCGAGGTAGCGCCACTCGATGCGGGTCACGTCATCGAGCGGGTCTATCCCTTGCGGGGTGAAGTACCGCTCGATGAACTCGAAGGCACCCCACGAGTCGGTCGGGTCGTCCCACTCGGGGAAGCCCTCCTTGGTCAACTCACCCGCGTCTACGACGTCGCGCAGAGGCTCACGGCGGACGCTGACCACCTCGACCTCGGCCAGTCGCACCAGCGGCTCACCCTTCTTGCGGCCCATGACCTTGCGGCAGAGGGTCAGTCGGTCGCCGGGCTTGAGGATGCGTCGGCCGTTCTTGTCCTCCCACCAGCCCTTGCGGCGGGTGACCGTCTTGCGGCGCTCCACCACGGCCTGCTCGGTGAACGCGACGGACATCAGGCGGCTCATGCGGCCACGCCCCTGGGGATCGAGTACGCCTTGGCGTACTTGCGGGCCCGGGAAAGCGCGGACCGGCAGGCGGCCTCGAAGCTCGTGTGGGTGGAGAACCCGGCGCCGGTGGAGCCCTTGAGCCCGACGACGTACCGGTTGCCGGACTGGCTGCGCCGGTAGACGGACCGGGCGCCGGAGATTATGGCTGTCCGGAACTCGACGACGAACGTGACCGGGCGGCCGTGGGTGGGGCGTACGACGTACTCGGCGGTGTTCTCGTTGATGGTGACGTCGATGTTCATCGGGGGTCCGCTCCTGTCTGGCGGGTGGAGTTGTCGAGCAGTGCCACGAGGCCGATGAGGAGCGCGATGCCACCGAGGACCTGGACGGCGATGAGGAGGGCGTTCATGCCTGCACCCCGGTACGGAACTTGTCGGCGAGGGCGTCGGCTTTGAAGATGAGCCAGACGAGGGCGTCGGCAGCGCGTAGGCCGCGGAGCTCGTGGGAGGCGCGGGCGCTCATGACAGGCCCTCGCTGAGAATGCGGACGGCGTCGATGTTGGCGTACTTGCGGTGCGCGAGCGTCCGCGCGTTCTCCCAGCGCACGCCCAGCAGCCCCACCGCGGCGATGCGAGAGAGCACCCAGCGGTCCCCGTCGGCGTCCTCGACCACGGCGCCCAGTCCGGTCGGCTCGGGCGGCTTCGGCGGGGCGACGAGCGAGCGGAGCGCGGCCTGCATGGCGTCGACCTCTTCGGGCCGCACCGGCGCGCGGTGGTCGTAGTGGGCGCAGTGAGCCGCGGTCAGCCGCTCGGCCTGCTCGCGGTCCTCGGGGTCGATCACCAGCAGGGGACGGGTCGTCTTGAGGACCGTGCTGCCCTCGAACGGGACCATCTGCTCGCGGATCTGCGCGATCATGTCGTCAGCGCAGGACCGTTGCTCGGCGTTACCCCTGTAGGCGTCGAGCATGTTGACGAGATGCGGCAGGTGCCAGTCGCCGCGCAGGACGATCGTCCACTCGCGGCCGGTCATGCCAGCACCTCGGGAGCAGCCGTGGCACCCGCGAGCACAGCGATCGCGTAGACCACGGCAGCGCTGCACGTCGCGTCCACGTGGGCGATCACGTCGGACAGGTAGATCCGGCGGCGACCCACCAGCGAACCGAGGACGTCGAGGAGGACGTTCTCCCCGGTCGACACCGTCAACCTGGCCGCGTCCTCGATGCGGATCGTGAGGACCCCGCCGAGCTGCTCGCGATGGAAGCCGGGGCGGTGGTCGAACAGGTCGCGGAGGGGCGTGTTCTCGATGAGGGTCTGGACGGCGATGATCTCGCGTCGCTGCCCGGTCGTGTACTGGATCATCGCCGGGCCGCCTTCCGGGCGGCACGGGCACGCTTGTTCGCGGCACGGCGGCGGGAGACCACGTGACCCGGGACGGTGCCCTGGTAGAGGTGCTTCCCGGTCGCGGCGAGGGCGAGCAGCATCTTCGTGCTCGGGCTGCTGGCCTTCGCGATGTCGTCGGGGCCGACGATCTCGGTGTCCCGCTCACGGATCTGCACCGAGACCGGCAGTCGGGTTCCTGCGGTGGACGTGGTGTTCATCTAGAATCTCCCTAGGGACGTGGGTCCGGCGACTGCTTGGCGGTGGACGCCGGGCCCGGTTCTCTTTCTGGTGGTGGCCGGGTCGTGCGCCCGACGGGGGGCAAGCGCACGACCCGGTGATCAGGAGGCGGCGCGTCTCCGCTGCCGCCGGCGGGTGGGCTGCGGACGCATCGCGACCAGGAGCGCCTGCACGTCCTCATCGGTGAAGCGCCATCCGATGCGGCCACCGAAGTCCGCGCCGATCCCGAACTGGCGGGCCCGCTCACGGACGGTGCGGGACGAGCAACGCAACAGTTCTGCAACCTCATCGGCCGTCTTTGGCTGATTCGTCGACACGCCGGGCACGGAAGCGGCATTGTGGGCGGCGGGGAGGGCGCTCATGCCACACCGCGAAGGTTGTCGGCGAGTGCGTTCTTCACGGCCTGCATCCACCGGGGGTGTGCTTCCTTCAGGCCGCGCTCAACCTGAGACAGGTACGCGTGGTTGACGTCGGCGAGGGAAGCGAGCTGCCGCAGGGTGAGTCCTTGGGCCTCTCGCATCACGCGGAGGGCTTCCCCTGCGGTTGCTCGGTTGACTGGCATGTGCAAGAACGTATGCCTGAGACACAACACACTCAAGAACAACACGCAAGATGACTACATACTTATGTCCGAACGGATGACTAGACACAAGACTGGCAACCAACGTCAGGCCCGTGTACGGTCCAGTAGCAAGCAAAACACGCAAGATCCACACACAAGAGATGCAAGGGTCGAGGTTGGAAATGGACGACGAGAAGAAGGCGCTCGGGGAGAGGGTGGCCGCGCTCCGCAAGGCGAAGCGGCTCAAGCAATCCGAGTTAGCCGAGCTCGCCGGCGTCTCTCTGGGGACCATCAGCAACCTCGAGAACGGCCGCACCATCCCCCAGGGGCCACATCGTCGCGAGATTGCCCGCGTCCTGGGTGAGGACGTGTTCGGCGAAGGGACCGCTCAGTCGGCTCGCGACCTGTGGCCCGACGACGTGAAGGTGTTCACCGACGTACTCGGCAGCTTCCTCGCCGGCCTCGACCCAGAACGACGAGCAACGCAGGTTGCCCGGTGGATGGCCGACATCATGGGGTCCCGGGCGTAACCATTCCGGAGTCACCCGTTCGGACTACTCGGCCTGAACCGTCCGGACGATATTGAAACCTCGCGTTCTCATTACGTCACGAGGTTCCGTCCGCCTGCCTACGTTCATTGGCGTATGAGGGAGTGCGCGATCTCGGGACCGTGATCGGGCCAGTCGATTCAAGAGACAAGGGAGGACGTCGTGTACACACGGCTTCCATGCAGGGAGATGTTCGGCCAGGCCCGCGGAGTGGAGATCCAAGAACTGGTCGAGAAGGTGACGGGCGCAGACTGCCCGTGCATCCAAGGCAAGGTGTGCCCGCTGCTGAGCACACAGGTCGGCGGTCTGGCGCTTCCCGAACAGCGCGAGGCTGCACCGGCATTCTTGTAGGCGGGTGCATTGGCACCCGGCCCTAGCGTGCGCCGGGTGCCAAACCAGCCAGCGACCCCGAACCGCACCGTCCGAGTGCCGGACGAGGTGTGGGACGCGGCTAAACGGGTGGCCGCCGACCGCGGCGAGACGATCACGTCGGTGATCATCCGGGCGCTCGAGCGGTACGTTCGGGCGCACCCCCTCGACGAGGACTAGTCCGTCAGTTCGGGCCGGACCGCGGGCAGCGTGAACGCCTGTTCGGCCGCGGCTGCAGCTGCGATCTGCGCATCAGGCAGCAGGTGGCCGTAGGTGCCGACCGTGGTCTGGATGGACTCGTGACCGAGCCGCGCGGAGACGACATGGACAGGAACACCGCGGGCCAGCAGCCAGCTCGCGTGCGTGTGCCGCATGTCGTGGATCCGTGGTGACGCCGAGAGGGTGTCGGGGCAGCCGCACGGCGCCGGCGGCTTCTCGTGCACCTTGCACCGCTTCGGATGGGCGGTCCCGCATCGACAGGCCGGGTCGGTGTGCTCAGGGCAGTGCTGGGCGCGCCACGACGCGGGGCGCCAGTTGTCGGACCAGAACGTTCGGTGGCGGATCATGCCGCCGCGGGGCGCGGTGAACACGAGGTCGTTTTCGGCCTTGCCTGCGACCAGGGGCCGCAGGTCCTCGACGACTTGCGCCGGCAAGGTGATGGTGCGCTTTGATCGCTTCGTCTTGGGTGGGCCGATCGTGAAGTTGCCGTCCGGCGACCACTTCAACGCGCGGCGAATCGTCACGGTCGGCTGCGCGCTGCGGAGGTTCAGATCCTTGCGCCGCAGTACGACAACCTCACCCCAACGACAGCCGGTGCCGACGAGGAAGCGCAACAGCGCCCGGTAGTGGGGAACCATCGCGGCGTACAGCACCTCGAAGTCCAGCTGGTCGAGGCACACCATCTCGCTGGCGTCGTCTTCATCGTCGTCCATGTGCAGCGCGTACACGACCTGCGGCAACTTGAGCTTCAGGCCCGGGTGCTTGGTCAGGTAGCCCTTGTCGACGACCCGCTCGAGGACGCCGTGTAGTAGGCCGCGCTGGTTCTTCAGCGACTTCTCGGAGTAGCCGCGGCCGGGCGCCCGGCCGTTGCGGGCGAGATCCTCGAGCGCCTTGATGAGGTGGTCGCGTGCGACGAGGTCGGAGCGGAGGTGGCCGATGCGTGGCGCCCAGGTGCGGTCCCAGAGTCGCTGCTGCTTGACCTTGTGGCCGGGGCCGGCGCCCTCGATGTGCTCGATGTGGTCACGGGCGACGTCGTCGAGGGTGGGGACGGCGCGCTTCTGCGCCTCCTCGTAGAGCCGGTCGAGCGCGCCCTGTTCGCCGAGCACGTCGAGCCAGGTGGCGAAGTCTGCGGCTTCGCGGTGGGTGTCGAACGACTCGGAGGTCTGTTTGCCGGCGTACCGGAAGCGGACCTGGAACCGGCCGGAGGCGAGCGTCTCGACCTTCCTCATGGCCGCAGGATGTCCGTGAGGGGGCCGCGAGAGTTGCGTGTCTTGGGTGTCATAGACACAAGTATGCCCCCGCTTGTGCATCGTTGTGCATCAAGCGGGGGCGATACATGCTCTGACCTGCGTGTCCGAGGGGGGACTTGAACCCCTTTCCCACCACACGCTGACCTGCGCATATGTGCTCTGACCTGCGGCGATGCGTTACAGGAGTGCGGTGGCAGTGCCTCACATGGCGATGGTTTGTGCATGACATGCACACCGATCCCGACAAGCGACCCCGGTCCAGCAGTTGAGAGACGAACCCTCCCCCACCTAGATCTGTCCTGACATATGTATTGACAGACGTATTGACGCCATGCACGCTAGACCCATGAACGCACAGCAGCGAATCGCCAGGGCCAACCGACTCGACGCCGAGCGCAACGGCCGACCCACCGCCCACTGCCTCGAGTGCGGTCGCCTGACCTGCGGGGGTCACGTCGAGGCCGACGCGGTCGAAGCGGCAGCCTGATGAAGGTCCAGCTCTGTGAGGGCTGCTGCACCGAGATCCCCACGGGCGAGGCCGTCCGACGCGCCTCGGGTGACTTCGCCACGGTGAAGTCCTGGCACCGCGACTGCTACGACGCGGCCCACCCGGTCGTGATCCCCGAGCAGCGGAGCGCCGACACCTCCATGTCGATCGAGTCGCAAACGTATTGACAAACGTATTGACGTTGTGCCATGATCTTCACATGCACAGCAACCAGCCCCTCGAAGTCCGGTTCACCGCCAAGCGCGCGCTCTACTGGAACGGCGGCAACCGCCGCTGGCAGAGCATCGGCCGCGACAAGGCTCGGGCGCTCATCGCTCTCGGCCAGGCGATCGAACTCACGGACGGGCAGTGGATCTGATGCCGCTCTCCCTGAGCCAGCGCCGCGCGGGTGCGCGGCGTGGGGCCCAACTGGCGGAGGCTGCTATCCGTGAGGAGAAGGATCGGCAGGCATCCGAGGCTGCGGTGCGACAGGCCGAGCTGGCCGCCCGGCGGAAGGCTGCACGCGAGGTCGAGGCGGAGCGCGTCAAGTTCACCGCCGAGAACCTTGCCGGCGCATCCCACGTCCGCGACTCGATCGGCTGGCATGAGGTCGTGCGCGTGTCGGCGAAGTCGATCACGGTGAAGACG
This sequence comes from Aeromicrobium sp., assembly GCA_035281505.1. Classification (GTDB taxonomy): domain Bacteria; phylum Actinomycetota; class Actinomycetes; order Propionibacteriales; family Nocardioidaceae; genus Aeromicrobium. The sequence continues at coordinate 20,175 of DATEDT010000089.1, read as the reverse complement.
CCGTACTCGTGGACTGAGCGCATCCCGGTGGGGCGAGTCCTTCAGTACGCAATCGATGGAAAGGCGGTCACGCCATGAACGACCCCGAGGCCGAGGAGCAGATGCGCTGTCTGGCTGAGACGGTCGCCTCATGACGGCTACGCTGCCGACCGTGGCCAAGCCCTCGATGGACGTGAACATCTCGTTCCGCGTGCGCCGCGAACTCCGGGACGCCGCACAGGCGAAGGCCACCGAGCGGCAGGAGAACGTGTCCGACGTGCTGCGGGCCGCGCTCGAGGAGTACATCGCGGAGGACGACGATGTCTGACGTGACCTTGTCGGACTTCCTGCTGGCTCGGATCGCCGAGGATGAGGCGGGCAGGCACGAGATACACCGTGAATCGTGCGACTCCTACAGACCCGATGCGAACGGTGACACCTTCCCCTGCGACTGCGACATGGCCGACCGCGTGCTGGCCGAGTGTGGGGCCAAGCGGAAGATCGTCGAGATCGCCACCGATCAGATCCGGTTGGGTCGAGAGGCGCGCGGGTGGGGCAACTGGGAGGACATGGCGTACCAGACCCTGCGGGCCCTCGCGCTGCCTTACGCCGACCACCCCGATTTCGACGAGGAGTGGCGACCGTGACGACCCTGAGCGAGTTCCTGCTGGCCCGTATCGCCGAGGATGAGGTACGCGCCCGGAGTTCGTACCGCGTGATCGACGCGAGGCTAGAGGTGGCCGACTACGGGGACCATCTCAGTATGGACGGCGAACGCATGTCCCCTCGTGAGTACGTCGATCGCTTCTGCGAGCCGAACCCGGACGTGCGACTGCTGGCCGAGTGCAAGGCCAAGCGTCGGATCGTGGAACTGCACGCACTCTGGGACAACGCCGAGGGGTACAGCCCTTCGTACTGGTCCGCGCCGGTAGAGGAGATCCTCGCCCAACTCGCGCTGCCCTACGCCGACCATCCCGATTTCGACGAGGCGTGGCGGCTGCAATGACCCCCTAACGCCGCAAAGATCCTCCAACCGCTACGGTCGGGTGCCAAACGCAACGAACGGAGTCTCGGGTGACGGAGCAGGACGAGGAAGACGCCGAGCAGAACTCGGAGCAGCCCGAACGCGATGGAGTCCTCAGGTGGATCCTGCTCTTCCTCGCGATAACCATCATCGGCGAATGGATCCTCGCCCAGTTGGTGAAGCTCTGGGCAGGGCAACCGTAGACATGACGAAACCCCCCGCCGCCACGAGGGCGACGGGGGGGGCGCATGGTGCGTGTCGGGCGGGTCAGTCGAAGATGCGGGACCTGATCGGGGATAGGCGGCGGGAGTGCCTCGCCACGATGTGCAACGCGAACCAGGCCGCGAACCCACCCCAGACAGCGAGGAAGGCGTACCGGCCCGGGCGGGTGTGCGTGCGGAACGTCCAGCGCGTCACCTCGCTCAGCGTCGAGCCGTCATTGCGCTGGTCGAGGAACCAGTCAGCGACCGCCGACGCCGTCAGGAACGTAGCCCACAGGCCGGCCCGCTCGATCATCACAGTTCCGCGATGTCGTAGGTCGCCCGCACCACGTAGTGGTCGGTGTACAGGAAGCACTCGGTGTCGTCGAGCACCGTTGCGGCCCGGCACTTGACCCGGCCGTCCGGGTCGTAGGAGGCGATCACGTCGATGTTGCCGTGCCCGGTGTCCGGCCACTTCCCGAGCTCGTCCCAGCAGGTCGTCAGCGGCTGCCCGTCGAACACGTCGGCGAGCCGGTCGGACTCGTTGCCGTCGCCACCGACGAACACGACGTTGGTGCCGATCCCGAAGTTCTTGGCGAAGCGGCCCACGATCCGGGAGAGCTTGAGGTTCTCCCGCCAGCGGAACCCGTCGGCTGCCGTCTCCCCGTGGGTGATCTTGTGGAAGGCGCCGATGCCGATGTTCTCGCCCGAGTTCGACTTCACCCGCACCCAGGTCACGCCGCGGGGCCCGTAGACCCGCTTGTCGCCGGGACGCGACCCGCCGATGCCGGACATGAAGCCGCGGCGGGTCACCTTGCCGTAGCCGTTGCGGACGGCGACGCCGGTGCCGGTGCGGTCGACGTGCACGGTGTAGCCCTGGCTGTTCCCGATCTCGCGGAGGAGGTTCCCGAGAGGGTTCGAGTGGTGGGCCTCGGTGAAGGTGAAGGCGTCCATGCCCAGCCCGAAGATGGCCTTGACGTCGTGGCGCATCTGAGCGTGAGTGTCGGAGAACTGCAGCGACACGTGCCCGATCCAGATGAGGGACGCCGGCCGCGATGGCTCGGTCGGTCCATCTGGCGCAGGGGCGGCTCGTCGCACGTTGGCCAGCGCCCGGCGCTTGATGTCGGCCAGTCGGTCGCGCAGCTCGTCGGTTGGGCAGTCCTTCGCGGCTACCAGCGAGTGCGGGACGTTGTCGTAGTGGTCCGTCATGGCGCCGACCTCGATGAGTGCTGCGTTGACCTGGACGCACGCCTCGACCGCGGCGGCGTTGAGGCGGTCGCCCACCACGCCGACGAACGCGAGCGCGAGGGCCACCTTGTTCTGGTTGTACGAGTAGCCGTCGACGCCCTTGTTGTTGACCGTGTGGGTGCCCTTGGCCTCGAGGAACTGGCCGATAGCGACTCGCGGCTTGGCGGCGTTGCGGTCGACGAGCACGTTGTACGAGACGCCAGAGCCAAAGCGGGCGTAGCCGATCCGCTCGACCTCGCGGCAGTCCGCCTTGAACTCGCCGCTCGTGGGGCCGTCGTCCTCGGTCACGGTGATGTGGTTCCACAGCGTGTCGACCGGGCGCGACGGCAGCAGCCCGTGCGGGTGGCTGGTCAGCCGGCGCACGTAGAGGTCGCGTCGAGCCGAACCCCACTGGTCGTGCGTGAGCACCTCGACGCCACGCCGCCGCAGAGCGGCCACGAACGCGTCGGTCTTCGGCGTGCGGGTCATGGCCGCCCGTCCTCGCTCGCGTTCGCCGCGGCCGCCTCGCCGAACAGCGGCCCCGCGATGAACGCGTAGACGGCCAGCGCGCCCAGCACCCAGGCGGGGATGCTGGCGCCGGTGGCGGCGCAGTACACCGGCACCGACCCGAGCGCGAGGCCGGCGAGCGCGAAGACGTGGTACGCGATCCGGCGCTGTCGGGTGGGCAGCACGGCGGTGAGGGGATTGGGCATGGTCAGACTCCCTTGTTCTCGAGGCGAATGAGGCGGCCGTCATGGCGGCCGAGGTCACGTTCTGCTGCAGCGAGGCGCTCGTGGTCCTTGGCGGCCTCGATGAGGTGGGCGGTCAAGAGGTCGAGCTGTTCCTTCTGCGTCTTCTTGATGTCCGACAGGTCGTCGCGCACGGTGGGCACGTCGCTGCTGTGGCTGTTGACTGTCACCGAGTGGGCGGCTTGCTGCGCCGGGCGGGCGATCTGTTCGCGCAGGAACGGGAGCGCGACCTTCCACACGACGCCACCGACGCCGAGGGACCATGCGGTCAGGACGGAGAGGATCTGAAGCCAGACGGGCATGGGCGCGCCTCCAAGGCGTGTCGTGAGGGCAGGGTGATGTCAGGGAAGTTCGGGCGCGACGTCGATGTCGTCCCACGTCGCAGCCCGCGGTTGGCTGAGGCACTGCCAGGCGTCCCAGGCAGTGCGCGCCCAGACGTGCCCGTCAATGTCCGTGACGAGCGCCCCAACCTCAGCCGGTTCCGCGGGTCGGGGCGCCGGTGGTTCGGCGGTGTACCGCTCCAGCGCGGCGGCCAATGCATCACGGAACAGGGGCCTGTTGAAGGCCCAGTCACCCGGGTGGAGCTCGCGGATCGCGTCGAGCATGAGCCCGCAGAGACGATCGACGCTGCCCTGATCGGCGTGGTCGAGGACGGCGAGGGGACGGACCTGTGCCGCGTCCCCGGTGTAGACGTCCGCCTGCTCAGTGATCCAGGCCGGCTCCGCCGTCTCGGCGGACTCGGTGAGCAGCGCCCGCCCCAGAGGTGTGGAAGCGACGTCGCCGGGCTTGCGGTGCAGGTTGGTCACGAAGTCTCCCGAGAGTGGATGTGTTCAGTACGGGCCGGTGAGGCGCCCGGACTGCTGGGTGATCGGGGGCGGGAAGATGCGGCCTGACCCGATGCCCTGGTGGTCGCCACGGCCGGTCTTGCGGCAGGCCGGCGCACGGCGGCGGTTGATGAACGGGATGACCGCGACCTGCCAGTCAGCCTCGGTCGACCCGTTGATGGTGACCGTCGAGGCGGGGGCGGGCGTGGAGACTGCCTGCCGCAGGGCGATCCGCACCTCACGACGGGCACCCGGCGCCCCAGAGCCGGTGCGGGCGGGGCCCCACGACCCCACCAGGTAGCCCTCCGGGGTGTCGATGAACCCGAACGGGTCGGTCGTCAGGCACGTGTAGGTGATGACGCACAGCGCAGCGAGACTGCGCGCGGCCGGGATGCTGATGACCGGCCCCGACCCAGACACCTCGGTCGCCTCGCCAAGTCGGGCCGGCGCGGGGGAGTTCCACGAGACCTGCTGGTAGATCGAGAACGACGTGTGCGGCGTGAGGTAGCTCGCCAGCGTCGGCAGCGCCTCGCAGACCCAGACCCGCTCGGCGACCTGCGTGAACCGCGCATCGTCGACCGACGAGCCGGGGTTGGCCGCGTACAGCAGCATGTCGCCGAGCGCCGTGCCGGAGGGGACGTTGCGGGCCGCAGCCGCGTCACCCCAGTCCGAACCGGTGCTGGACAGCGGCAGCGGCATCAGATGCCGTCCTCGACCTGCTTGTAGAACAGCAGCCCGGCCTCCAGAGTGCTGGCCCGGTCAGCGAAGATCGCCATGTAGAGGATCGAGGGCTCCTCCTCGGCGCCGAGGTAGGACCAGCTGGCGATGTCCTCCCACATGCCAGTGATGGTGTGCGAGGTGGTCAGACCGGACTCGTTGGTGTGCTTGCGGGGCCAGTAGCCGCACGGCTGCTCGGCGTCGCCGGCGTGGTAGAGCAGCTTGCGCTCCTCCCACCAGTCCCCGAGCTTGGCCTCGTCCTCGTACCAGCGGAGGTCGTCGTCCCCGAGCGGGGTCAGGGGGTTGCCGATGCGGCGCATCAACTGCTTGTGGGTGACCGGGACCCGGAACACGGCGACAGAGAAGGCCGCCGGGTCGCCGGTCGTGCGCAGCCGAATCCGGTTGATCTGCCCGGCCTGCCCGACAGGGACCTCCACGATCGTCCACCGATCCGCGCGGAGGGTCCTGTCGTACCAGATGCGGCCGCCAATCTCGGCATCCCAGGAGATGAGGTTTCCCGAGTGGCTGTTGGGTCGGTTCTCGGCGATCCACTCGCGGCGCGGGTCGCGCCGGGACTCCATGTTGCGTGCGCGGATCTGCTCGACCTCGAGCAGGTCGCGCGCCTGGGTGTCGACGGTGAGGGTGCCGGTCTTGCCGTCCGGGCCGACGCGGACGCCGGCGACATGGAACAGGGTGCCGCCGTCGAAGAACGGCTCCTGCAGGTTCATCCCGGGCCGGATGTCCTCGATCGCCATGATCGAGACCTCGGTCGGCGGGACCGGCTCGGTACCGTCCCAACCGCCGATCAGAACGCCATGGCGGGACTCGAGGCTGACCGTGCCGACCCAGTTCTTCAGCGTCTGCGAACGGTGGTGAGCGCCGCGTGCCCAGCGGACGCCCTCGTGCTTGTAGGTCGCGGGCCCGAAGTTGAGCGGCCGGTCGACACGGACCGCTCGCGGGTCGAACGCCTCGTTCAGGTCGGCGAAGTACCCCTCGGGGGTCTCGTGCCACCGCTTCACCCGATCGGCCTGCACGAGGGGCCGCTGCCCGGCGTAGGCGAGGGAGTAGCCAGCCTTCTCGATGTCGAACAGCCGGTCCCAGAACGCCCTGGTGACGATCCCGGTCACAGCCATCCCGAGCTGCCGCTGCGCCTCTTCGACCGCGGCGGCCACGGCGGCGGTGTAGACGGTGCTGTCGGGGGAGTCGAGGTGGTCCATGGCGCCGGTCCCGATGAGGCGGGCGTGCAGCACCGAGACGCCGGAGCCGGAGTCGGTGTCGGCGTTGGTGGTGCCCTCGCCGAATGGCGCGTCGTCGGTGTTGGGGTAGGCGGGCGGGTCGCCGCCGGTGATGCCGGGGGCCTTGGCGTTGCGCCAGTGGCCGCCGTCGGGCTGGACGCCCTCGCCCCACCACGTGTTCGGGCGCTCGAAGAGGTCGTCGGCGACGTCGAGCTTCACCACTTTGCCGTCGGCCATGAAGGTGCCGTGGACGGTGGTGTAGTCCTTGAAGTCGAACCGCCAGTCCCGTGTGCCCCAGGTGGCAGGCATGATCGTGCGCTGTCCGCCCTCGTTGGTCTGCGACATCGAACACAGGAGCGATGCCCAAGCGAGTCCGGACATCTGCCCCTTGTTGGGCAGGCGGATGCCGGTGACGGGGCCGAGGATCGGGGACATCCGCTGGTTGGCGTCGCCGACGAGGAGCGAGTAGACCCAGTCGCCGCAGTCGCGGAGGCGGCGGAACACCGGCTGGGGGCGCCAGATCGCGTCGAGGCGGCCGGACAGCTCGCCGCGGATCGCGAGACGGACCCGGCCAGACGCCTCCGGGTTGATCTGGGAGATGAACCCGAGGTAGTCGGTCTTGATGGTGCCGTCGGGATAGACCCGCTGGTAGGCGACCGGCGCCTCCTTGCGCATCCATGCGGCGTCGCCGACGCCCTCGCCGTTGTCCAGCTCGTTGGCGTGGTAGCGCGGCACCAGCAGGGACGCCGTGCCGTAGGCGAACGGCTCGACCAGGTCGTAGCCCTGGTGAGTGAACGGCTTGTGGGAGCGTCGCAGTCGGCGGAACTGGGTGACGTCCACGCCGTCGATGAGAGTACGGCGGACCGGGGCGATTCGCTTGAGGGAGCGACGCGTCTTCCAACTCACTGGATCTCCCCGTTCACGATGGTCGGCGGCGGCAGGTACTTCGCGGCCTCGACGTTGAAGGCCTGCTCGTCATCGCCGAGGGGGTCCGCGGCAACCGGCACGGACACCCGTGCGGTGGCGTATCCGCCGAACTGCCAGCCACCGAGCCGGTTGGAGACGTCGGTGAGGACCGTCTTCTTGACCTGCAGCGCGGCCCGGATCTTCGGCAGGGTGAGCGCGAGGGTGATGTCGACGGCCGCCGAGGTGGTCGCTGCAGTGTGCAGGGCCGCGAAGTCGGCCGCGGCCCAGACGGCATTACCAACGGAGACCTCGTCGATGACCATGCCCGGCGTGGTCGATGCGGCAGAGGAGTAGCGGCCGATCTCGAGCGGGATCGAGCCGGTCACCAGGCTCGCCGTGTACGGCGTCGATGCCACCTGTACGCCGTCGACGTAGAGCCGGATGTTGGCGCCGTCGTAGCTGAAGCCGGCGCTGTAGTCCTGCCCGACGACGACCGTGGTGGGGTCGGCGACGTTGGCGGCTGCGTTGAGCTGCACCGCGAACTTCCCACTGGTGTTGCGCCACAGCATCCACGGGAAGGATCCGGAGTACCGGGACACGATCGCGTCACCGTTGGAGGTGTCGGTCGCGGACGTCATCCGGACCCGGCAGGCCATCGACAGGCTGGTGGTGACGTTCATCCACGCCGCGCTGGCGACCGACATGCACTGGCCGGTGTTCGCGGCGGTCTGCATTGCCTTGTCGGCGTCGCCGCTCAGGAGACCCGTGGCGCCGAGGGTCGGCGTGTTGAGGTAGGCACCGTCGCGGTTGTTCGGGGACGCATCCTCGGCGACCGTTGCGCCAGCAGCCTCACCGAGCCGCCAGTGCGCCAACAGTCCCGGCAGGGCCAGGGCGGTCGACAGGTAGGTCATCGGCCGTGCCTCACGACGTCGGCGCCGTCAGAGTGCCGGAGGCGAGCTCGTAGATGCTGCCTGCGGTCCACGTCGGCGCGGGGATGGTCATGTCGGCCCCCGACGTGCCGACCGTCCCGTCGAGCACACCGGCACCGGTGGAGTCGGCGATGCGGAACCAGCCGGGATCCCCGGACGCAACCGCGGCGACGGAGATGTCGGGGTCGAAGTCGAAGTCGGCCACGCCGGCGACAGCAGCGGCCAGCGACGGATCGGCCAGTGTGAACGTCGCGAGCAGAGTCCCGGACGGCGCGGTTGCCACCGTCGCCGGCTTCGCACCGGTGTAGACCTTCAGCGTGCCGGCGGCCGGCCCGGCGTCGACCGCGGCGGTGACGGCGTTCGCGAGGGTCGACGCGAGGGTGGTGGAGATCGAGAGGGCCATCAGATCACCACCTGGTTCCAGTCGACGATGACCCGCACCTGATCCACGACCTGACCGGCCACCGTCACGTCGATCTCCTCGTCAGCCATGAGCGGGCGGCCGTAGTAGATGAACCCGCCGGCGCGGATCACCGCGACAGTTGCGACGTCGGACCATTCACCCGTCGAAGTGCCGAAGCTGATCGGCGCCGACGTGATCGCCCCGAGCGTCGGGGTCGGCCAGTTCGCCGTCGTGTTCGCGACTGACGCGGCCGCGTACCCGCCCACAGGATCGAGCTCCACCCCGCCGAGCTCGGGGAAGTTGGTGAACAGCGCCACCTCCCACGTGGCCGGCGCGATCGCGGCCCGGTCGTCACCGAACACGCAGCGCAGGCAGATGTTCGCGGCTCCGACGTCCATCAGGCACTCCCTGGGATCGGGTAGACGGGGATGGTCACGGCGTAGACCGTGTTCAGGTTCGCCAGGTCGAGGTACTCCCGCTCGCCCTCGCCCGCGATCTCGCAGGAACCCGGATCGGCCTCCCACACCTGCGGCGGGGCCCCGGAGATCTGCGTGGTGACGTCGTACCAGGGTTGGGCCAGTGCGGTCTCCATCTCGTCGACCGCGGCCTGCAGCGCCGTCTCGGAGGCTGCACCGTTGACCGTGAAGTGGAAGCCCAGCAGGCCGTGGTCGAGCGAGGAGCCGGTGAGTTCGGACCCGTGGAACGGGCTGCCCTGCTCGGCGTACTCGTTGCGGCGGATCTTCGCCGGCGGGCGGAATCTGACTACCCAGAGGGTGGCTGCACTGTCGTGGCCGGACAGTGCGAGCGGCGCAGGGGAGCCGGCGACAAGGGTGCGACTGATGGTGATGCTGAGGGTCGGGTCGCTCATCAGTAGGGCCCCGTCGCGGCCGCGCGGGCGCGGTCGGCTTCCATCTCGCGCTTGAACGTCGCGTAGTCGGCGCCGGGGAGGATCACGTCGCCGTGCAGCGGCCGCGCAGCTGCGACAGCCCGTGCGAGGCGGCCGTAGTCGATCTCCATCGCCGCGGCCGGGACACCGGCGTACGACGCGGGCCGCTGCACGACCGGCCGCTGGTAGGCCCGCACCGTGCCGCCGTCCGCGTGACCGATCACAGCGAGCGTGGCGCCCCGGTTCGCGGCCTTCAGTGCGGCACGGTTCTTGTCGGCCTGCCCGTGACGGTTGGAGATGACCTCCTCACCGTCGGCGAGGAGCCGCAAGTGCCGGTCGGCGTACGGCCGACCCGTCTTCGGGATCGTGCCACCGTCGGCGTTGACGGGGATGTTGTTGACCGACACGACACCGTTGTTCAGGAGGACACGCGGGCGATTCACTCGCACGTCAACCTGCAGGAACGGCTTCTGCGCCCGGATCCACTTCAACGTCTCCCGCACAGTCCGAAGCGCCGGCTCCGGGTTGATGTTCAGATCCTTCGGCGTGAGCTGGAACTCCTCGTACTCGCGCATCGCGGTGACGCCACGATCGAACGCCGCGTTCGCACGCGCGATCTCCTCCTCGGAGGCGTTCGCCAACTGCCGCATCCGCAGCGCGCCGGCCGGACCCATCTCCTCGAGCTTGTCGATGAGCCCCTGCTTCAGGCCCTTCTCACCAGCCTTGCGAGCGTTGTCGGTGAAGTCCTCGAGCGCCTTAGCCTGGTCCTCCATCGACTTCAGGAACCCCTCGAGGCCCTTGCCGTTGGCCTTCAGGCTGTCGCCGAACTCCAGCCACTTCTCGGCCTGCTTGCGCGCCTCGTCGCGGGTCTCCTGCAACACCGCCTTCAGGTCCATCTGCGCCACACCGAAGCGACGCGATGCCGTCGTCGACCGGGTCATCTCCTCACGGGCGCCCTTGATCGCGGCGTCGATGTCCTTGATGGCGTCCTTGGTCTGACCCACATCGCCGGAGAGGAACGCGACACCGCGCTTGAAGTCCCCGACGGGGTCCATCCCGCTCATGCTGCCGCGGGTGTCGACGTGACTGATCTCCGCGAACTCCTGCACCAACTGGCGGCGACGCTCGATGAGCTCCTCGAGCGAGGCGTTCGGGTTCCGGGCCGTATCGCGGGCAGCGGTGATCGAGTCGGCGAGCCGGTCGTTCACCGCGGCCAGGTCCATGAGGCCGCCGGCGGCGGCACCGATGGCCGCACCCAGGGGGCCGGCGATCGACCCGGCCAGACCCAGCACCGTCGCGTTCGTGATGCCGAGCTTCTCGGTCGCCCCAGAGGCGAGCAGCGCGACGCCAGCGACGCCGCCGCCGGCCTTGGCTGTGGTCGCGAGGGCGCCGCGGACCTTGCCCATGGCCACCGCGTTCTGCGCCGCCATCCGCTCCGAGGCAGCACCCGCGGTCAGGAAGTTCCGGCCGAGGATCCCCACCTGGGTGCCGAGACCGGCGTACGTCGCTCCCATCGTCTTCACTCGGCCCACGGCAGGACCACCGAACGCCGTCAATGACATGGAGTTGCCGATCCGCAGCGCCGTGTTCATCGCCCCCAGCGCGACCACGATCGCCATCAGCGGTGTACCGACCGGGGAGTCCGCGATCGCGGCGATGACGTCGAAGAACGCCTCGAGCGTCTTCAACACAGGGCCCGCCATCGGTGCGGTCGCCTGAATGATCTGCAGGAACGCGTTCGCGATCGAACCCAGCGCGTCGGCCAGGATCGGGCCCGTGGTCCGGATGTACTCCACGAACTCCTGGAACCCCTCGGTCGCGGCCAGACCGTGCGACCAGTCGTCGAGACGCTCCGTGGCGTCGACCAGCCAGTCGGAGAAGTCCGTGTTCAGCGGCGTGAACGCCATCCACAGGTTCGCCATCGCGTGCACCGTGTTGCCGACCGCGTCAGCAAGGTCGCGCAGCGCCCGGGGCGCCTCGAGGGCGATGAAGTCGAGGAACGGGGCCCACCGGTCGGACGCGAACGACTCACCGGTGTCGCGGGCGATGTCACCCACTGCACCGCCGACGTTGCGGAAGAGTCGCTCGACCTCGGGGAGGATCGTCTCGAAGTGCGTGAGGGCGTCCGAGACGCCCGGGAGTACGCCGGCGGCCGCGGTGTCCCGCAGGGCCCGCATCTCCGGGCGCAGCGCCTGCAGCTGGGCGACCAGGTCGCGCGCCGGCGCTGAGACGTTGCGCAGCGCCTCCTCCGCCTTCTTCATGCTCTGCTCGGTCGGCTTCAACGCGAACTCGTTGACCGCCTTCAGCGCGTCACCGACGCCCTGAAACGCGATCAGTGCCGTGCCGGCACCGAGTGCCGCAGCACCCATCTGCGACGCGAGCCCAGACAAGGCAGGGACGGCGACCGCACCAACCGGGATCAGGGCAGGGCCGAGAGCGGCGGCGGCGTCGAACAGGATCCGCATCCGGCCCGAGAGCCTGTCGATCTCCTTCGTCGCGTCCTTGCTGGGGCGCACGAGGTTGTTCGTCTCGCGCTTGACACCACCCAGCGACTTCTCGGTCTTGACCGAGGTGCCGTCGAGGTCGTCGAGGTTCCGCTCGAGCAGCGCCGCAGCCGCGGCGGCACGCGCCACCCCGGAGGTGAACCCGGCGTCCTGCAGTTCGAGCCGAACGGCTTCACGACGAACGCCCACGGTCACCCCCTACGGGTTGTCTTCGGTCAGGTCAGGCATCTCGGTGAGACGGACCGCGATGCGGCGCCCGTCGTCGGGCCGGGCCGCGGCCGGATCCGGCTTCGCACCGAGGGCCTTGGTCTGCTTCTCGTCCTCAGCCGCCTGGATGCGCTGGAACTTCGCGACGGTGGCGCACACGTCGCAGGTCTCCACCTCGATCGCGAACTGCGCCTCGGGGTGGTTCGTCAGGGACCGGTGGTGGCCGCACGAGCACACCTCGGCGTCGTACAGGCGGAGCTCGAGCATCTTCGCGACCTCGACCTCGTCCCACTCCGGTTCGCGGGTGACGACGGTGTGGCCGGCGAACTGGCCGTCAGCGTCGTAGTGCTCGTGCAGTTCTCGGGCGCTCCACCCGAGCAGGGTTCGTTCGGAGACACCTAACTGGAGGGCGAGGCGGCGTCGTTCCCGGGTGACGGGGTCGGCGAGGAGCCGCCCTGCGCTTTTGGGACGCTGACGCGCGCCTCGTGCATCTCGACGACACGCATGACCAGTGCGGCGAGGTCGGCCGGTGCGACCCTGGCAGCGAACCAGCCGTCCCAGTCGCCCTCGGCGAACTCCTCGCCGTTCCACGCGGCCGCGAACCGGCCCAGGTCGGCCATGAGGGCGGTGGCGTTGACGATGCCGTACCCGTGCCGCTCGTCGGACTCGTTGTCCTTGCGCGGCGGGTTGGCGTCCTTCCACTCCTGCCAGCGGCCACCCTCGATGCCACGCAGCAGCAGTTCACCCTCGAACTCGCGCATCTGGTCGTAGAGGTCGGTCAACTCGGCGTCGATCTCCGCGACCCGCACCGGCTTGGCGGGGGCGCCGATCTTGCGGGGCGGGCCCTGCCGCTCCTCGGGGTCGGCGGCCGTGCTGCGCCGTACCTCGACGAGGAGGTCTTCCTTCTCGTTCTGCAGCCGCTCCGTCTCCGCGAGCAGCTCGAGGTTCAGGCACAGCCGCTCGATGCGAGTCGGCAGCTTCGGTGCCGTCATGGCACGCAGCTCTGCGAGGGTCTTGCTCATGGTGACTCCTTGCCGGGTTGCCGAGTGGAGACCCCCGCCCGCCGACTCGGCAGCAACGGGCGGGGGCCGGTACAGGGATGGATCAGGCGGCCGCGAGGACGTGGTCCTCGGCGATCGGCTCGCCGCCGACGACGATCAGGGCCTGCGTCACCGACAGCTCGTCGAACTCGCCCTCACCGGTCTGCCCCTTGCGGCGCACACCGGCCTTCATCTCGTAGATGTCCGCGACGTCGCCGGCCACGACCGCGGAGGTCTGCCCGTCGATGCCGTCGAGGACGACGACCGTGACCACGGCGTCGGGGTCGAGCGCCTCGTACAGCTCGTTGCCAGCCGAGCCCGGGGTGCCGAGCTCCTGCGGCATGTACGAGTACTGGACCTCGGCGGCCGGGTAGGTCACGAGACCCAGTTGGGTCGGGACGTTCCTGCTGCAGGCCTTGCGCGGGCCCTCGCCGGTGTTCTGCGTCGGGGTGACGTTGAACTGGCCGTAGATGTGGCAGCCGGCCTTGATGCCGGCGTTCACCTCGGTGACGGTCGGGATGCCAGACGCGGCAGCGGGCGGGGTCGTCAGGATGACGATCATCTTGTTGCCCAGGCTGTGGGTCGTGGGCGGCATGGAGATGGGCATGTCAGTTCTCCTCTGAAGGCGGGTTGGTGTCGGACTGCTCGGCCGACTTCGCGGCCTTCCTCTCGGCCGCCTCAGCGACCGAAACCTTGGGCTTCACCGGGCGGCCACCCTCACGCGACACAGGCCGGGTCTGGCCGTCTCGCGTGTAGGCCGACTCATCGAGCACGGTGAGCTGGTGTGCGGCCGCGTAGGCGCGACCAACGTTGAACTCGCGGCCGTCGACACGGACCCTGACGAGATCGGACATGGGCTCCTCCTAGAGGGCGTAGGTCCAGACGGTGAGGCCGGAGAATCGGCCGTCGTCCGGTTCAATGGCGGTCGAGGACTCGTGCGTGACCGGCGTCGACACGTAGCCGCCGATGGTCAGGCGGGCCTCGTCGATGGCGTCGGTGACCTTGTCGAGCGCCCACCGGGCCTCGTCGACGTTGCGGCCGACGTACCGGGCGGTGATGCGCCATCCGGAGCGTCCGGCGCGGCCGGCCCGCCGGGGGCCGACGTAGCGGCGCTCGACAGTCAGGAGCACGTAGACGGAGGGCAAGACACCGTCGTTGCCGTCGGCCCCCGGGACCTCGCCGTAGTCGTACAGACGCTGGTCGCCGGTGACCGGCTCGACGCCGAGCGCGGCCCGCAGGAGCGGCTCGAGGACGTCCCGGTGGATCCGCTCGTCGGTGACGGGGGCCGTGGAGGTCACTTGTCACCGCCGGGCCAGAACATCCCGTCGAGCATCATCCGGGTCTCTCCGACGAGGGCAGGCCCGATGACGTCGGCGGACTTCCGCAGGTCGTTGTGCGGCCGCTGATTGCGCGACCCATCCTCGAACGACATGTCGCCCTGCCGCTTGTGGGAGTCGGGGCCGTACTCGGCTTGGATGACGCCGCCACCGAACCCGACGAACGACTTGGCGCGGTCAGCGGTGAACGCCTTCGGGTAGTGCTTGCCGTGTCGACCAGAGCTGCGCTTCGCGTTGTCCTTCGCGAGCGAGTTCCCCACCTTGGCGCCCTCGGTGATGAGCTTGCGGCCCTCCCGGTAGAACGTCGGGGGGATGCGGGAGAGGTCCCGCTTCAGGTCGCCGATGCCGTGGGAGACGTTGACCTTCGCCATCACGCCCCCCACTCAGATGGCCGAGTCGCACCCTCGAGAGGGACGCGGCGGGCGGTCTTCTGGTCGGCGGTGGTCGCCTTGACGATCCGCCACACGGTGTCGGCCCATTCGCCGGAGATGACCTCGATGAGGTCGCCGTCGGCCAGGTCATCGGTGGTCGCCGGGAGGTTCGCGACCGCGACAGCCACCTCGAGCTCGACGCCGCCGATGTTGATCGCCCCGGAGCCACCCGCCTGCGCGAGACCTCCGCCGCCGTTGTCGAGGCGGAATGGGAGATCGACGTGCACAGTGGCCCAGACAGGGTCCTGCAGACCGGTGGTCTCGTTCTGGGCGGTCTCGCCCGTCTTCCGCATCACGGCGACACGGGAGGTCATGCGGGACTCGGCCAGGGCCCGGAAGGCGCCCAACCGCGAGAGGGCTCTCACAGCGTGTGCACCACTGTCACGCCGCCACCGCCGAAGCGGTTGGCGAGCCACTGGCGGGTCTTCTCCGGGATGTACACCGGGGACACTTGGCCGGCGTGCTCGTCGTCGTACGTCTCGGCGGCGTCGTCGAGACGGACAGACTTGAGGCCCGCGGTAGAGCCGCCACCCTCGGCCTTGTGGGCGAGCCACGCGAGGGCGAGGTCAACGGTGAGGTCGACGATGTCGGCGGGGACCTCGGCAAGGCCGAAGGTGCACACCACGGTCGCCTGGTAGGGGTGGTATCCCCAACCGCAGGCCCGGTACACGGCGTTGCCGTCGACGATGAACTCTGTGACCGCGGTCCCGTCGATCTCCACGGAGGAGACCGACACCAGCGGACCGGGGAGCGGCAGGAGCCGGCTGCCCGGGTTCACGTTCGTTGTCACGGTCGCGTCGGCGACCTGACTGATCGGGACCCCCGCGGCGTCCCGGATCGCCGCAGATGCGACAGCCAGAGCGGTTGCGGTGTCACCGGTGGTTCCGTCGGGGAGGTCCTCCACGGCGGCAAGCGGTGCGAGCGGCATGGTGGACCTCCCCTTCGGTGATTACTTCTCGGACGGCTTGACAGCCGCCTTCTTGGCCGGTGCCTTCGCCGGCTTCGCGTCGGCGAGCGCGTAGCCCTTGCGACGGAAGTAGGCGATGGCCGCGGGGGAGTCGGTCTCGGCGACGCCGTCGACGAAGTCGACACCCGCCACCGAGCCCGTGAACCCCTCGACCGGTGCGGTGACCCGCAAGGTCACTGGACCTTGATGTTGCGCAGGACGGCCGCGCCGGTGGAGCGCTTGAGCGCCACCGTGCCGACCATCTCGACCTCGCCGGTCTTCACCGCGCCGGCGGTGGAGAAGTCCGGCAGCCAGGTCTTGAGCAGCGGGCCGACCTTCGAGACGCCGTGGAACGAGTCCAGGCCGAAGTTCACCGCGTACAGGTCGGTGAGACCGGTGATGTTGCCACCGGCGCCGCCACCGTCGGGGTCGCGGGTCTCGATCGGGACCACGTCGGTCTCGGTCGAGGTACCGTCGGCGACCTTGGTGCCGGCGTCGATCAGCACGGCGGGGCCGTACCGTTCGATCACGCGACCCAGGGCGTCCTCCTCGCGGGTGTAGAACCCCGCGCGGCGGGCCAGCGAGCGGACCCGGGTGATGGACTTGCGGTTGCCGATGATCGCGTGCGCACCGCCCACGACCAGCGACAGGAACTCGTCCAGCACGTCGAGCGCGCTGTGCGCCTCGTTCTCGGTGTCGACGGTGGCCGACGTCCAGTCGACGTACGCGGCGGAGCCGCCGGGCGTCATCTCGGTCGAGGACCCGGTGAGGGCCTTGTCGAGGCCGTCGAAGCCGTCGGCGTCGACGGCGACGTCGCCGTTGACGATCTCGTTGATGAAGCCCGAGACCGCACCCTTGATCATCTCGTTCATCTGGAACGAGACCTCGTTGGTGTTCGCGGAGCCAAGGTCGGCGATGACGCGGTCGACCTCGAACGAGCCACCGAGCGGCTTCAGGTCGGTGGTGACCCGGACGCGGGTCGCCTGCGCAGGCGTGAACTCGGAGTTGATCGCGCGGAACGCGGCCTGTCGGGCGTTCACGAGCCGCGTGTACCCGTAGGTGAGGGTCGCCCCACCGGTGCCGGGGTTCACGCAGTCGTCGAACGTCAGCTGGTCGAGCAGCCACGAGCTGCGGCGGTACTGATCGATGACGGCGTAGTCGACGTCGTCCTGGACGTTGACCTGTGCCTGTGCGAGAGAGATGACCATGATGGCCCCTTCCTGGAGCGGTTAGCTCTTGTTGTCGTAGTGGCGGGCGATGGCGTCGCCCAGGTTCTTCGGTCGCGACGGGGTCTTGTCCTTACGAGGACCACCGTCGGCGTCGCCCTTGAACCGGCTGCCTTTCGCAAGCAGGTGGGGCTTCTTCTCGCCGAGCTCCTTGAGAGCGTCGGCGATCGCCTCGACGTCAACCTTGCCGTCGTCGAGGAAGTCGTTGATGTCGTGCTGCCGGAGGAGCACCGCGACGGCGTCCTCGGGGTCGGCGAACGCGCGAGCCTTCGCCTCGATCTTGTCCTCGACGCGCTCGCGGAGAACCTCGGCGCGGGCCTCGGCCTTGGCCTGCGCCTTAAGCTCGTCGGCGTCGGGGGCGTCGTCCTTGCCGCCACCCTCGGGCTTCTTGCCGGTCAGTCGCGCGATGGTCGCGGCGTCCTTCCGGGCCTTGCGCTCGAGGTTGCGCTTGTGCCGCTGCTCGGCCTCGAACTTCGCCCTCCAGTCGACGTCCTTGTCGTCGTCGTCCTTGGGGTCGTCGTCTTCCGGGTCGTCGGCGTCGTCGTCGTCCTTGGGGTCGTCGTTGGCGTCGGGACCGGTACCGTCACCGCCCATGATCGGCCACAGCGGTGCGCCGTTGGGGCGGAGCCCGATGGCCTGCAGCGGCTCCCCGGTGATGGGGTGCAGCAGCGTCGGGTGGGTGGGGAGCAGCGTGTTGTGCATGGTCTCTCCTTGCGAGAGGTTGGCCCGTCGACCTTGCGCCGTCGGGAAGTTCAGACGATGAAGCCGTGCAGCTTCAGGAGCCGGATCGCGTCAGCGCGGTCCTTCGCGAGCTCGTAGATCGACTCAGGCATCAGCCGCACCGGGACAGGGCCTTTGCGTCGACGTGTGGTGCCGGTCGAGGTGGCGAGTACGTCGCGGCCGAGAAGTTGGGCCTTCCGGACGCCGCGGCGGGCGTTCACGACGCGGCCCATGTCGGCGCCGTCGCGGATCGCCTCAGCGCCGGCGTGGGTGAAGATGCGGTCTTGGTCGGCCGGGGGGAGGGAGTCGAAGTACGCCTGGGGGTCGACGCGGATGTCGTCAGCCTGCGATTCGGTCGCGGGGATGTGGCGACAGTCGCAGCCCGGGTGGCGCTCGAACCCGTCGTTCCACAGGTAGAACCGGCCGGCGAGGATGACGCACCGCGAACAGGACGGTGGGTTGAGCATCCGCACCCAGCCGTCGACCCACTCGCGCTGCACCATGGCCGTGGACTCGGCAGCCCTGGCGGTGTCGGCCATGATCGTCTGCACGACCTGATCCATCCACGCTTCGGCATCCCGGAGT
Source organism: Aeromicrobium sp. (assembly GCA_035281505.1). Classification (GTDB taxonomy): domain Bacteria; phylum Actinomycetota; class Actinomycetes; order Propionibacteriales; family Nocardioidaceae; genus Aeromicrobium. The sequence goes on along the minus strand of DATEDT010000089.1, from coordinate 2,100 downwards.
GCCTGCTCGGCGTCGAGCTCTGTCCTGCGGGCCTTGGCTACGGCCTGCTCGAGGAGCGTGTCGACCGGCCGACCGTCGCCGGCTGCACCGATGAATGCCCTCGGCTCGACCGCGGTCGGTGATGAGGCGTCCATGCCGAGCTCGTCGAGCACGTTCGTGACGTACCGATCAGACTCGCGCGACACGGCCAGTTGGCCGGCGAGGACCACTGCGGTCGCCTTCGGACCGACGTCGCGGCGCCACTGCTCCGACCAGTCACCCTTCGGCCGCATCCGCCGCCACGCGCGACGCACCGACGCGACCACGGTCGCGGTGAGCGCCTGCTGACGGCGGTAGTTAGCCGCCGATGCCGCCGGCAGCACCGGCACCACCAGAGGCGTCGATCAGGCCGCGGGTGATTCGCTCGAGCGTCGGGTCGTTCTGCTCGGCCTCGATCCGGCCCATCTCCTGGTCGATCTCCTGCTCGGTCATCCCGTAGCGGCGCTCCAGGATGGTGCGCAGGGACAGACCTACAGCGCGGTCCTTCGTGGCCGCGTCGGCGATCTGCGGCAGGGAGTGCATCGCCGAGTCTTTCCATTGCGTGAACCGGCTGGCGTCTGCCTCCCGGATCTGCGCGGCGAGGGCGTCGTTGCCGCGGGCCTGCGCCATCAGTGCGGACGTCTCCTTCGCGGCCGGGCTGAAGTGCAGTTGCTGGCTGCCTGTCTTCGTCACCAGCGGCACCTCGGCCGCGGTGAGGGCCTCGCCGTTGAGGTTCGCGAACTTCTCGTTCGTCAGCAGGTAGTGACCCGGTGTGCGGGTCTGTGCCGCGATGTGGCCGATGGCCCGGGTGATCTCGGCGCCGAACACGTCGAGCTTCGCGGGGTCCCACTGACCAATCTTCGGGGCCTGATCACCCTTCCCAGGCAGGAAGAGGAGGCGTCCCTGAGCGAGGTCCTCGAGCTTCGCCGGACGGGAGCCGACGATCTGCCCGTTGTCGTCGAGGATCGGCACCTTGGGCGGCTCGGCGCCGAGCACGACACGGGCCGGCATGGATGCATGGTCGGCGGCAGTGAACATGTACGCCCACAGCAGGTTGATCGCATCCTGCATCGCCATCGTGCCAGCGATCGACGAGATCGGGTCACCGCCAAGCATCGGCTGGTTGAGCCACTCAACGAGCGGGACAGCGCCGAACGGGTTCTCCAGCGGCCACGTCTCGTCGCGCACCTCGCGCGGCTTCCAGCCGCCCGAGCCGAGGGCTGACGCGGTCGGCACAATGAGGCCGCTCTCAGTGACGCCCTGGATGACGTACGTCGGCCGCTGCCACTTCCACACTCCGTCGGGGAGGTAGAGGGTGGCGTACTCCACGTCCTCGTCGGTCCAAGCCTTCAACGCGGCCCGGCGGGTCCGACCGTCCGGTGCGTAGTCGATGATCACCTGCGAGGGGTGCTCCCACGTGACTACGGGCTCCTCGTCCTTGGTGCCCCAGACGAGAGTGGCGGACCGCTTCGCGACGTTCGACGTCAGGAACCCCTGCTGGGACTGTGACCCGAGCTCGTTGCGGTTCCAGTCCTTCCAGAGCTGCTGCTCCTCGGCCGTGGCCTTCTCCGTGGAGTCGCCGAGCCGGAAGCCGTCGATGCGCAGCCGGTCCACGGGCGCCATCGCCACAACGCCACACCAGTTGTCGGCGAAGTCCTTATACCGGTCGCGGTGGAACTGCTTCCACTGCTCCGACGCGTAGGCAAGCGGCTGCTTGCCCTCGTAGTAGTTGAACGCCTTCTCCACACCGGGCCGACGCTTCACCAGCCGTGCGTGCAGCTTGTTGACCCGCTCCAGAGCCTCCTGTGCTGTCGTCACAGGCACCTCCCTCAGGGGTCAGATGAACCAGGCGTAGTTCTCGGTCGTGTCGGGCCATCCGGTCGCTGTGACGTCACCCCACGCCTCGTGAGCGAGGATCGACGGGATGGCCATGTCGATCTTTCGACCGTCACCGGGCTTCCGGAGGATGTAGCGGCCCGGCTGGTCAGCCGAGGGGCGCGGCGTCTTGTGGGCAGCCTCGACGTGCTTCTGTGTGATCTCACAGCCGTCGTGCCAGAACGTCGAGTCCGACTTGCCGAGGTC
>DATEDT010000088.1:0-5870 GCA_035281505.1 Aeromicrobium sp. | reverse complement strand
CAAGGGCGGTGGCTCGGCCAACAAGTCGTTCCTCTACCAGGAGACGAAGGCCGTCCTGAATCCCAAGCGGCTGCTGGAGTTCCTCGACGAGAAGATCCGTTCGCTCGGCACCGCGGCGTGCCCCCCGTATCACCTGGCGGTTGTCATCGGCGGCACGTCGGCGGAGTTTGCGCTGAAGACGGCGAAGTACGCGTCCGCGCACTACCTCGACAACCTGCCCACCACCGGTTCGATGAGCGCGCACGGTTTCCGCGACCTCGAACTCGAGGAGGAGGTCTTCAAGCTCACGCAGTCGTTCGGCATCGGCGCCCAGTTCGGCGGCAAGTACTTCTGCCACGACGTCCGTGTCGTCCGGCTTCCGCGCCACGGCGCGTCGTGCCCGGTCGCGATCGCCGTCTCGTGTTCGGCCGATCGCCAGGCGCTCGGCAAGATCACGCCCGAGGGCGTGTTCCTCGAACAGCTCGAGACCGACCCGGCCAAGTATCTGCCCGACACCACCGAAGAACACCTCATCCAGGGTGGTGAGGTCGTCAAGATCGATCTCACCCAACCCATGAGCGAGATCCTCGCCGAACTGTCCCGCCACCCGGTCAAGACCAGGCTGTCCCTGACCGGGCCTCTCGTGGTGGCCCGCGACATCGCCCACGCCAAGATCCAGGAACGCCTCGACGCCGGCGAAGGAATGCCGGACTACCTGAAGAACCACCCGGTCTACTACGCCGGCCCGGCCAAGACACCCGAGGGCTACGCCTCCGGCTCGTTCGGGCCGACGACGGCTGGGCGAATGGACTCCTACGTCAAGAGCTTCCAGGCCGCCGGCGGCTCGATGGTGATGCTGGCCAAGGGCAACCGGTCCAAGCAGGTCACCGAGGCGTGCAACGAGTTCGGCGGCTTCTACCTCGGCTCGATCGGCGGCCCGGCCGCCCGGCTCGCGCAGGACTGCATCAAGAGCGTCGAGGTGCTCGAGTATCCCGAACTCGGCATGGAGGCGGTTTGGAGGATCGAGGTCGAGGACTTCCCCGCCTTCATCGTCGTCGACGACAAGGGCAACGACTTCTTCACCGATCCGAGCGGAGCCGTCACCGTTCCCGTCGGTGGAATCCGGGTGCGCAGCGCCGAATAGTCCGCTCCGGGACCAATGGGTGCGGATCCCGGGCCGTAGGCCCCTTCACCCGACCCGGCCACCGCGCGACCGTTGAGGCATGTGGTGGGATCAGTTGGGGAGTTGGCCGAGCTGGGTCGCGATGACGATCATGATGCTGATCGCCTTCGGTGGCTTGGCGTGGCTGCTCGCTCTCGCGTTGGTCGAGGAGTTCCACCCACGCCTGCGGTGGGCGGACCCGCGCCGACGGCGTCATGCTCGCTCACACCACGGCGAGACCGACTCGCAGTAGCGTGTTCCGCAGCAGCACACACGCCCGGAGGTCCGCGATGGTTGAGGGAACGCCGCCTGCTGCGATGCCCCCGTCCGGCTCGGGCATCGAGGTGATGTCGCACGAAGAGTGCCTGACGTTTCTCGCCGAGACCACCACAGTGGGCCGACTGGCGTGGCGTTCCTCGCGCGGACAGCAACTCCTGCCGGTGAACTTCGCGTTCCGGAACGGGCGTGTCTACTTCGTGACCTCGCCCAACGGCATCCTCGCCGAACTGGCCGAAGGGTGCGACGACGTCGCGTTCGAAATCGACTACCCGGACCGTCTGATGCAGCACGGCTGGAGTGTCTTGGTCAAGGGAACGACCACCACCGTGTCGGCGGCCGACGTCGATCTGTCGCCCCGCGCACCTCGGTCCTGGTCTCCCGCCGGCCGCGACCTCCTGATCGAGCTGACCCCCGACAAGATCACCGGTCGAAGGATCCGAAACCCGACGTAGCCCAGAAGACAGCGTCCAGGGGCCCATCCCCCCTACGCTTGGCTACGAGGGTGGCTCGACATGAGAGGCGAGGACTTGGCAAGCGCGTGCGAGAGCATCGGCGGCGACACCGAGCACCGTCTTCGCACCCTCCTGGACATCAGCAACGACCTGAGCCGCCGCCTCGAGCTGCCGGTTCTGCTTCGGCGCGTGGTCGAGGTTGCGGTTGACCTCCTGGGCGCACGGTACGGGGCATTGGGCGTGATCGGGCCCGATCATCACCTGGAGCAGTTCATCCACGTCGGAATCGACGAAAAGCAGGCCCATGCCATCGGACATCTTCCCCAAGGCAAGGGCCTGCTCGGTGCGCTGATCGACGACGCGACGCCGGTGCGTCTGGATCGACTGGCCGACGACGCGCGTTCCAGCGGCTTTCCAGCGCACCACCCCGACATGGAGAGCTTCCTCGGCGTGCCCATTCGGGTCGGGGACGAGGTCTTCGGGAATCTCTACCTGACCGAGAGCAAGCACGGCACGTTCACGGCCGAGGACGAGGAGCTCGCCATGGCCTTGGCCGCCACCGCAGGGGTCGCAATCGAGAACGCTCGACTGTTCGAACATCGCCGCAACCTGGAGGTCCTCGGCGAACGCACCCGGATCGCGCGCGACCTGCACGACCACGTCATCCAGCGACTGTTCGCCGTCGGCCTCAACCTGCAGGCAACGGCGGGGCGGCTGCCGGAGGACCTCGCCTCATCCGTCAGCCTGCAGGTCACCGAGATCGACCGAGCCATCGCCCAGATTCGACAGAGCATCTTCTCCCTGAGCGTGACGGGGCCAGCGCGAGAACGCGTGCGCGCACGTGTCCTGGATGTGATCGACCGGTTCCAAGGGCGCATCCAGCAGCCCATCGCGGTGCAGTTCACCGGCCCGGTGGACCTTCTGGCCGACCCTGACCTGACCGACGATCTCGTGGCGGTCGCCACCGAAGGCGTCGCGAATGCGGTGCGGCATGCGGCTGCAACCAAGGTTTCGATCACGATCGCCGCAGCCGATGGTGAGGTCAGGATCGAGGTCGTCGACAATGGCCGGGGTTTGCCCGAGGGTGCCGACTTCAGCGGTTTGGCCAACCTCCGCGAGCGAGCCAGGGCTCGTTCCGGGAAGTTCGACATCGTCAGTTCAAGTCACGACGGAACCCGGATCAGCTGGCAGGCACCACTCAGTTAGGCAGACGGCTGGGCGCCACTCCCCTGATCGTCCAGCATCTTGGCCGCGAAGACTGCGGCCTGCGTCCGGCGCTCGAACCCGAGCTTGGCCAGCAGGCTGGACATGTAGTTCTTGACCGTCTTCTCGGCGAGGAAGAGCCGCTCGCCGATCTCCCGGTTGGTGAGGCCCTCGGCCACCAGCTCCAGGATGCGACGCTCCTGCGACGTGAGGCGCTTCAACTCCTCCGGCTCACTCGGTTCGCCCTCACGGATGCGATCCATGACGCGGCTCACCACCGACGGGTCGAGGAGCGAACCGCCGGCGGCCACCTGCCGAATGGCGCTGACCAGGTCTTGGCCCGAGACCTGCTTCAGGACGTAGCCGGCGGCGCCGGCCATGATCGCCGCGAACAACGCCTCGTCGTCGTCGAAGGACGTCAGGATGATCGCGCGGGTCTCAGGTCGCGACGACCGGATCTCTCGGCAGACGTCGATTCCGCTGCCGTCCTGCAATCGGGCGTCCAGCACGGCAACGTCCGGCTTCAGCGCCGGAATGCGTGCGATGGCATCGGCTGCCGATCCGACCGAGCCGACGACTTCGATGTCGCCGCCCGAGCTGGTCAAGAGGTGCTCGAGGCCGGAACGAACGACTTCGTGGTCATCAAGCAGGAAGACCCGGATCGCCATGGTCAATGCCCTTTCGTGGAGATTCGTCACCATTGTCCAGCACATCCCGGCAGGCGACGGACGGCTAGGGTCGGGACGGCAGAGAATTCGGGCCGAAAGACCCTGCCATTGAGGTACGGCCGACCATTCCGGTGTCGTCCGGTTCGGCCGAGGCTTGAGCCATGACACGAGCCCGGACGATCGAACCGCAGACCCGCGCTGTGCGCATCGGCCTGTTGGCGGGCTTGGGCTATGTGGGCGCCGGCATCGTCACCGTCGGCGGACTGGCCATGATCCTGGACAGCAGCGTCGACCTTGGCACGCGCGTCCTGGCCGGGGCCTTGATCATGATCGCCATGCGCCCCACGATCCGACCGGCGCCCGGCTCGCATGCCGCGAAGGCGCGTCACAGCACGCGGGAGCATCGGCCATGACCGCCCGGCCCGTTGTCGTCGGCGTCAAGGACAAGCAGCCCACGGCCGTGCGGTTCGCCGCCGAGATGGCCCTCGCCCACCAGGTCGGCCTCCGGGTGGTCCATTGCCTGGAGATCCGCAGCGCCGGAGACTTCGTCAGCATGCCGCACGACTCGTGGCGAGCCGCCGGCGAAGCCATCCTCGAGGATGCTCGCGAGCTGATTCAGCACGAGCACCCGCACCCGAGCGCTGAGTTCCGGATGGATTCCGGCCTTCCCTACTACACCCTGCACGAGGAGTCCGAGCACGCGACGATGGTCGTGGTGGGTCTGGATGCGGCCGGACGCCTCAGCAGCATCTTCGGCGGGACCGTCGCCCGGCGCCTCATCACCCAGTCAGCCGTGCCCGTGGCGGTCGTGCCGGAGCGCTCTTGGCCCAGCGAACCGGGCGGCAGTGTCTTCGTCGCCGTCGATGCCCGTACACCGGCGGCCGGGTCGATTCGGTTCGCCTTCGCCGAGGCGAGCCGGCGAAACGTCGAACTGCATGCCGTCCACGTGGTGCCTGAGCGGGAGATCGTCGGCGACACCATGCCGCACCGGATCGGGGTCTCCGAAGCGCTGGCCGGCTGGTCCGAGGAGTTCCCGGAGGTGAAGGTCACCCGTCAGTTCATCTTCGACGACGCCGACGACGGATGCATCCGCGCCACCGAGTCGGCCGCGTTGCTCGTCCTGGGCCGCGGCCCCGACACCGCAATGGGCCGTCTACTGGGCCATCCGACCCTCAGCGAGATTGCCGAGCGGGCGCACTGCCCTTGTATCGTCGTGCCGGACGACTGGACCGGTGCAGGAGATGGCCGTGGAATCTGAACCTGATGTGCACGGCACCGAGCCGCACGCCGCCCGAATGGGGCAACGCCTCAACTGGCTGCGGGCCGGGGTGCTCGGCGCCAACGACGGGATCGTCTCGACTGCGGGCTTGGTCGTCGGCGTCGCCGCCGCCACCCCCGACCGGGCGGCGATCCTTGCCGCGGGCGTGGCCGGCCTGGTGGCCGGCGCCGTCTCCATGGCACTCGGTGAATATGTCTCGGTCAGCTCCCAGCGCGACACCGAGCGCGCGTTGCTGGCGAAGGAGCGCTACGAGCTCGACAACTTCCCGGACGAGGAGCTCGACGAACTGACCGAGATCTACGTCGCCAAGGGCGCGTCACCGACCACGGCCCGCCAACTGGCGCGAGAGCTCACCGAGCACGACGCGTTTGCAGCGCACGTCGACGCCGAGCTCGGCATCGATCCCCATGACCTCACCAACCCGTGGCACGCCGCGATCTCGTCGGCGTCGGCCTTCAGCCTGGGTTCGGTGCTTCCGATCCTGGCCATCATCTTCACTCGAGCCGACATCCGTATCGCCATGACCATGGCAACCGTGATCCTCGCCCTGGCCATCACGGGCGTCGTGAGCGCCTGGCTCGGCGGCGCACGCGTCGGCCCCGCGACCGCTCGCCTGGTCGTCGGAGGCGCGGCCGCGATGGGACTGACCTACGTACTCGGTCAGGCCATTGGTGGCGGCGCCCTGTGAGCGCGGCGGCAAGCCACGGGGCAGCGTGCCTCAACCGGGTCTAACCTCGAGGCATGGCTGACTTGCCTTCACCCGAATGGCGCATCGAGCACGACACCATGGGCGAGGTCAGGGTGCCCGCCGACGCCTTGTGGCGGGCCCAGACCCAACGGGCGGTCGA
>DATEDT010000087.1:0-17922 GCA_035281505.1 Aeromicrobium sp. | reverse complement strand
CACGACACATTGACCGTCGACGGCCGTCGGCTCGCCTTCGTGGGCGTTGACGATCCGCATCTCGGGTTCGATGTCCTGGACGACGAGCCCGCCGACAAGTCAGCCGATCTCGCAATCGGCGTCGCGCACGCGCCGTACTTGCGGGTGCTCGATCGTTGGAACGCCCTGGGATACCCGCTGATCCTGGCCGGTCACACCCATGGCGGACAGCTCTGTGTTCCGGGCTTCGGGGCGCTCGTCACGAACTGTGACCTCGATCGCGGGCGCGCCAGTGGTCTTCACCAGCACGCCGTCGCGGGCCACGACCCGTCGTGGATGCATGTGTCGGCGGGGGCCGGGACCTCGCCCTTCACGCCGGTCCGTTTCGCCTGCCGCCCCGAGGCAACGCTGCTCACATTGACTGGGATAGACTCGGCCGGGTTGCCTGCCTGACCGGCAGGAACACCCAGCCACGGGGTGTGGCGCAGCTTGGTAGCGCGCATCGTTCGGGACGATGAGGCCGCAGGTTCAAATCCTGTCACCCCGACAAGATGCGGGTCGTCCGAATGGGCGGCCCGCATTTTGTCTTGGCGATGTGGGAGTCAGGATTTGATGGGGGCACCCCCTGCACGAGCCGCGCAGCGGCGAAGCGCTTGGGGGACTGTCACCCCGACCGAGAGAGAGGCACGCGTGAGCGCAGCTCACGTGGTGCCCGAGCGAGGGAGGGGTTGAAGCGTCGCCGCAGGCGACGCGATCACCCCGACAAGATGCGGGTCGTCCGAATGGGCGGCCCGTTTTGCCGTGCACCGTGTCGCCCATAGTCCAGAATCATCCGTGTCTGCGGAGGGCGGAGCGGCGATGGGTACGAAACTCGTGATGGGAGCCAGCGGGTTCCTCGGGTCGCACGTGACCCGACAGCTCGTGGAACGTGGCGACCGCGTCCGGGTCTGGATCCGCGAGTCGAGTTCGACGGTTGGCTTCGACGACCTGGACGCCGAACGGATCCATGGCGAACTGAGCGATGACGCCGCGCTGCTCGCCGCAATGAAGGACGTCGACACCGTCTTCTACTGCATCGTCGATGCGCGCGCGTGGCTGCGCGACCCGGCGCCGCTCTACGCCACCAACGTCGAAGCGCTGCGTCACGTGCTGGACGCCGCCGTCGAGACCGGCGTGCCGAGGTTCGTGTTCTGCAGCACCGTCGGAACCATCGGCGTGACCGACTCCGGCTCGGCGGACGAATCGACGCCGCACACCTGGCGGCACCTGGGCGGCGCGTACGTCGACAGCCGGATCCAGGCGGAGGAACTGGTTCTGCGCTATCACCGGGAGTCCGGGTTGCCGGCCGTGGTGCTCAACGTCGGCACGACGTTCGGGCCGCGCGATCACGGCCCGACTCCACACGGGAAGCTGGTCAGGGCCGCCGCCCGCGGCCAGATGCCGGCCTACGCGAAGGGCGCTTCGATGGAGGTCGTCGGGATCGAGGATGCGGCGCGCGCGTTCCTGCTCGCCGAGGAGCACGGCCGGCCCGGTGAGCGCTACATCATCTCCGAGCGACTCCTGCCCACCGAGGAGCTCTTCGCGATCGCGGCCGACGAGGGCGGCGCCACGCCACCGCGAATCGCCATCCCGCGCCCAGCGATGCAGGTCATCGGTGCGGTTGGCGGAGCAATCTCTCGGATCCTGCGTAGGGACTCGGTGGTGAGCCCCACCAGCGTGCGCCTGTTGTACATCCAAAAATCGCTCGACCACAGCAAGGCCACCCGCGAGCTCGGCTGGAAACCTGAGCCGATCGATGGCCATGTGCGTGCCGGCGTGCGTTGGTTCCTGGACGAAGACAGCGGCCAGCGGGCCCCTCGCTGAGTCCGTTGCGCGCTGTCTCTACGGCGTCGAAATCTCCCAGGCCGTGCCCCGAACGACCGGGCTGACCGGGAGCGAGGCGACGTCGGGCACGTTGCCCGGCTTCACCCCCGCCATCGCCGCGGTCATGCGCTTGAGCACGTCCCTCTGTCCCGGCGAGTCGATGCCGGTGAGACTGGCCGAAGCCGGCGACCGCTGGTAGTCCGAGTCCTTGCCCAACTTGCCGTTGTGCGAGTTCCGGACGCCGAACGACTGCCAGAAATCAGCCTGGTAGGGGAATGGCTCGTCCGGTGTGCGCGGGTTGCCTGCTGCCGCCGCATACAGCTCGTCACAGACCGTGCCCAGACCCGCGGGGAACGGATTGTCCGGATCGTCCGGGTTCGGCCGATAGCCGCGGATCTCGGGCTGGGCGAAGTCCAGCGCCTCGAGCGTCGATTCCTTGGGGAGGATCGGATGCTCAGGTTGCGGGTCGTCCGCCAAGCCGTACCTCGAGGGCTGCGGGTTGGCGATGGGCAGGTTGATGTGCAGGATGCCGTTGCTGAACACCTCGTTGACCACGTTGTCGATCAGCGCGTTCTCGCCCTTGAACCAGCACGGGAACATCGTCGAGTACTCCGCACCGACCTCCAGCGGCTGCACACTGTTGGCCGCCGTGGCGATGATGTCGTCGCCGGCGGCATCCAGGAAGTCGTGCAGCACCTTGGCGAACCGGTCCCCCTCGGTGAAGAAGTCCGCCAGCTCGTCCTCCTTGTCGGTCACCGTGTCGCTGAGCTCAGCGGAGTTCCGCAACAGCTCACCGAAGGTGTCCATCTCCCGGGCGTAGGTGTTGGAAACCTCACCCAGGGCGATGATGTCCTCGATCGCCTGCTTGTTCTCCGGGTTGAACTTCTTCAGATACTCGTTGGACTCCTCCAGCGTCTGGCCCAACGAGTCGCCACGACCCTCCAACGAGTTCGCCAACGCCGTCAACGTGTACGCGATCTTCTCCGGCGGCACCGCCTTCAACAACGGGTAGACGTCGTTGAAGAACTTCTCGAACTCCACCGGAACCACCGCATCGGTGATCGTGTCACCAGCCCGCAGATGCTCACTGGTGCCCGACGTCGGGACCAGCGAAATGTACTTCTCACCAAACAACGTCTTCGGGATGATCTCAGCACGGACATCACGTGGCACCCGATCAATCAACTCCGGATCCATGCCCAACGTCATGACGACCCGATCGTCCTCGACAGTGACATCACGGACAACGCCGACGATCATGCCGCGCAACTTCACATCAGCCCGCTCCGGCAGCGCCAAGCCGGACTTCGCTCCGGTCAGCCGCACGTCGTCGTACTCGGTGAAGCTCTTGCTGAAGAAAGCCCACGTCAACCAGCCGAAGAACAGGCAGACCAGAATCAGGCCGGTGCCGAACAGCCGCAGGAAGGTGGGTCGCTCGGCGAGCGGCCCGTGCAGCGAGGGATCCTCGAACGTGGGCGGGCCGCCACGACGCTCGATGTTGTCGCGGAAGTCGTCGAGCTCGTAGTCCCACTCGCGCGGCCCGTTGTCCACCTCGGCATTCGCCGGGCGGTTGGCCGGGTCCAGACGTTCGGCTCGGTCACGAAGGATCTGTTGAATTTCTTCCTCGGTGACCGGCCGGTCGAAGGGACTTTGGCTCGGCTCCACAGAAGAACAATAGTTGGGCCGTCGACCGGCAACAGCCGAACCTCGTGTGATCACCAGCACCCTGCCGCTCTCACGCCACGGAAGCCCTGGCGCCGACGGACATCCGGATTCAGGCCCTCAACCGCTGCTTGCCGACCCCGGTCGACCGGCGACTCCCGGATACGATTGGGGACCGGCGAGTGGAGGAGGGCGAGTGGGCGTCCACGAGCTCGATCAGTTCCTACTGGTCGGCTCGGCTGTCCTGATCATCGCGGTCATGGCCGTCCGCTTGTCGGTCACAGCCGGCTTGCCCTCGCTGCTGGCCTATCTCGGGCTGGGCCTGCTGCTGGGCAGCTCCGGTCTCGGAATCGAGTTCGCTGACGCCGACCTCGCCTTGGCGCTCGGCTTCGCCGCGCTCGTGCTGATCCTGGCCGAAGGTGGCCTGACGACGTCGTGGCGCAGCGCCAGGCCATCGCTCGGCCCCGGTCTCGCGCTGGCCACCATCGGCTCAGCCGCCAGCGTCACCGTCATGGCGCTCGCCGCCCACTACGCTCTGGGCCTGGACTGGCAACTGGCCATTCTGCTCGGCGCGGTCCTGACGCCCACCGACGCTGCCGCCGTGTTCTCCGTCCTGCGCACGGTTCGGCTGAAGCGGTCGGTCACGTCGGTCCTGGAGATCGAGTCCGGCCTCAACGATGCGCCCATCGCCGTGCTCGTCCTCGCGTTGAGCGCCGGCCAGGTCGACGCCGACCGATGGTGGGCCTTCGGACTCCGCATTGTGTTCGAACTGAGCATCGGCGCCGCAGTCGGGTTCGCGGTGGGGTTCGCCGCAGCCTGGGTCCTGAGCAGGATGGCACTGCCGTCATCGGGCCTTTATCCGGTGGTTGTCCTGGCGTTCACAGTTCTCGCATACGCGGCTGCCACATCGATCCACACGAGCGGATTCGCCGCCGTGTATGTCGCCGCGCTCGTTCTCGGCAACGCCGACCTACCCCACCGGAGGGCGACACGATCGTTTGTCGAGGGTGTCGGTTGGCTCGCACAGATCGGGCTGTTCGTCATGCTCGGGCTGCTGGCCACCCCGGACACGTTCACCTGGCGCCACGTGATCGCCGGCGTGGTCATCGGCGCGATCCTGACCTTCGTCGCTCGACCGCTGTCGGTCGTCCTCAGTGCAGTGTGGTTCGGACGGGCGAAACGCGAACTGCTGTTCCTGGGCTGGGCGGGGCTGCGGGGCGCCCTGCCGATCGTGTTCGCGACCATCCCCTTGGCCTCGGACGTCAAGGGCGCCAACGACCTGTTCAACATCGTCTTCGTCACCGTGGTGCTCTACACACTCATCCAGACCGGCGGCATGGGCCGGATCGCAGCCTGGTGCCGTGTTCTCAGCGGCGGCCCACGAGATCTGGAAGTCGAGGCCGCGCCGCTGGAGCGCATCACCGCCGACCTGCTCCAGGTGCGCGTTCACACCGGCTCGAAGCTGGCCGGCGTCGAGATCGGTGAGCTTCGGCTCCCCGAGGGAGCCGTGGTGACCCTCATCGTGCGCGACGACAAGGGGTTCGTCCCGACCCGCATGACGCGCCTGCGACGGCACGACGAGCTGTTGGTCGTCGCCACCCGCGCCGTTCGGGACGAGACCGAGGCCCGCATCAAGGCCATCTCCCGCGACGGCCGCCTGGCCGGTTGGTGACGTCGGTCAGAAGCAGACCGTCACGTCCGACGTCGCCGTGATGGACGTCGGACCGGCGGGCCTGAGCGTCGTGAACTCGTCCCCGACGAGCACCGTCACACCCGACCCGACCTCGATGTCGGGTTCGCGGTACTCGACGTTCTCGAACTGCCGGGCCACCAGCTGCACGCGTGGATCGGACTTCTCGGTGGTCAGGATCGTCACCGCGGCCGGCTCGATCGCGCTCGAGCTGTTCGCGATGGACCCTTGGCGGAAACCGCGCGCCTGCAGGGCGGCACTGACCCGCCCCGCTGTTCCTTCGATGTCCCCTCCGTTGAAGACGTCAACGGCCACCAGCGACGACGGCAGCGGCTCGCCGGCCCGGACGGTCTGCGGTGTGCATGCATACCCGTCGCCACCCGGGGGATCGGTGAGCAGGCGCCAGCCGCCGAACAGACCGGCGAGGAACAGGACGAAGGTCACGAAGACCAAGCCGCCTCCCCGCCCGTCGCGAGCCACAGTCCGAAGTCTAGGCGTCGTTATCCTCGGTCCATGACGACCAGCGACTCCGCGTCCGACGCCGCACGCATCGCGGCCGAGGAGGCCGCCCAGGCCGCCGAAGCGGCTGAGAAGGCAGCCCAGGAAGCCCGCAAGCGGGCCGGGGAGCTGGCTGCCGCCGCCGAACAGGCCGAGGCCGAAACCGCCCGGGGGCCCGCCAACGGCACCGAGTCCGAGCCCGAACCCGAGTCCGAGTCCGAGTCCGAGATCGTGCAACTGGTCAAGGCCGGATACTCCTTCGCGGGCGCGGCGCTGCAGATCGGCGCGCTCGTCGACGGTGAGGCCGTCCCGGAGGCCCAGGTCCGGATCCCGCTGGCGATGTTGAATCGCCACGGCCTGGTGGCCGGCGCCACCGGTACCGGCAAGACCAAGACGCTGCAGGTGCTGGCCGAACAGGTCGCAGCGCTGGGCGTCCCGGTGTTCGCCGCCGACATCAAGGGCGACCTCTCCGGCATCGCCACCGCCGGGACGCCGAGCGACAAGTTGCTCGCTCGCACGCAGAGCATCGGCCAGGACTGGCAGCCGGCGGCCACGCCGACCGAGTACTTCACGCTGGGCGGCCTGGGCACGGGTGTGCCGATTCGCGCCTCCATCGACTCATTCGGACCACTGCTGCTGGCAAAGGTGCTCGGCCTGAACGAGACACAGGAGTCGTCCCTCGCGCTCGTCTTCCACTACGCCCGCGAGGCCAAGCTGCCCCTCATCGACCTGGGCGACCTGCGGTCGGTGCTGACGTGGCTCACCGGCGACGGTAAGGCCGAGCTCAAGGAGCTCGGCGGCCTGTCGTCGGCCACGGCCGGAGTCATCCTGCGTGAGCTCATCGCGTTCTCCGATGCCGGCGCCGACGTGTTCTTCGGCCAGCCGGAGATCAGGCCGTCGGACTTCCTGCGCACCACGAGCGACGGCAAGGGCATCGTCTCGCTGCTCGAGGTGCCAAGCGTCCAGGACAAGCCGGCGCTGTTCTCGACGTTCCTGATGTACCTGCTCAGCCAGCTGTTCAAGCAGCTGCCGGAGGTCGGCGACACCGACAAGCCGAAGCTGGTCTTCTTCTTCGACGAGGCGCATCTGCTGTTCAAGGACGCCTCCAAGGACTTCCTGGAGTCGGTGGCGCAAACCGTTCGGCTGATCCGATCCAAGGGGGTGGGCGTCTTCTTCGTCACGCAAACGCCCAAGGACGTTCCGAGCGACGTGCTCGCCCAACTCGGTTCACGAGTCCAGCACCAGCTGCGCGCCCACACCCCGGACGCAGCCAAGGCGCTGCGGGCGACCGTGTCGACCTATCCGAACTCGTCGTACGACCTCGAGGAAGTGTTGACGCAACTGGCGATCGGCGAGGCCATCGTCACCGTGATGAACGAGAAGGGTGCACCCTCCCCGGTCGCCTGGACGCGCGTCCGGGCCCCACAGGGTTCGATGGAGCCGACGCCCGCCGCCCAGATCGCCAAGGCGGTCAACGAGTCGCCGCTGCTGGCGCAGTACGGCACCGCGGTCAATCCCGCCTCGGCCACCGAGACGATCGACGCCAAGGAGGCTGCGGTTGCCAAGGCGGCGCAGGAGGCCGCGGCCGAGAAGCAGAGCTGGGACCAGGAGATCAAGCGGTCCACCCGGCGCACGCGGACGAGTTCGGGATCGACCAGCCGCTACCGTCGGCAGTCGCCGCTGGAGAAGGCAGCCGGCGAAGCCGCCCGCACCGCGGCGCGGGAACTGATCAAGAACATCTTCAAACGTCGCTAGGAGCCCGATGTCCCTCGTCACCCGCAGCGACAGCCCGGCCGAGAACGGCGGGCACGTCCGGACCATCACCCTGAACGTCCCCGACAAGCTGAATGCGCTGAGCTGGCCGCTGCTCGACGAACTCGCTGCCGCCATCGATGCAACCGCGACCGACCCCGAGGTACGCGCCCTCGTCGTGACCGGCGCCGGACGGGCGTTCTGTTCCGGCGCGGACCTGCAGAGTCTCTTCGGCGACCGCACTCGGCCGGTCGAGGTGCTGAAGGAGAACCTGCTTCGGGTCTACGGGTCGTTCCTCGGCCTGCGTGACCTCACCATCCCGACGATTGCCGCCGTCCACGGCCCCGCCGTCGGCGCGGGTATGAACATCGCGCTCGCGTGCGACGTGATCGTCGCCGGTCCGGAATCGACATTCGGCCCGACGTTCTCCCGCATCGGGCTCCACCCGGGCGGCGGATGCACCTGGATGCTGACGCAGCGCATCGGCAGCGCCAACACGGCGGCCGCCCTCTACGCCGGCGACCTGATCGACGCACAGACCGCGCTGCGACTCGGCATTGCACAGGACCTGCACGACGACGCCCATGCACGAGCTGCCGAACTGGCGGCGCTCTATGCCACGCGCGACCCCGCGCTGATGGCCGACATCAAGCGCAGCGTGCGCGTCGCCGCGACGGCCGACCTGGCCGTCTCGCTCGACGTCGAGGCCGAGGCACAAGCACGGTCGCTGCAGAGCGAGGCTTTCGAGGTTTTCGCCCGGAAATTCAGCTGATTCGGCAGGCCCCGCGGGCGCCGCGCAGTCATGTGACCTGCATAACGAATTGACGAATTGTTTGCTCTGACCCAGCACACGGTGGATACTTTTGTTACTGGCGAGTAATGAGTCGCCACAACATCGCCCCGGTGAGCCGGTGACGCCAAGCATCCACGCAGCGATCCGCCGTTTCACGAGGTCAGACCCACAAAGAGGTAGCCGGCATGAGCCACTACAAGAGCAACGTCCGCGACATCGAGTTCAACCTGTTCGAGTTGTTCGGACTCCAGGAGAAGCTCGGCAAGGGCATCTTCGAGGAGATGGACGAGGACACCGTCCGCAGCATCCTCAACGAGGTCGAGCGCCTCGCCACCAACGACCTCGCCGCGTCCTTCGTCGACGGCGACCGCAATCCCCCGGTCTTCGACCCCGAGACGCACACCGCGCCGGTCACCGAGGCGTTCCTGAAGTCCTACGAGGCATGGATGAACTCCGGCTTCTGGGGCCTCGGCATTCCCGAGGAGATCGGCGGCATGGCTGCCCCGGCCGGACTCATCTGGTCCTGCGCCGAGATGGTGCTCGGCGCCAACGCGCCGGTGTGGTTCTTCGCGAACGGCCCGTTCATGGCCAGCGTGGTGTACCGGAACGGCACCGAGCGCGACAAGCGCATCGCCCAGATCATGACCGAACGCCAGTGGGGCGCCACCATGGTGCTCACCGAGCCGGATGCCGGCTCCGACGTCGGCGCGGGCCGGTCCAAGGCCACCCTCAACGAGGACGGCACCTGGAACATCACCGGCGTCAAGCGGTTCATCACCGGTGCTGAGATCCAGAACCAGGAAAACATCATGCACCTGACGCTGGCGCGCCCCGAGGGCATCGAGGGCGTCGGCGGACCGGGCACCAAGGGCCTGTCGCTCTTCCTGGTGCCGAAGTTCCACTTCGACCTGGAGACCGGCGAACTGACCGGCGCCCGCAACGGCGCCTACGTCACCGGCGTCGAGCACAAGATGGGCATCAAGCAGTCGAACACCTGCGAGGTCACCTTCGGCGATCCGCAGGTCGGCGGCGGCGAACCGGCCGTCGGCTACCTGCTCGGTGAAGTGCACGACGGCATCGCGCAGATGTTCAACGTCATCGAAGGCGCCCGCATGCTGGTCGGCACCAAGGCCATGGCGACGCTGTCGACCGGCTACCTGAACGCCCTCGAGTACGCCAAGGATCGCGTGCAGGGCCCGGACCTGACGCAGGCGTCGGACAAGACCGCTCCCAAGGTCACCATCACGCATCACCCGGACGTGCGCCGCTCGCTGATGACGCAGAAGTCGTACGCCGAGGGCCTGCGTTCGCTCATGCTCTACACGGCGTCGTGGCAGGAGCAGGTCCAGCTGCAGGAGGCCGCCGGCGAGGACGCCTCGGCTGCCGCGGCGATCAACGACCTGCTGCTGCCGCTGGTCAAGGGCTACGGCTCGGAGCGCGCCTGGGTGCTGCTGGGCACGGAGTCACTGCAGACGCTCGGTGGGTCGGGCTTCCTGCAGGACTACCCGATCGAGCAGTACGTGCGCGACGCCAAGATCGACACCCTGTACGAAGGCACGACCGCGATCCAGGGCATGGACCTGTTCTTCCGCAAGATCGTCAAGGACGGCGGCAAGGCGCTGGGCTACCTGGCCAATGAGATCCAGCAGTTCGCCGAGAACGCCGAGGGCGACGCTCGTCTCAAGGTCGAGCGCGAGTACCTGGCCAAGGGCCTGGACGACGCGCAGGCGATCCTCGGCGCCGTGTTCAGCGACCTGATGTCGGCGAACCCGGCCGATGAGAACGGCGACATCAAGAACATCTACAAGGTGGGCTTGAACACGACCCGCCTGGTCTACGTGCTCGGCGACGTCGTGGTCGCCTGGCTGCTCCTGCGTGGAGCCGAGGTGGCTCTCGCCGCACTCGACGCCGGGCCTGCCGATGCCGACAAGGACTTCTACGAGGGCAAGGTCGCCGCGGCGTCCTTCTTCGCTCGCAACGTCCTGCCGAAGCTCGCCGGCGAGCGGATCATCGCCGAAAACATCGACGACTCGATCATGAGCCTGTCGGAAGCGGCGTTCTGACTCGGTGAATGAGGTGCTCGCCCGACGGGCGAGCACCTCGCCGGGCCGCCACCTCAACGCCGACTACCGGCGGTAACGTCTGATCGCGTGGAGAAGCCCGCGCCGCCCAGCCCGTTCTGGTACCTCGCCGCACTGGCGCTGGCCTTGGCCAGCTGGATCGTCGGGGTCGCCGTCGCGGGCGGTGCCTGGGACGCGGTTCGCAATGCCCCCATCACCTCGGCCAACCAGGCTCTGCGGGCCCAGGGCGAGAGCATCGCGGTCTTCACGGACGTCGTGCAGGCCGAACGGCGCATCACCTGCTCCCTGGTCGACGTCGTTCGCGACGCCGAGCCGGAGCCGATGCCCGCTTCGCCCATCGCGTTGACGGTCGAGGACGACGGCACCACCTGGAACCTGGTCGCCTTCCAGCCGGACGGTCGCGACAACGTCACCGTGTCGTGCTCACCCGCGGACAAGGGGGTCGACAACGCCCAGTACGCCTATGCCGTGGTGGATGGGTTCGTGGAACGCGCGCGCGCCGGCAACTTCGTCATCCTGGGCGGGTTCTTTGGCGGCATCATCGTGGCGATCCTCGTCTTCATGAGACGCCGCCGACGCATGCAACACGACTGAAGCGGCCCCGGGAGGCTCCACATGGCAGTAGCAACGGCACGACGCCCGATCCTGGCGTTGGCAGCGGTCACGTACCTGCTGATGGTGGCGGTGAACGTCCTGGCCAACGCGCTCCCGATCAACGGAGTCCGGACCGGGGACGTGTCCGACGCCTACCCCAACCTGTTCGCGCCCGCCGGCTACACCTTCTCCATCTGGGGCCTGATCTACCTGCTGCTCGGACTCCATCTGCTCCATCGGTTCGGCCTGTTCCAGGGTGGGCCGGCCGGCACTGACCAGTCCCCGGTCCTGGATCGGGTGGGTTTGTACTTCTCGATCTCCTCGGTGGCCAATGCGGCGTGGATCCTGGCCTGGCACCACGACGCGATCGAGCTCTCGGTCGTTCTCATGTTGGTGATCCTGGTGTGCCTGGCGGCCATCACTCGTCTGCTGGCTGGTGCGCAACTGGCCGGACGCGAGAAGCTGCTCGTCGCAGTGCCGTTCAGCGTCTACTTCGGCTGGATCACCGTGGCCACCGTTGCGAACGTCATCGTGCTGCTGGTCAGCCTCGGATCGAATGGCTTCGGTCCGGCCGAGCCGAGCTGGACCATCGCGATGGTGGTCGCGGCGGCCGTTGTCGGAACCCTCGTGATGCTGCGCAACCGTGACGTCGCCTATGGACTCGTGCTGCTGTGGGCTTACACCGGCATCCTCGCCAAGCACCTGTCGGCCAGCGGCTTCGACGCGGGCTACCCGAGCATCGTCGGAACGGTCATCGCCTGCCTGGCGGTCTTCGTCACCGCCACGGCCGTGCTCATCTTCCGACGCGGACGCTAGTAGGTCAGCGCAGTTGCCGGGTCCCGCAGGATGTCTGCGACGTCCGTGAGGAATCTGGAGCCGCCGGCTCCGTCGACGACCCGATGATCGAACGTCAGCGCCAGCGTGGTCACCCATCGCGCACCGATCGAGTCATCCTCCAAGACCCACGGGCGACGTTGTATGGCGCCCATCGAAAGGATGCCCGACTCCCCTGGATTGAGCAGCGGTGTGCCCGCGTCGACCCCGAGCGTCCCGATGTTCGTGATTGTGAACGAACCACCCGCCTGATCAGCGGGCTGGGTGCGGCCGTCCCGTGCCGTGGACGTCAGCCGATCAATGGCTCCTGCCAACTCGCGCAGCGAGAGCCGGTCGGCAGCCTTGATGTTCGGGACGATCAGGCCGCGCTCGGTGGCCACGGCGAACCCCAGGTTGACCGCGTCGTGCACCAGGAGCTCGGCGTCGCCCGTATCAGTTTCCAACCACTGCGAGTTGAGGGCGGGACTGTGGCGCAGTGCCAAGCAGACGGCCTTGGCCACGATGACGGTCGGCGTCAGACGGATGCCGGCGAAGGAACGCTCAGCCTGCAGCCGCTCCAGCAGGTCGACGGTCCGGCTGACGTCCAGGGTGAGCCACTCGGTCGCCTGCGGCGCAACGCGCAGCGATCGGTCCATGGCCGATGCCATGGCCTTGTGCACCCCTCGCACCGGCACGCGCACATCGCCGGGGCGTTCTGTCGGGAGCATCCCGGCCGGGCCGACCTCCCCGACGTCCGACTCGCTGGCCGACAGCGCGCGACGGGACGCTGCGTAAGCCTCAACGTCAGCACGAGTCACGACGGGCCCGGTGGTCGGAACGTCGTTGACATCGACCCCGAGGTCCTTGGCCAGCTTGCGGACCGGAGGCTTCACCCGCACCCGATGACGCACGTGTTCGTCGTGCCCGCTGCGCAAAGGGACGACGGTTCCGACGTGCGTCGGGACCTTGCGACGTCGCCGTGGGCCCGAAGTCCGTGCGCCGTACCCAACCAGCGTGGGCTCGCGCTCGGGAGCAGAGTCCTGCCCTCCAGCAGCCACTGAAGCCTCAGCGGTGCGCGAATCGACGATGGCGATGATCGGGGATCCGACCGAAACCGTCATGCCCTCGTCAGCCAGAAGCTGGTCCACCACGCCGGCAAACGGGCTCGGCAACTCGACGACGGACTTGGCGGTTTCGATCTCCAGCAGGATGTCGTTGATCTGAACCGTGTCCCCGACGGCAACCCGCCAGGTGACGATCTCAGCCTCCGTCAGCCCCTCGCCAACATCCGGAAGTGCGAACTCCTGCCGCGTGGGTCGTTCCTCGGCTTCACTCATCCGACCTGCCCCCATTGCCCACCGCCGGTCGACTCCGTCTGCCACTCGTCATTCATGACGGCCTCAACCGTGTCCATGATCCGGTCGATGCCGGGGAGATAATCGTCCTCCACTCGGCTCGGCGGATACGGGACGTCATATCCGGCGACGCGCTGCACCGGTGCTTCCAATGAGTAGAAGCACTCCTGCGTGACCCGCGCGGCGATCTCGGCCCCAAGGCCCAGAGTTCGCGCGGCCTCATGGACGACGATGGCCCGGCCGGTTTCCCGGACCGATGCGTACACCGGCTCGAGGTCCAGCGGCGAAAGGCTCCGCAGGTCGATTACGGCGACGTCCAGTCCGTCCGTCTCGGCGACTTCGGCGGCCTCGAGGCAGGTGGTCACCGTGGGGCCGTAGCCGATCAAGGTGACGTCCGCGCCTTCACGCCGCACCACCGATGACCACAGCGGCCGCGGCGTGGCCGCGAGGTCGACCGGCCCGGTCTGCCAATAGCGTCGCTTCGGCTCCAGGAAGATCACCGGGTCATCGGCAGCAATGGCCTGTTGAATCATCCAATACCCATCCTCGGCGGTCGCCGGAGCGACCACCTTGAGCCCGGGGGTGAGGACGAACTGGCCTTCAGGGCTCTCGGAGTGATGCTCCACCGCCCCGATACCCCCGCCATACGGGATGCGGATGACGACCGGCATCGGAAGATGACCGGCAGACCGGTTGTAGTGACGTGCCAACTGGGTGACGATCTGGTCGTACGCCGGGTAGACAAAGCCGTCGAACTGGATCTCCACCACGGGACGAAACCCGGCATGGGCCAGCCCGATCGCCGTGCCCACGATGCCGGACTCGGCCACCGGGGTGTCAATGACTCGGTCGTCTCCGAACTCCGCCTGGAGACCGTCCGTCACGCGGAACACACCGCCGAGACGACCGATGTCCTCACCCAGGAGCACCACATGATCGTCGGCGGCCATGGCGGCCTGCAGCCCCATGTTGATCGCCTTCGCCAAGCTCAACTCGGTCATGCGACCCCCCCGTACTGTCGTCGCCAAGCGACGTACTCGGTCTGCTGCGAACGCAGTTCATCGGTTTGCTCGGCGTAGACGTTGTCGAACCATGCGGCGAGATCCGGTTCCGGAACTGCGAGGCACGCCGCACGCACAGATGCGCCGAGCTCCTCGGCCTCACGATCGACCTCGGCAAAGAACTCGGCGTCGTACGCCTCGCCCACGAGGTAGGCCCGCACCCGATCGATCGGGTCGCGTGCTCGCCACACCTCGACCTCGGCGTCGTCGCGGTAACGCGTGGGATCGTCCGACGTCGTGTGCGGCCCCATGCGGTACGTCATGGCTTCGATGAAGGTCGGTCCGCCACCCTCACGAGCCCGCTTCAAGGCAGCCCGCGTCACGGCCTCGCAGGCGAGCACGTCGTTACCGTCGATCCTGATGCCGGGCAGACCGAATCCGGCGGCTCGCTCGACGATGGGGACCGCCGTCTGCCGGTCGACCGGCTGGCTGATCGCGAAGTGATTGTTCTGGCAGAAGAAGACGACCGGCACCTGCTGCAGGACCGCCAACTCGATGGCCTCCATCACGTCGCCCTGCGACGACGCACCGTCGCCGAAGTAGGCAATGACGGCGCTGTCGCGCTGATTGCGCATCTTCATCCCGAGCGCGTGACCGGTCGCGTGCAGGGGGTGAGATCCGATGACGATGCTCATCGGGCCGAACCGCGTGCTGCGGCTGTCCCAGCCGCCGTGGCTGGATCCACGCCAGACCGCCAGGAGGTCGGATATGTCGACGCCCAGCAGCCAACCCAGAAGCATCTCGCGGTAGGTCGGGTAGACGAAGTCGGCCGGCCCCAACGCTGCGGCGCCGGAGGCAAGGACCGCTTCCTGGCCGAGCGAGGGCGGCCATAGGCCCAACTCGCCGTGACGCTGCAGAGCAAATCCTTCGGCGTCCACACGCCGGATCAGCACCATGTGGCGGTACAGCTCAGCGATCGCTTGAGTGTCCCCGACATACCTGAAGTCGGTGTGCTCCCGGCGCACCCCATCGGGCGTGAGCAACTGCACGAACGCGTCGCGTCCCGACGGCGATTCACCCATGTAAGGATCCCCTTCGATGGCCTGCGGCCTGAAGCCTTGTGAGCTTGCGTTCCCACGGTAAACCGCGAGTGGCCGATCCGAGCGTATGCGAGAGGCACCCTATTCGGAGGCGATTCCCGTGCCAGAATGCGCACATGAAGTTCGTATTGGCCTGGGTGCTGAGCTCGCTGTCGCTGGCCGTCGGCGCCGCTCTGCTCGGCGACCACATGAACATCGGCCGTCCCGATCAGACGCTGCAGGACAAGATCATTCCGGTCGCGATCGTCGGCCTGGTGTTCGTCCTGGTGAACCTGTTCGTGGCGCCGGTCGTCAAGGTGCTCTCGCTGCCGTTCATCGTGCTCACGCTCGGGTTGTTCCTCCTCGTCATCAACGCCCTACTTCTGCTGCTCACCGAGTGGATCAGCGCGAGGATGCCGATCACCGGCGCGGTGCCGTTCGACGTCGACGGGTTCTGGTGGGCCGTGCTCGGCGCCATCGTCGTCTCGATCGTCAACGCGGTCTTCGGCTCGCTCACCCGCCGCGCTTCGTAGACCAGCCGGAAGGATTGCCGACCAATTCTCGGTCGGCCGGCAGGTGCTCGTAACATCAGGCCAATGAGAGTCGCGGTCGTCTGCCTGGGCAACATCTGCCGCTCACCGATGGCGCATGTCGTCCTCGAGCACCGGCTGGCCGAGGCCGGGCTGGCCGACACCGTCACGGTTGTGTCCGCGGGAACCGGCAGCTGGCACACCGGCGAACCGATGGACGAGCGGGCCGCGGCTGCCCTGGCGGCCGCCGGATACGACCCGAGCCGGCACAGTGCGCAGCGCTTCACCATGGACTGGTACGCCGAGAACGACCTGATCCTGGCCATGGACGCCAGCAACCACGCTGACATCTCCGACCTCGCGCCCGACGTCGCGTCGCTGGAGAAAGTGCAGATGTTCCGGGCCTATGACCCCGAGGCCTCCGAGCGCGACATCGAGGTCCCCGATCCGTGGTTCGGCGGACCCGAAGGATTCCAGCAGGTGCTCCTCATGGTGGAGCGGACGGCCGAGGCCTTGGTCGAGGAACTCTCGCGACGCCTCGCCTGATTCGCTGCTCAGCCGCTGCCGGTAACCTCGATCGCATGGCACGGATGTCGGGCACTGCGGCGCGCGCGGAGTCGCTCATCGGCCACGGTGTCGTCTCGACGACCTCGGTCGCCGGTGGAGACATCTGCACCACCACCCGACTGCGCCTGACCGACGGGCGCAACGTGGTCATCAAGACTCGTCCACATCCGCCGGAGCACTTCTTCGAGCGCGAAGCCGAGGGGCTGCGCTGGCTCAGCGTCGACGGCGGAGCCAAGGTCCCCGAGGTCCTGGCGGTCGCCCCGGACTGCATCGTGCTGGCCTGGATCGAACCGACCAAGCCGTCCAACGAGCTCGCCGAACGGTTCGGACGCCGGCTGGCCGCGACGCATGGTGCGGGCGCCAGTCAGTTCGGAGCGGAGCACGACGGATACATCGGGCTTGCTCCGCTGCCCAACCGACCGCTCCCCACGTGGCCCGAGTTCTACGCCTCACGCCGGGTGATGCCCTACGTGCGTGCGGCCGTCGACCGCAAGGCGCTGACCGTCGAGCAGGCACACGTCATCGAACAGGCGATGCGGAAGATCCACGATCTCGCCGGCCCGGACGAGCCGCCCGCTCGCATCCATGGCGACCTGTGGTCGGGCAACGTCGTGTGGGGTTCCGACGGCGAAGTGTGGTTGATCGATCCCGCCGCGCACGGCGGTCACCGTGAGACCGACCTGGCCATGATGGCGCTCTTCGGACTCCCCCATCTCGACCGGGTCATCGCCGCGTACGACGACGCCGCCCCGCTCGCCGACGGGTGGCGCGACCGTGTTCCGCTGCACCAGCTCCACCCGCTGCTGGTCCATGCGGTGTTGTTCGGCGGCTCGTACGGGGCGCGGGCCGCCTCGGCCGCGCAGCGCTTGCTCGACGGCCCCGCGGCCTCCTGACCGCCGCACCGGGCATCAAAGATGCTCGCACAGGAAGCGCACAGGTGAGACTCAGCCGGCGCTTTGCCGGCATGAGGGAGAATCAGGACTTATGAGCGACACGCCCGACCCGTACGCCGCGCGCCCTTACGTCCCACCGACGGATCGTCCCGACGATGACGCGAGTGCCGGCGCCCCGACCGGAGCAGCTGAGGCGCAGCCGACGAGCGCGCCGACCGAGCCCGGATCTGCCGGCAACACGGAATCGGATCCCTACACCCATCGCTTCGAGCCGACGTCCGCCGAGCCGAGTTCGGCCGCACCGGTCTCGCCGGCAGCGCCGGCCGCCAGCCCGGCTCAGCCGGTCCCCACCGCGGCGACGTATGCGGCCGACCCCCACCACGGATCGCCTACCGCGACCTTGCCGCCGCTCCAACAGCAGGCTCCATCGGAGCCGCCACCGCAGCGGGCGCGTCCAGCGCTGGCTGGCCTGCTCGCCGCCGCCATCGTCGGCGGCGCGGCCGGTCTCGGCGGCGGCGCCGTCTACGACAGGTACGTCGGCAGCGAACAGAGTGCGATCAGCACGCTGGACGCCCCGGTCGACGGCGAGGACGGCGACAGCCGTGCGCCGGCCGGTGCCGTCGAACAGGTTGCCGCGCGTGTCCTGCCGTCAGTGGTGCAGATCAACGTCTCGGGTGGTGACGTCGGTGGCAAGGGCTCCGGCATCATCATCAGCAGCGACGGCGACATCCTGACCAACAACCACGTGGTCGAGGTGGCTGCCGACGAGAGC
>DATEDT010000086.1:0-31704 GCA_035281505.1 Aeromicrobium sp. | reverse complement strand
GCCAGCCAAGGACGAGGATCGGCGTGCTGAGCGACAAAAGTAACGTCGCTCAGGCTGAGGGCAGCCCCAACTTGTCGAAGAAGGCACGGTTGCGTTCGGTGGCGGCCTTCAGGAGGCCATCGAACGACACCACCTCGATGTAGGCCTTGTTCGCCTCGTTGAACCCGAAATAGCCCAGGCCGTCGTACGTTCGACGTAGGTTAGCGACCTCACATCGCTCGACCATTCTCGGAGTGAGATCGGCCAGGATGTAGCAGAATGCCGGAACATCGGTCGTCGGTGGGATCGGGCGACCAGATGCCGTCTGCACCCCGCCACCGCGAATCTGCTTGACGTAGCCGAGGCACTGTTGGATGGGGTCCTTGTCCTCGTCCGCATCGTTGCGCATCGGCCGCTTCAATTCGACTACCACGATTGAAGGCAACGGAAGCGTTTCGCCCTCGGCCGCCAGCACCGGAATGCCCGCGAGTCGGGTCGATGCAATGTCCGGCTCCTTCGTCGAGTCGGCACCGGTAATAGGGATGCTCTTGAGCGTCTTGTCAGACGCCAGGTAGTCGTGGAACGCGAGTCGTTCATCGAAGATCCAAAGGTTAGACGCATCGGCCCCCAGTTCATTGGAGTCCTTACGCATCGGCATGAGGAGCGAGTGGATCGCATCCTCCCGGGAGTACTTCCCGTCCGAGTCGAGCCTTATGAGCTTCGAGAGGGCGTCGAGAATCACGCGGCGCCGCGAGACGTAAGCGGCCAGGTCGGACTGGTTGATCTCAGTGACGGTTTCCAAATACTTTCGTAGCTGCTCCTGGTAGTCCTCCGGATTTGCGGCCCCGTCTTGCGCGAACACGACCTGGCCTTGCGCGATGGCGCTTGCTTCCAACTTCTGCAGGTTGCGGTGAAGGAGAAGCTCGAGCTCGTTGTCCTTGATTGACGGATCGACCGTGATTCCGAGCGGCTCAAATCGCGCCATTACTGGTCGATACCGAGGCGCGACATTGCTTACGAAGTCATTGACCCGGTTCTTGCCTTCTTCGCGGGCCCCGGCCAGCGAGTCTGAAAGAATCCGTTCGATCTCTGCGAGGGCACCTGAACGGATGTCGTCCATCGAGATGCTGTCATCGAGCGATTCGCCGGGTGTCCGGTCAGCAATGTCAAAGGCTGTTCTGTCTGCGCGCACGGATTCGTCGAGGAAGTCAGACGACAGGTAGCCCACGTAGGTGAACTCCGTCCCCGCCGCGTCCTTCAACTTTCCGTAGAGGCCAGGGATCTTGCCGGCAAGACTCTCCTCGGCAACGACCCTGTTGGCTGCACACCAGTGGAGACGCGGAACAGGATTGCGAGTCGACGACTTGAGGCACAGATTGACGAGATCGAATGTTCGGCCTTTCACCTCGATGGACGATGGAGGCAGTTCTGAGTAGATGAACTCTTCCATCAACGTGTTGAGCGAGATCGACTCTTCGTCGATGATCGTGATTTGGGGTGCACCACCAGGTCGAAGGAAGTACCAAATGCAGTGCTCAAACACTTCGCGGGCGATCGCGTCTGTCGTTTTCGGAGAGTGCTCCTGGTACATCGGCTTGAACCCGCTCAACGTCACGGTGGCGCCGACTTCGCTAAGTCCTTCTGGCGCTTCCTCGTGCTCTACTTCGTGCTCGATCGAAAACTTGAACTCCCGCGCAAGGATGACGCCATCTTCATCGGCGTAGGCGCTGCGGACCGCAACCTTGTCGAACGCTTTCAACCAGAGCAATCGTCCGACCCCGCGACAGCCCAGCTCGGCCTTGTAGTCGGTGTCTAATGTCTCGAAAGACTCCACATTTTCTGGAGTGAAACCGATTCCGTTGTCCTCGACAACAAATCCGACGATCGGGCTCAGCGGAGCCCGGCCAGCACCCGATGAGCTGAGGTCGAGCACCTCTTGCGGGTCGCGCACGATGCGGACATTCAGACGACCGCTCTCAAGGTCGGACCCGTATCTAGCGTCGATCGCCTGAAGGCCATTGACAACGGCTTCGAGCAGCGGAAGCAAGGAGTGACTCTTGGGGAGACTTGTGTTGTTTACCCGACCCCGAAGGGACGTCGTCAGCGCCACGTGGCCCCCCATCGTTCAATGGATGGTCAGACTGTATAGGTGGCCGCCGACACGGACGGCGGCCACAACGGGAACCGTACCGAGTCGACCTCTAGACTCGGTCGCGGTCGTGGGATGGTTTTACGCAGGTATTTACGCATGTCCCGCCCCCGTAGCTCAGGGGATAGAGCGTCGGTTTCCTAAACCGTGCGTCGCAGGTTCGAATCCTGCCGGGGGCACAGTGGCAGACCGGAAGGCGCTGCCAATCCTGAGCCGAGATTGTTGTCTGTCGTCCCAACTACGCTCGGCCCGTGGCCAAGAAGGACACGGTGGACCGTGCTCGGCAAGACAACGTCGTCGGAGCGCGGGCTCGGTACATCCGGAGCTTTCGGGTGCTCGACTCGGCGAATCCGGCGGGGTACCCATTTTCGCTGCCGATCGTTCGATACCTGGCGGGCCTGGATGACGGCCTCCCGATCCCTGCCGGAGTCACGTTCTTCGTCGGCGAGAACGGGAGCGGAAAGTCGACCTTGATCGAGGCGATCGCCGTCGCCGCAGGAATGAACGCCGAGGGCGGCAGCCAGAACTATCGGTTCACCACCCGCGCAACCGAATCGGCGCTCAGTGATCACTTGGCCATGAGCTGGGAGCCCGCCAAACCCCGCAGCAAGTTCTTTCTCCGGGCCGAGTCGTACTACAACGTTGCCACCGAGTCCGAAAGGATCGGGCCTGCACAGATCGCCGAACTCGGTGGCGTGTCACCGCACGAACAATCACATGGCGAGTCGTTCATCAGTCTGATGATCCACCGGTTTCGTCGGCGCGGCCTGTACCTGCTGGACGAACCAGAGGCCGCACTGTCGCCTCGCGGCTGTATGACAGCACTTGTTCGACTGGCTGACTTGGCCGATCAGGAGTGCCAGATCATCGTGGCGACCCATTCGCCGATCCTGCTGGCGCTGCCCGGCGCGACCATCTACGAGGTCTCAGACGACGGGAGCATCCGCAACGTGGCGTTTGATGAGGCAATGCCAGTTCGCCTCACCAAGCGTTTCCTCGCCAACCCCGACGGTCTCCTTCGCCATCTCGTCTGATCGGCACCGACTGAGCCGGGTCAGAAGACGACGCCGCGGTCCACGACCAGGTTGGATCCGGTGATCGACTTCGCCGCATCCGAGGCGAGGAAGAGGACCGCATCGCAGACGTCGGCGGGAGGCATGAAGCCGGGGAAGGCGCTCTGGCTCTTCATCAGCAGATCCCAGTCGATGTCCTTGGGGAGCTCCTTGGCCGCGGTGTGCGGCATCGGGGTTTCGATGCCGCCGGGGGAAACGCAGTTGACGCGAACCCGCTGCTTGGCGAACTCGATGGCGAGCGAACGCATCGCCAGCAGGACGCCGGCTTTGCTGGCGCAGTACATCGAGTTGTACGGCTGCGCGAAGGATCCCGAGATCGATGCGATCGTCACGACATTGCCCTGCGACTCCGCAAGTGCGGGAGCGACTGCCTGAGTCAGCAGCACCGGGGCAACCAGATTGACGTCGGTGTGCAGGCGCAGCTCCGCGGCGGTGATGTCGCCGAGCCGACCGAAGCGCTGGACGCCCGCGACGTTGCACAGCACATCCAGACCGCCAAGCTGATCGACCGCTGCGGCAGCGAACGACGCGATCGCCTGCTCGTCCCGCAGGTCCGTGACGACGATGCCGTCGCCACTGGCAACGTCGGTGCCGACGACGGTCGCGCCCTCGGCCCGGAACATGTCCACGAGTTGGCTACCGACACCGCCGGCCGCGCCGGTCACGACGACGCGCTTGCCACTGAATCGCTGAAGGGTCTCAGTCACGGGCCAAGACTAGAACGTGTTCCAGTATTGGCCAACCTGACGGCAGGAGCGCGTCCGCACGACCTCCCGCTAGTCTCCTACCGGCGCGCGCCCCGCGCACCACGACGCAGGGAGCAGCCGTGAGCGACGTATTCGCCGAATCCCCGGCGGAGCCGGCCGACAACTGGCGGCAGGTCATCGCCGCGATCCTGCTGGGCCTGGCGGCCACGTTCACCGCCGTGTCGGCCTACGAGGCGGCACTACTCGACGGCGAGGCGCTGCAGGGCTACACCAACTCCACACGCACCCTCAGTGACGCCAATGCGTTCTACGCACAAGGCAACCAGACCACCGCGATGGACCAGCAGCTGTTCGTGTCGTATGCCACGGCAGTCGAGCAGGGCGACACCGAACTGGCCGACTACCTCAAGACCTTGATGCGGCCCGAACTCCGCGAAGGCATCGCCTGGTGGGAGGACAACGAGGACGCGGTCACCCCCTTGGACGAGGCGGACGAGAACCCGTATCAGGTCGAGGACTTCAGCGAGGCCTACGACCTGGAGACCGAGGCGGGCAAGCTCTTCAAGGCCGCGAGCAAGGCCGACAACCAGGGCGA
The DNA here is from genome assembly GCA_035281505.1 of Aeromicrobium sp. GTDB lineage: Bacteria > Actinomycetota > Actinomycetes > Propionibacteriales > Nocardioidaceae > Aeromicrobium. The sequence goes on along the minus strand of DATEDT010000086.1, from coordinate 27,201 downwards.
CAAGTTCGAACTGTCCACTGTCTTGTTCGCTCTCACCCTCTTCTTCGGAGGCATCTCGACCGTCTTCCATCGACAGGGCGTGTCCCGCGCCCTGCTCGGGATCTCGGCCGTCACCTTGGCTGCGGGTATCACCCAGCTGACCTTGGCCTTCCTGGCGTAGAGCGGCCCGGCTAGTCCGGGCGGACGCCCCAGACGTGGACGTAGTCGATCTGCATCGTGGCCGGCAGGTCGGGCAGGTCGTCCAGGTCGGGCGCAACCTTGCTCGCGCCCCATGCCTGGAACATCGACAGGACGAACGGCTGGTCAAACGGGGCCGGGTGCTCCAGCGCCGTCCCCATCGACCATGTGGTGGACAGGCACCGGCGGCCGTCGACAAAGACCTCGATCCGCTTCGGCGTCCACTCCAGCGCATAGCGATGGAATTGATCGGGACTGTCCACCGTGCAGGAGTCGGTGGTCTCGGTCGGGTCGTCGCCGGGGTGGTCGTACCGGACATACGGGACGACGCGGTCCGGCCACGTGCTGAAGTACTCAGCAATGTCCATCTCGCCTGAGTTCTGGCCGTAGGCGGGGTCCTCCGGTGTGAGGATGAGCGAGCTCTGCAAGCCGTCGTCCTCGTCGGTCTGGAACCGGGCCCGGATCTCGTAGCGGCCGTAGGTCTGGGCCAGTCTGTTCCGGGTCGACACGGCACCGCCGAGGTACTCGGTGGGTTGGGCTGCCGCCCCGCCGCACTGGATCTCGTCATCGGTCTCCACGACCGAAAGGTGCAGGTAGCCGCCGGCAACCGACACGGTGCGCGGGTCGTAGACGTAGCAGGCGTACGTGGGTGGAATGCCGGAACTGAACTCCGTCTCGGCCGTCGTGACCGTCGACCAGCGCGTCAGGTCGAGTCGCGATCCATCGAACTCGTCGGACAGCACGCACCGCCACAGGCTGTCGCCACCGCGACGCGTCAGTACGCCCCCACACCCGGTCTGGGCGCGTTCGGCCAGCGCCAACGGCGCCGGCAGCGGGATCTCGCGCGTGGATGGCCCTGGTTCCTCGTCGCTGGCCGCGACTCCCATGCCCATCGCTGCCGCGACCACGAGCAGGAACGCGACGATCCGAATCATTCAGCGCATGCTACGTGACGCGATTCGGGACCAGTCCTAGCACTGGAGGACCCTGAGTGGGCTCACGACGCCGTAACCGACCTTCCCGAACCTCTTCGGGTAATGCGACGCGGTTCGCTGGAGCATGTACGTCGCCCGGTCCGCGGACCACCGGCAGTGCTGGATCCCGAGAGCCAACGTCGCCGACACGTAGGGGGTCGCCATCGACGTGCCACTGAGGAAGCAGTAGCCGGAACCGGCACTGGGGTACTCCGAGCACGTGCGGTTCCGCGGTGGAACGGTCGATGCGATGGACACGCCCGGCGCGGCCACGTCCACCCAGTAGCCCGGGTTGGAGAACGCGGCCGGCGTCCAGTAGGGAGACGAACTGGTGCGATCGACGGCTCCGACTCCGATCACAGACGAATAGCCAGCGGGGTAGACCACCCGACCGGCGCCGCTGTTTCCGGCCGCCGCGACGACCGCGCGACCACGGCTTCGGGCATAGGAGACCGCGATGCGCTCGGCGTCCGACGGCGCCTCCGCCTCGATGGACAGGTTGATGATGTGCGCGTGGTCGGCGGCCCAGCTGATGCCGGAGGCCACCGCGCCACTGGTGCCGTAGCAATCAGATGGCGCCAACAGGCCACCCGACTGCCATTTCAGGACCTTGACCGGAACGATCCAGCCGCGTTGCGCCAGTCCGGCCACACCGCGACTGTTGTTGGCGGTCGCGGCGATGATGCCTGCGACGTGCGTGCCGTGGCCACAGTCGTCGGCGGTGGAACCGGAGTTCGTGGCGTCGTATCCGGCCCTGACGTGCCCTTGCAGGTCCGGGTGACTGCTCTGGACTCCGCTGTCGACCACCGCGATGTACGGCCTGGCGCGGTCGTATCGCGTCACCTGGCTGACCCGATCGAAGTAGAAATGACGGCTGTCGAGCGCCCACTGGTAGCGGAAGAACGGGTCGTTGGCCGCGGCTGAGACCCGCCGGTTCATCTCGACGGCGAGGACGCCCGAACGACCCAGCATGTCGCCCACGACGCGCTTGGCAGCGGCCTTGTCGGCGACCCGGATGGTGTCGAACTTCGGCTTCCCACGTTCGCCACGCGTCGTGACCAGGACCTCCAAGAGGTCCGGCTCGGCCTTGGCGACGATGCGCTCGACCAGCTTGGCCTTGTCGTCGTCCTTCTCCTCAGCCGCCACCGGTGACGCGGTCGCGGACATCGCGCCAACGACTCCGAGCAGGACTGCAACCGCGTGCGAGCGACGCATGGGAACTCCTCACAACCACCCGTGGGACTTCCGAGATTACCGGTCAGGCGCCGCAGATCCCGGGTACCACCTCTTCACACTGTAGGCGAGCAGAGCGCCACCGGCGATGCCCGACGCAATCAACCCGATGCCGGCGGCGCGGCCACCCGGAAGTCGCGGGCCGAAGTCCCACACCCACACCGAGAACTCGGGAATGGGCGGCGAGACGAACCACACCACGCCGATTCCGAGAAGCCAGATGACACCGGCCACGCCCGCCAGCACGCGCCCCTTGGTGGAGACGCCCTCCTTCGCGGCCTCGACCGCGCGGTCATGCAGCGGGTCGAAGATGCGGTGCGCCCACGAGTAGTGCGGAGCCAGCAGCGCGACTCCGGCGACCAGCGCGAGCATCCCGGGCCCAGGCAAGATCAGCAGCGCAAGCCCGACCACGACGAGGATCCATCCGAGGATCTCGCCGCCAGTGCGTCGGAACCAGCGCGGCATCGCGAATCAGTGGGAAACGAAGATGTGGTTGGCCGCCTCGGCATCGATCTCGGCGGACTCGCCCTGCCGGGCGATGATGACACCGTCGTGCCCCTTGGACACGAGGACGTCGTTGCCGGGGAGAGCGCCGACCCGGCGCAGGACCGACAGCACGTCCGGATCGGCCTGCAGCTCCTCGGCGATACGACGGACGATGCGCCGTGCCGGCTCGCCGGTCACCGCTTCGGTCAATGGCTGCACGCCGTCGAGGAACGAGTCGGCCGGGCCCCCGGCAAGGCCCGGGTCGCCGAGTTCCTCCAGGCCGGGAATGGGATTGCCGTAGGGGGACTCGCTCGGGTGCTCGAGCAACTCCAGCAGCCGCCGCTCAACCTGCTCGGACATGACGTGCTCCCAGCGGCACGCTTCGTCATGGACGAGTTCGATGTCGAGGCCGATGACGTCGAGCAGCAGCCGCTCGGCCAGGCGGTGCTTGCGCATGACGCGCGTGGCGAGCTGGCGACCCTTGGGCGACAGCTCGAGATGGCGATCCCCCTGCACGGTCAGCAGGCCGTCTCGCTCCATGCGGGCCACGGTCTGGCTCACGGTCGGGCCGCTCTGGTGGAGACGCTCGGCAATCCGCGCGCGCAGCGGGACGATGCCTTCCTCCTCCAACTCGTACACCGTGCGGAGGTACATCTCGGTGGTGTCGATCAGGTCGCTCACGCGCCCATTCTGCCTGACTACTGGTCGCGGTACCCACCAGTACGGTGGTGCCATGGTCACGATCCCGGGGCAGTTCAACGGTCCGCTCAAGTCTGGCAATGGCGGTTGGGTGTGCGGGCTTCTCGCTGACGAGTGGGCGCGGCGGCACGGTCCGACGGTCGTCACCAGCACGCTGCTGCAGCCTCCGCCCCTGGACACGACGCTCACGTGGGAGGAAGACGAGGAGGCCGGCGAGCTGCGCCTGCTGACCGCGGGCGGAGCCATCATCGGCACCGCGACGCCGGGCCTGTTCGCCGACGACCCGCCGCCGGTCGTCTCGCGCGCCGAGGCCGAGGCCGGCGCTGCGGCGTATCCCGGCTACACCAGTCATCCGTTCGACCGGTGCTTCACCTGCGGCACGGCCCGCGATCCCGGCGACGGATTGCGCATCTTCAGCGGTCCGATCGGCGACGACCGCACGGCGGCGCCGTGGGAGGTTCACCCTGCCTTCGCCGGTGACGACGGACTCATCCCCACGCCGGTCGCTTGGGCTGGGCTCGACTGCCCCGGCGGCTGGGCTGCCGGCTTCCCCGACGACGTCCTGTTGCTCGGCCGCCTGACCGCCGAGGTCGTTCGACCGCCGGTGGCCGGGGAGACGCTGTTGGCCACCGGCTGGCAGCGCGCCCGCGACGGTCGCAAGCGGCTGACGTCGACCGCCCTCTACACCGACGACGGGAGTCTGGTCGGGCGCTCCGAGCAAGTCTGGATCGCCGTCGCTTGACCGACACCAACCAGCCTCCCGACGGACCAGCGGGGTCGCCCCGTGGATCCGTGCGGGAGGTCGCGTTGCTGTTCCTCCGGTTGGGCACGATCGCGTTCGGGGGCCCGGCCGCGCACACCGCGATGATGCGCGAGGAACTGGTCCGGCGGCGCGGCTGGGTCACCGACGAGCGGTTCGTGGACCTGATGGGCGCCACCAACCTGATTCCGGGGCCGAACTCCACCGAGCTGGCGATCCATCTCGGCCACGAGCGCGCCCGCTGGCGCGGCCTGGTTGCTGCCGGGGTGGCGTTCATCCTGCCCGCTGCCGTGATGGTGACGGCTCTGGCCTGGATGTATGTCACCTACGGAGACACCCCGGCGGTCGAGGGGATCCTGTACGGCATCGTGCCGGTGGTGATCGCGATCATCGCGTTCGCACTGGTCGGGCTGCTGCGGACCGTCGTGAAGAGCTGGTGGCTCGGGCTGCTCGCGGCGGTTGCGCTCGCGGCCTACCTGGCCGGCGTCAACGAGCTCGTCGTCCTGGCGTCAGGAGCCTTGGTGGCCGCGGCGGTGCGGGCCGCGCGCTTCATCCCACCCACCGGCAGCCATAACGGGATCGGTGCTCCGCTCCTGGCCTGGACCGGCCTGCCGATGCTGACAGACTCCACGCTCGCTCAGCTCGGTCAGTTGTTCGTCTCCATGCTCAAGATCGGCGCGGTGCTCTACGGCAGCGGCTATGTGCTTCTGGCGTTCCTCCAGGGCGAGTTCGTCGACCGACTGGGCTGGATCACCCAGGAGCAGCTCCTGGACGCGGTCTCGATCGGCCAGGCCACCCCTGGTCCGGTGTTCACCACCGCCACCTTTGTCGGCTATCTCGTGGCCGGCCCGGCCGGGGCGTTTCTGGCCACCGTTGCGATCTTCCTGCCCTCCTTCGTGTTCGTCGGCCTGCTGACCCGGCTCGCCGACACGCTGCGGTCCCGCGCCTGGACCTCCGCGCTGCTGGACGGCCTCAACGCCACCTCGCTCGCCCTCATGGCCGGCGTCACGCTGCGGCTGGGCGGGTCCGCGCTCGTCGACCCGTTGACCGTGGCGATCACCGTCGTGACGCTGGTCCTGCTGTGGCGTACACGACTCAACAGCGCCTGGTACATCGTCGCCGGAGCGGCAGTCGGCCTCGCCCACCTGGCTTGGGCGTAGCCGCGGAGCGTTCTGCGGACCACGGTGGTCCGGTGATTTTGGGTGTTTTGACACCCGAACCCCTGGTCACCGCCATAGGGTCGTGACTCAGGCGGACCGTTCCGTCTGAGTCCATATTCCGAGGAAGAAGCCGTGAAGCGCAGAGGTCCTCTCATCACCCTCGTCCTCACCTTGGGGGCACTTGTCGTCATCCTGTCGCTGAACGACGCCCTGATCCCGAACCAACCCGGCGCAGCCGAGGCTCCGGCACCGGCTCCGGCAGCGTCCTCGGCCGATGCGACGGGCGACGATGCCGCGGGGGCCGCCGAGTTCCCCGATGAAGCCGTGTATGCGGGCAAGGACGCGAGCGGCAAGGTTGCCGTGGCCGTGGCCATCAAGGGCGACCGGGCCGTTGCCTACGTCTGCGATGGGAAGTCCTTCGAGTCATGGATGACCGGCGTCGTCGACGGTGGGCGCGTGACGCTCGAATCGAACCGTGGCCCGACGATCGATGCCCGCTTCAACGGCAAGCGCGTCACCGGCGTGGCGGCCGACGGCGACGTTCAGTACGCCTTCGACCTCGAGAAGGCCGACCCACCGGCCGGCCTGTATCGCGAGGAGAGCAGCGACACCACCATCGGCTGGATCGTCCTGCCCGACGGCCGCCAGGTAGGCATCAAGAACACCGACGGCACGCTGACGCCGGCGCCTCGCCTCGATCCCGAGGCCGACACCGCCGAGCTCGTCACCGGCGCGACCCGATGACACCGAGGAGTCTCTGACGATGAGCACAGCGCACCCCGACGATCCCACTGCCGGCGCCCGATCGGCTTTCGTCATCGCCGTCCTCGTCGGCCTGATGGTGGCGGTCGGCCTCGGCACCTACGGAGCCGTGCACGAACCAGGCAAGGTGGCGATCAATGTCGCCGGCTTCTCCAGCTTCCTTGCCGTCAAGGCGTGGCTGGGCACGCTCGCGCTGGTGCTGGCGATCGTCCAGCTCGTCACGGCGCTCAAGATCTACGGCAAGCTCAGCGGCGGCGGACCGGTGATGAACGTCCTGCACCGGTGGAGCGGACGTGCTGCCGTTGCGGCCAGCCTTCCGGTGGCAGCGCACTGCCTCTACATCGCCGGGTTCATGGCCACCGATGCCCGCGTGCTCCTGCATTCGATCGCCGGGTGCTTCTTCTACGGAGTATTCGCCGTCAAGATGCTCGCGCTCAGCGACGACAACTCACCCGGCTGGGCGCTGCCGGTGGCCGGCGGAGCGGCGTTCACGGCCTTGACCGTCCTGTGGGCCACGTCGTCCCTGTGGTTCTTCGCCACCTTTGGCGTCACCTTCTAACCTCATTTCCATCGTGGCCCCATCCCGAGAAACGAGACCCACCGTGACCGACGCACCTGTCGAACCCCTCGGAGTCAGCCGCCGGGCCGTCGCCGTCGGCGCCTGTGCCGTCGCCGGTGCGGCGCTCGCCGGATGCACTGCTTACGACACGTCCGTGGATCCCAAGGCCGCGGAGCCGTCCACGGCGAAGGCTCCCGGCACCCGGATCGCGGCGGCCGCCGACGTGCCCGTCGGGGGCGGCGTCGTCATCAAGGCCGACAAGCTCGTCGTGACGCAGCCGACGAAGGGCGAGTTCAAGGCGTTCAGCGCGGTGTGCACCCATGCCGGCTGCGCGGTCGCCGAGGTGTCCGACGGAACGATCAACTGTCCGTGCCACGGAAGCAAGTTCTCGGTCACCGACGGTTCGGTGGTGGCAGGTCCGGCTCCCAAGCCGCTGGCCGCCCGGGCCGTTGCCGTCGACGGCGCACAGATCGTCTCGGCCTGACGCCGAGTCCGGCTAGGGCTGCAGGCGTTCGCGCTTCCAGCCGGCGATGCCCCGCACGAACCGGATGCGATCGTGCAGTCGATTGGGCCGTCCCTGCCAGAACTCCACCGAGTCGAAACCGAGCCGGAAGCCGCCCCAGGAGGCCGGCCGGGTGAGGTCGCCGACACTGGCCCGCTCGGCCTCCGCATACTGACGCTCCAGGTCCTCGCGGCTCGCGATGGGCTCGGACTGATGCGACGACGCTGCGCCGATCTGGGCGCCCCGCGGACGGGAAGCGAAGTAGCGGTCGGCTTCGTCATCGGAGACCGGCGCCACCGGACCCTCGATTCGCACCTGACGCTCCAGCGGTCGCCAAAGCAGGACCGCTGAGGCCCACGGGTTCTCGCTCAGTTCGCGGCCCTTGCGGGAGGCCAGGTTCGTGTAGAAGACCGCCCCGTCGAGATCGAGCCCCTTCAACAGCACGATGCGCACCGACGGCCGACCGCGGTTGTCAGCCGTGGCCAGCGCCATGGCGTTCGGCTCATCGATGCCGGCCGCCACCGCTTCGGAGATCCATTGCCGCAGCAGAACGAGGGGGTCGTCCCCCGCGTCTTCCTCGGTCAGCCCTCGAGCGGTGTATTCGAGCCGGAGGGCGGCCAGATCCGAAGACTCCATGGTTCCCACCGTAGTGGCCCACCTCGGTGTGGGCGGAGACACAGCACACGGCAGAATGACGCCCATGACAGACGGCGTCGTAGTGCACCACGGCCTTGAAGGTGTTGTTGCGTTCGAAAGCGAGATCGCAGAGCCGGACAAGGAAGGGTCCGCGCTCCGGTATCGCGGTGTCGACATCGACGACCTCGTCGGTCGGGTGCCGTTCGGCCGCGTGTGGGGCCTACTGGTGGACGGCGCCTACGAGCCGGGGCTGCCGCCGGCCGAGCCGTTCCCCATTCCCGTGCACTCGGGCGACATCCGTGCCGATGTCCAGAGCGCCATCGCACTGACCGCGCCGTACTGGGGTCTCCGCCAGCTGTACGACATCGAGGACCCGGCCGAAGTCCGCGCGGATCTCGCGCGCACCGCGGTGATGGTGCTCTCCTACGTTGCCCAGGCCGCTCGCGGCCTCGGCCAGCCGGCCGTCCCCGAGGCGCGCATCAACGAATGCGACACCATCGTCGAACGGATGCTCATGCGCTGGCGCGGCGAGGTCAATCCTGACCACGCCAAGGCGATCGACGCCTACTTTGTCTCGGCCGCCGAACACGGCATGAACGCCTCGACCTTCACCGCCCGCGTGATCGCGTCGACCGGTGCCGACGTCGCCGCCGCCATGTCGGGCGCCGTGGGTGCGATGTCCGGCCCGCTGCACGGTGGCGCTCCCTCGCGCGTCCTCCACATGATCTCCGAGGTCGAGAAGTCCGGCGACGCCGTCGGGTACGTCAAGAGCGTGCTCGACTCCGGCGAGCGGCTGATGGGCTTCGGGCATCGCGTCTACCGCGCCCAGGACCCGCGTGCCCGCACCTTGCGCCGCACCGCCCGCGAGCTCAATGCGCCGCGCGCCGAAGTCGCCGAGGCGCTGGAGGCGGCCGCGTTGGCCGAGTTGCGCGAGCGTCGCCCGGACCGCGTCCTCGAAACCAACGTCGAGTTCTGGGCCGCCATCGTCCTCGACTTCGCCGAGGTCCCGCCGAACATGTTCACCGCGATGTTCACCTCGGCCCGTACCGCCGGCTGGAGCGCGCACATCCTCGAGCAGTACCGGACCGGCCGACTCATCCGGCCGTCGGCGATCTACGTCGGCCCGCCGGCCCGCAAGGCCGACGAGGTCGCCGGTTGGAACCCGGCCTGGGCCGGCGCCTGACCTAGCTGGTCGGCTGGCGCGGCCTCGCCGGTAGGCGAACCACCCAAGCCTCCTGCGTGCCGAGGAACACCAGCAGCGTCACCAGGAAGGCTTCGACCTGGATGGGTGTGACGTTCGGCGGCAACGAAGCCGTCAGCGCCGGCAGCGCTGCCACCAACGCGACGGCGAGATACAGCGGCACACCGAACACGACGAACAGCGCCGGCGCGACCCGGGCATCCGACATGCGCCGCAGCTCGGCCGCCAACATGACCACTCCGACCGCGCCGATGGCACCGGCGACGGCGAAGGCCGTCCGCCAGACCACGGCCACGTCGGGCGCGACCTGCGCGAGCAAGGACACCGTTCCCGGGACGACGAACTGCAGCGAGACCAAGTATCCGGTCCGCCGAGCGGACGCCGTGCCGCCGACCATCTCGAACCAGTCCTTGACCGCGACCCACCACAGGCCGAGCAAGGTGAAGTTGATCGCGGAGACCACGCCGTAGAACGCACTCTGATCCATGCCCGGAGATTAGCGACACTGCCGGCGTCCAGAGCAAAAGGGAGGGCCCAGCGTCCCCCCGAGACGCCAGGCCCTCCATGACCGAAATGACTGGGTTCCCACATCCCGGAGGGAGACCGTCAATCGGTGTCGTTGAGCCTACCCGAAAGAACTAGTTCATGTGAACTAGATTTCCGAAGTTCAGGAATCGTAGGCCTGGAGAATCCGATCAGCGGCGGCAACGGCCGGAAGGCGGCCGGCCAGGACGTCGTCGCGCAACGCCGCACGCACCGCCGCGACGTCGGCATCGGTGCGGAGCCGGTGGTCGAGTTCGTCGCGCACGAGCGCCCACATGAAGTCCAGCTGCTGCCGGGCCCGCTTGTCGCTGAGGCCTTGCTCCCCCAGGAACTCGCGGTGCCGGAGGATCCGGTCCCAGACCACGTCGATTCCGCGATGCTCGAGGGCCGAACAGGTCAGCACGGGCGGCACCCAGGCATGCGTACCGGAGTAGACGAGCCGCAGGGCGCCGGCGAGATCCTTGGCCGTCGCTTCGGCCTCCTGCTCCCGGCTGCCGTCGGCTTTGTTGACCGTGATGACGTCGGCGATCTCGAGGATGCCCTTCTTGATGCCCTGGAGTTGGTCTCCGGTGCGCGCCAGCGTCAGGAACAGGAAGGTGTCGACCATGCCGGCCACCGTGATCTCGGACTGGCCGACGCCGACGGTCTCGACCAGGACGACATCGAAGCCGGCCGCCTCCAGGACGGTCATCGCCTGCACGGTCGCGCGGGCGACGCCACCGAGGGTCCCCGCGCTCGGCGAGGGGCGGATGTAGGCCTCCGGCCGCGTGGCGAGATTGGCCATGCGGGTCTTGTCGCCGAGCACCGAACCGCCGGTGCGGACGCTCGAGGGGTCCACGGCCAACACGCCGACGCGGTGGCCTTCGTCGACCAGGTACGTGCCGAGCGCCTCGATGAAGGTGGACTTGCCGACGCCCGGGACACCGGAGATGCCGACGCGCACGGCTCCCCCGGCATGCGGCGCCAGCTGCTCCAACAGCTCACGCGCCGCCGCGCGGTGATCTGCCCGGCTCGACTCGACCAATGTGATGGCCCGCGAGATCGCGGAACGCTCCCCGGCCAAGACGCCGTCGGTCAGGGCCTGCACATCCACACGCCGAGCGTACCCGCGGCGAGCGGGCCCCTTACCCGGGACGCATCTTTGGACATTCGTGGGTCTGGGCGGCGAAGTATCGACGTTTGCGACGCCATAGCCGCCTCAACGACAAATCGTCAGCGTTCGAACGCACGAATGTCTAAAGATGCGTCCCCCGGGGCGGGCGCGATGTGCCTCAGTCCGAGCGCAGTTGCTCGAGCAGGCCCAACGCGGCATCGGCGATGACCGTGCCCGGCAGGAACACCGCGGCTGCGCCCATCTCCTTGAGCGTCGGCACATCGTCCGGCGGGATGACACCGCCGACGACGACCATGATGTCCTCCCGGCCCAGGGAGGCGAGCGCCTTCTTGAGCTCCGGCACGAGCGTCAGGTGGCCGGCCGCCAGCGAGCTGACGCCGACGATGTGCACATCGGCGTCGACGGCCTGCTGGGCCACTTCCTCCGGCGTCGAGAACAGCGGACCCACGTCGACGTCGAACCCCATGTCGGCGAACGCCGTGACGATGACCTTCTGGCCTCGGTCGTGCCCGTCCTGGCCCATCTTGGCGACCAGGATGCGCGGACGCCGGCCCTCGGCCTTCTCGAACTCGTCCGTCGCCGCAATCACCTTGGCGAGTGCGCCAGAATCGCCGGCCTCGGAGCGGTACACACCCGAGATCGTACGGATGACCGCTTGGTGACGCCCGTAGACCTTCTCCAGCGCGTCGGAGATCTCACCGACGGTGGCCTTGGCGCGGGCGGCGTCGACCGCCAGTTTCAGCAAGTTGCCATCGAGCGTGCCGTCCACGCTGTCGCCGCGCTCAGCCGACGCCGTCAGGGCGGCAAGCGCACGGTCGACGTCGTCCTGGTTGCGCTCGGCGCGCAGGCGTTCCAGCTTGGCGACCTGCTGGGCATAGACCGACGCGTTGTCGACCTTCAGGACGTCCAGCGGGTCTTCGTCGGCCAGTCGGTAGGTGTTGACGCCGATGACCTTCTGCTGACCGGAGTCGATGCGGGCCTGCGTGCGCGCGGCGGCCTCCTCGATGCGCATCTTGGGAATCCCGGCCTCGATCGCCTTGGCCATACCGCCGGCCTCCTCGACCTCGAGGATGTGCGCCCAGGCGCGGTCCGCCAGGTCGTGCGTGAGCTTCTCGACGTAGTACGAGCCGCCCCACGGATCGATGCTGAAGGTCGTGCCTGACTCCTGCTGCAGCAGCAGCTGCGTGTTGCGTGCGATGCGCGCACTGAAGTCGGTCGGCAGCGCGATGGCCTCGTCGAGCGCGTTCGTGTGCAGGCTCTGCGTGTGGCCCTGCGTTGCGGCCATCGCCTCGATGCAGGTGCGGCCGACGTTGTTGAAGACGTCCTGCGCGGTCAGCGACCAGCCGGAGGTCTGCGAGTGCGTACGCAGCGACAGCGACTTCGGGTTCTTGGGGTCGAACTGGTGCACCAGCCGTGCCCACAGAGCCCGGGCCGCGCGCAGCTTGGCCACCTCCATGAAGAAGTTCATGCCGATGGCCCAGAAGAAGCTCAGCCGCGGCGCGAAGGCGTCGATGTCGAGACCCGCGGCCAGGCCGCTGCGGATGTACTCGACGCCGTCGGCGAGCGTGTACGCGAGCTCCAGGTCGGCGGTCGCTCCCGCCTCCTGCATGTGATACCCGGAGATGGAGATCGAGTTGAACTTGGGCATCTTCGCCGACGTGTAGCTGAAGATGTCCGAGATGATGCGCATGCTCGGCGCCGGCGGGTAGATGTAAGTGTTCCGGACCATGAACTCCTTGAGGATGTCGTTCTGGATGGTCCCGGTCAGCTTCTCCGGCGGTACGCCCTGCTCCTCGGCGGCGGCGATGTAGAGCGCGAGCACCGGAAGCACCGCGCCGTTCATCGTCATCGAGACGCTCATCTGGTCCAGCGGGATGCCGTCGAACAGCTGGCGCGTGTCGTAGATCGAGTCGATCGCGACACCGGCCATGCCGACGTCACCGCGTACGCGCGGGTGGTCGGAGTCGTAGCCGCGGTGGGTGGCCAGGTCGAAGGCGACGCTCAGACCCTTCTGGCCGGCTGCGAGGTTGCGCCGATAGAACGCATTGGACTCCTCGGCCGTCGAGAAGCCGGCGTACTGGCGGATCGTCCACGGCTGCGTCGTGTACATCGCCGGATACGGACCGCGCAGGAACGGGGCCAGCCCCGGATAGGTGTCGAGTGCGTCCAGGCCGGCAAGGTCCGCTGGGGTGTAGAGCCCCTGGATCTCGATGCCCTCGGGCGAATGCCACGACTCCCCATTGGCCGAGGCGGGAGCGCTCTCGGCGCGACCCGCGAGACCACCCTCGCCCAGCTCCAACCCCGCAAAGCTCTCCGGAATGCTCATGCCAGCTCCTCCCTCGTGCGGCGCAGGAACGCGAGCGCATCAACGCCCATCGCGGCCGAATCGTCGACCGCATCGGCGAAAGGCAGGTCTCGGGGCTTTCCGGCCAGGATGACGTGGCGTGCGCCCGCACCGCGCAACGCCTCGATCGTCTCGGCGCCGCGTTCGGCATACAGGTCATCGGGGCCGGCAAGCGCCACGACGTCGGGCTGACCGGCCGCGTTGTAAGCGGCGAGGACCTCGGCGGCGTCAGCCGTGGCACCAGCCAGGGTGGTGTCGATACCGCCTGCGGCCAGCAGGTTGGTCAGGAAGGTCGCCCGCGCGGTGTGCTGTGCGACTGTTCCCAGCGTCGCGACGAACACCGGTGACGCGGCCGGTTCGCCGCGCAGCGCTTCGTACGAGGCGCCCCATCGACGCACCGGGAAGGTGCGGCCGTATGGACGACGCTCCAGCGGCTCCTCGCCCAGGTTCGGGAACTCGCTGACGCCCGTGAGCGGCTTGGCCCGCGTGCCGATGAGCCGCTCCCGCTCGGCGACAACGTGGTTGATCCGGTCGTGCAGCCGGCCGTCAGCCATGGCGGCAACGATCCCGCCGTCCGCATCGAGCTCACCAAACAGCGCCCACCCGGCGCGTGCGACTTCGTCGGTCAACTGCTCGACGAGGTACGAGCCGCCGCCGGCATCGGCGACCGTGGCCACGTGCGACTCGCTGATGAGCAGGCTGGAGATGTTGCGCGCGATGCGGCGGCTGAAGGGCACCGGCAGGCCGATCGGCTCGTCGAACGGCAGCGTCGTCACCGCTTGGGCGCCGCCGACGCCGGCAGCGAATGCGGCCACGGTCGCCCGCAGCATGTTCACGTAGGGGTCGTACGCGCTGTACATCGGGCGCGAGGTCACGGCGTGCTGACGCTGGCCCGACGGAGTCGCACCGCTGAGTTCGAGCACGCGACTCCACAAGCGGCGCGCGGCACGCAGTTTCGCGATCGTGACGAACTGCTCGTCGGTGGCCGCGTACCGGAAGTCGATCTGGGCGGCCGCATCGTCGACGCTGAACCCGGCGGCAACGAGCGCCCGCAGGTAGGCGACACCGGCGGCCAATGAGTAGGCGAGCTCCTGGACATCGGACGCACCGGCGTCATGTACCGCCGTGGCGTCGACCACGATGGCACGTGCACCACGCGCCGCGGCGAGCCGCGCCACCGCGACGGCCACCGTGACATCGGCTTCGCCTTGACCGCGGGCCGCCGCGCCGATCGGGTCGGCGCCGTAGTTGGTGCCCACCGCCGGTGTCACGGCCTTGTCGGCGAGGACGGCATCGAGGGCCTGTGCTGCCTCGAGCGGCGCGTCGGGCGCATCGAGGACGACCGGCGCGAGGTCGACGAACACCCGCTCGAGCACGGTGGCGATCGCGTCGACCGGCACCGCGCCTTCCCCGACAGCGAGCCAGAGCGAGTTGACCCCGTTCTCCAGGTCGGTGTGGACGTGCTCAACGGTGGTCTGGACGTCCGGATCGGCGAACCATGCCCGAATGTCCCAACCATCCAGCTCGGCAGCGCCGGCGGCGCCGGCACCGCGGGTGAAGGGAGCCGAGCCCGGGACACCCGGATCGGGGGCCTGCGCAGCCGAGGTGCCCAGCGGGGTGATGGTCAGCCCGTCGAGTGTCGTGTGTGCGAGCACCGACCACACATCGGAGTCAGGTGCGTCGTCGGCGAGCCGGCGCAGCCTGCGCAGGACACCTGCCGTCGCCGCCTCCCAGTCGGCTGCGCTGAAATCCTGCTCGTCAGCGAGCGGCACGTGCACGGGATTGGCCATGGGGAAATCGTATGAGTTCGCCCTCCCCGGCCCGCCGCCGGTGGGTAACTCCGCCCCGCGCGGTGCGGTTACCGGCGGGTTCGCCGAATCGTCAGCGATCTGCGGTCAGCCGCGGCCGTGCTCGGCCATGCGGCGATGGCGCTGCACGATCCGTTGCCGTCGGCGGACACCGCGCACCGCAACAGCCGCCGCCGCGATGATCCCCAACCCGCCGAGGACGACGAGGGTCGGGATGGTGACGTTCGCCGGCTCGGCCGGCGTGATGTTCGGCGCGGTCGGGGCGAGCGGAGGCAAAGCCGTCGATCCGCCGGACGACGGCGCCGCATTCGTCGCCGCACCGGCCGGGGCCAGAGCCGAGGGCAGCGTCACTCGCACGATCGGCGAGTCCTCGCCTTCGCTGCCGATCAGGATCGACCTTCCACCGGGCTCAACGGTCAGCGACTCACCCTTGTCGAGCCCGGGCGTCTGGAAGGAGGTGACCGGCTTCCAGGTCTTGACGTCGTAGCCGACGACGCCGGAGGCCGTCTTCACCAGGGCAAAGCGACCGTCCGGAGTGAATGCCGCGTCGGACACCCGCGTCGGCATCGGCCGACGCAGGTCGGTCGCCAGATTCTCCTCGCCGTTGCGCAACGACGGAGGCAGGACGAACAGTGTCCCGGCGCCGCTCTCGGTCTTGTTGATCAGGAAGACCTGCCGCGTCGACGGGTAGATCATCATGGCTTCGACGTTCTCCTGCCCGTCCTGGAACTCGACGGGGAAACGCTGGACTGTCCGCGGCTCGTTGGTGCCTGATCCGGGCTCGTCGAACACCAGGATCGATGCGTCGTCCCGGTCGCCGTCGTTGTCACCCAGGTCGCCGAGCCACAGCCGCCCCTGCCGGTCCACGGCGATCGACTCGGGGTCCTTGAGGTCGAAGTCCTCGAGGTCGACCTGTCCGACAACTCGACCGGTCGAAATCTGCACGGCGTACACGACGGCCCGGTTCTTCGAGTCGTTCATCGTGTAGGCGAGGTTGGGGTACTTGACGCTGTACGCCAGGCCACTCGACTCGAGGATGCGCTCATCCGTCATGCGGCTGACGACCGTGCTGCCGGGGGTGACCTCAGCGGCAATCACGGCCGACGGCGCGATCGCTGCGAACGCAACAACGGCGAGTGCGAAGGTGCGCCGGACTTCGTGTGGGATCACCGCGCATCCGTCGCGGCGCGGTGTCGATCGCGGTGAACCGTGTACAGCTTGGCGTTGCGGTGGAGCTTGGCGACCTCGTCGTCGGTCAGCTCCCGAAGGACCTTGGCCGGGACGCCGACGACCAGGGAGCGCGACGGGATGTTGGCCCCTTCGGGCACCAGCGCACCTGCGGCGATCAGGCACTCGTCACCGATCACCGAGCGGTTCATGAGGATCGCACCCATTCCGACGAGCACATGGTCACCGACCGTCGAGCCGTGCACAACGGCGTTGTGCCCCACCGAGACGCCCCGTCCGAGCGAGACCGGGATGCCCTCATCGGTGTGGAACACCACGTTGTCCTGGACGTTGGAATCGGGGCCGATGATGATCGGCTCGTTGTCGCCCCGCAGCACGGCGCCGTACCAAACGCTGGCGCCGTCGGCGACGTGAACCGCACCCACCAAGGTGGCCGTCGGCGCGATCCAGGCGCCGTCGTCGACCTGCGGTCGATCTGATCCCAAGGCCAGCAACGTCGGCTTTCCGTCAGTTCCCATAGGAGCTCTGCCCTCTCTCGTCTTGACGTCTCACGCTTCGACCCCGCGCCTCCGGTGACGCCGGCGTTTCGTCCACAGCGCGAGAGCAGCACCGGCGAGTCCGGCCCCCCCGAACATGCACGCGATGACGAGGGCCGAACGGTGCTCCCAGAGCCATGTTCGCACCGGCTGTTGCTCACGCAGCTGGGCCAGGTCGTCGATCTTCGCAGGCGGCGTCTTCCCCAGCCCTGCACGGTCGAACCCTACGCGCACGAGCGGTGAGTCCGAACCCTCGCTCCCGATCAGGTACGACCGTTCCGAACTCTCCATGGCGATGGTTTCGCCCTGGACGAAGGCCGGGATCACGTCGGCGCGAACAAGCTTCCACGATCTGGCCTCACGCACCTCAACCGAGACTGGTCCGCGTACAAGAACGTAGCGGCCGTCGGCGGTGGCCGTGGCGTCGGTCGCGTACGCCAACGTCCTCCACCCAGTGAGTTGTGGGACATTCCGCTGGTTCTGTCGAAGTGGCTCGGTGAAGACGAACACATGACCGTTCGGCCACTCCTTCGTGATGAGCGCGATCCGGCCCTGCGCGAAGGCCATGGCCTCGACTTCGACGTTGTACTTCCCAAACGTCACCGGGTAACGAGCCGCGTCGACCCGATGGTTGCCGGGGCCCGGTTCGTCGAACACGTAGATCGCCGCGTCACGCCGCGACAGAAGGTTGTTTCCCACGTCGGCCACAGCCAGTTTGCCGCCCCACAACGCCATCGCTTCGGCGTCTCGCCATTTCGCGCTGCTGATGGAGGTCACGCCCACCACCCGGCCGGTATCGATGTCGACGGCGAAGACGCGCGCCTTATCGCCGGAGTCGTTGATCGTGTAGACGAGGCCGGGGTGGTTTCGGCTCGCGGCAAGGCCGCTCGACTCGGTGATGCGCGGATCACTCATCACGGACACCTGGGTGTGCGGGACGACCGGCAGCGGCGTGGTCTCGGCGTCAGCGCGCCGAATGGCGGCGGAAAGCGCCACGACGATCAAGAGCGCAACCAGGAGTCCCGGGATGAGGAGACGGCGCCGACCCGGCTTCATGGTTGCCCAGCATGCCAGCGGTTACTGTGGACGTGTGAGCGAGGGTAAGCGGAGCGAGGGCAAGCGGAGGTCGCGAATTCACGAGCTCGGCCGCCCCGACGTCACTGAGATCGAGATCGGTGGCACGACCCACCGGGTGGCCGAGGTGCAGCCGATGGACGTCGACGGCGTCCGCACCATGACCGTCGGGACGATCCTGTGGGGCTTCGCGGCAGCGGCGATGCTGCCCTTCCTGGGTCGGCTCGAGGACGCCGGCAACGGCTGGTGGTTCTGGAGCGCCGTCGCCGGATTCGGACTCGGCCTCATCGGCGTCGAATACTGCAAGGTTCGACGTAACGCCTTGCAGGCGCGGGCCGGCACCGGCCGCCGCCGCTCCGACGGCTAGAGGCACCCAGCGGCAACCGCCGCCGACCGATTGCTCAGAAGGAATCGATCTCGTCGACGTTGAAGGTGTCGAGAACCGGCGGCGGCAGTGTCTGCGGTGCGGCCGACCGGCTGAGCTTGGCTTTGGAGTGCGCCCCGCATCCGTGCGTGAGCGCCACGACGTGACCGTCCGCGTTCGCCATCCCGTTGGCGCACACACCGAACCGGTCGGACAGCGGGCCGGCCAGGCTGATCAGGAAGCCGCAGGTGGAGCACGGCGCGGGGGCCTGCTCGGCGATCGGCGACCCGGGACCGTACGGGCCATCAAGCCACCGGTCTGCGGCGATGGCCCGCCCGGCGAGCGAGAGGACCCACTCGCGGCCGAGCCCGACCTCGCGGGCGAAGTAGCGGTCGACGGTGTCCTGCGAGTCTCCGTCGGACCACGCCGGGACCAGCCGGATGTCGTCTTCCTCCGGCGGCAGGACGTCACCGGGGCTCAGATCGCCCGGCCGGATCCGATCCCGATAGGGAGTCCAGCCCGGGGCGACGATCGCCTGCTCGCCGGGCAGCAGCACGACGTCGTTGACGGTGGGGCCGGCCGAGACACTCACCGACCAGAACCAGCCGGCGTAGCCGGGCTGCAGGCACACGAAGTGGAGGGCGGTCAGCTCGCCGGTGACGTCGGAGCCGCCTTCGTCGACCGATCCGACGTAATCGCCCACGGAACCGGCGTCGGCAGCCTCCTCGGCCGCCGCGCGCGCAAACGCGACGAGCGCCTCATCGGCGGGGGTGGTACGCGGTTCCGTCATGTCTCAATTGTCGTGCATGCCGTGCCTCCGCGCACGTTCGGGGCTGTGCACCTCCTGCACGGCGGGCTTGGGGATGCACGCCGGTGAGGCAGGATGGCCACCATGGCCGAGTCTCGGGGTAAACGGCTCCTGGGGGAGGTCCATTCGCGGTCCAGGGCCGGTACCGTCCGCGCTGGACGCGCCGTCGCCCACGGCGGCCGCGCAGCCTGGTCCGGAGCTCAGCGGTTCACCCGGGCCGAGGGGGCCGGCGAGTCGGGCCTGGCTCGCGTCCTCGAGTTGCACGCGCTGAGCGCGGCCGGCGACGCGGCGATCGCCGTCTCGCTGGCCGGCACCTTGTTCTTCACCGTCCCCACCGAGCAGGCCAGCGGCCAGGTGGCGCTCTTCCTCGCGGTCACGATGCTCCCGTTCGCCCTCGTCGCACCCCTGATCGGGCCGTTCATCGACCGCTTCCGGCACGGTCGCCGGTGGGCGATCGGCTCCACCTTGGCGATCCGCGGGTTCTGCTGCTGGGTGCTGGCCGATGCCGTCGCCGACGAATCGCCCGGCTTCTACGTCGCCGCCCTGCTGTGCCTCGTCTCCTCCAAGGCCTACAGCATCACCCGCGCGGCGGCCGTCCCGCGCGTGCTACCCGAGGCCTTGACGCTGGTGAAGGCCAACGCGCGCATCTCGCTGACCGGGACGTTCGCTGCAGCCTTGTCGGCCCCGCTGGCCATCGGGTTCGCCACCATCGGCCCGGCTTGGTCGCTGCGGTATGCGTTCGTGCTGTTCGTCGCCGGAACGGTCGTCGCCATCTTGCTGCCGGCCCAGGTCGACTCGTCCACCGGTGAGGTGCCGGCCGCGCTGGGAACCGGCGGTGGGGTCCCGATCCCGCGGTCGGTCGTCGACGGATTGCGCTGCAACGTCGGGTTGCGGACGATGTCGGGCTTCCTCGCCATCTACATGGCCTTCATCCTGCGGGAACCGCCCGCGGCGCTGGCCTGGCCGGGGCCGGCCGCACTGTTGATGGCCCTGGTCATCGGTGCCGCCGGACTCGGCAACGTGCTGGGCGTCGCGCTCGGCACCTGGGCCCGATCGCGCAATCCGCGCCGGGTCGTCGTCGCGGCACTGTTCCTGGACGCCGGAATGCTGGCTGTCGCCGCTCTCATCGGCTGGTGGCCTGCGGCCGCAGCACTCGGGTTGGTTGCCGGATTCGCTCAGTCCGTCGGCAAGCTCAGCCTGGACGCGCTGATCCAACGCGACGTGGCCGAGGAAGTGCGCACCAGCATGTTCGCCCGCTCCGAGGCGCTGCTTCAGCTGGCGTGGGTCCTGGGCGGCCTGTGTGGCATCGGGCTGTTCACCCTCGAGTCGCCGATGCGGCTGAGCCTCGGTTCACTCGCCGCGGCGCTGATCGCATGGGCGGTGTTTGTGCTCGCCCGCATCCTGCGCCGCCGCTCCAACGCGCAGCGCAGCCGGTCAGCCCTCCAGTTCTGAAGCGAGCTTGCGCAACAGTTGCGCCGCCGTGTGCCGCACCTTGCCATCCGGGTGGCGGCCATGCCGGTAGGCCTCGCCAAGACCATCGAGCATGGTGATGGCGTCCTCGACGATGACCACCATGTCCTCCGGCGACTTGCGTCGCGCCTGCGCCTGTGCGCGCGAGACCGACCCGACCGGGTCGAGCACCCGCACCTGCAGCGCCTGGTCACCGCGCCGGCCCTGGGCGATGCCGAACTCGACGCGGCTTCCCGATTTCAGCGTGGTGACGCCATCGGGCAGTGCCGACGCCGGGACATAGACGTCACCGCCGTCATCCTGGGAGAGGAACCCGAATCCCTTCTCCGCGTCGTACCACTTCACCTTGCCGGTGGGCATCGCTCCAACCTCCACTGTGCTGAACCTGCAGCAGCCTACTCGTCCGGCGCCGGCTCCAACGGTGCCGCCTGCCGAGCCGGTCGCTGCGGACGCGGCCCGTCGAAGCGCGTCTCGATGGACTGGAAGCCCTTGTGCCGCTGCGACTTGGCGTAGCGGGTGTAGGCGCGACGATCGGCTTCGGTCAGCGACACGTTGTCGGTGAAGGGCGTGAGGAGGGCACGCGGATAGAGCCGCTGATAGGCGACCACGTTGATCTCGTGCCCGAAGACGACCATCGCGCTGACCAGGAACAGGAAGGCGAACAGGCCGAGGACCAGCGCGAACGTCTGATTCATCTGGCTGGTCGTGGCCTTGGTGACGACCTGGGAGACGAATGCGCTGCCGCCGATCTGCAGGGTCTGCCAAGACACGACGGCAAAGACGGCTCCGGGGAGAACCGACTGCGGTGGCACCTGCCGCGACCCGACGAGACGGTAGAGACCGGTGAAGATGAGCAGTGTCACGACGATGCCGGCCAATCGGGACAGCCATGCCAGGTGACCGGCCTCGACACCGACCGAGCCGGGGTTGGCCAACAGCAGCGACGTGATGGCCAGCACCAACACTCCGAGCCCCGCGAACGACAACAGCAGGACGCTCCGCAGCCGCTGGAGCACGGCATTCGTGCGACTGTTGCGGGGCACGGACCACGCGACGTTGGCCGCATGCTGGAACGCCTGGCCGACGCCGAGCGCACCGTAGCCGGAGACGAGCGAACCGACCACGATCGCCGATGCGCTGCCCCGCAGACCCTCCGGCCGGCCGAGCTGATCGCCCACGATCGGGATCTGGCTCAGCGCGGAGTTCAACAGCCGATCGCGCATCTCCGGGTCGTCCTGCAGTACGAAACCGAGGATCGACGAGGAGATGAGCAGCAACGGGAAGATCGCGATGAACGAGTAGTACGTCAGGATCGCCGCCAGGTACGGCCCATGGTCGTCGAAGTACTTGTAGACCACGGCGATCGGAAATCCGACGACCGGATGCCGCCGCTGGTAGCGATCGACCTCGCGCACCCAACTGCTCATCGGGCGGCCGTCCACGCAGCGACTGCGCCCATCTCCACAGCGTCAGCGTGCCACATCACGCACGTCCCGGTGCGGGTCCTCGCCGTGGCAGCGCGCTTGCTCTAGCGTTGTCGTGGCCAACAGGGGGAGCGACTTCCCTTCGTGATGTCTCAAGGAGAGTCATGTCCGGATTCAAGAACTTCGTCCTTCGCGGGAACCTCGTCGACGTCGCCGTCGCCTTCATCATCGGCGCTGCGTTCGCCTCGGTCGTCACGACCTTCGTGGCTTGGCTGACCGCCCAGCTGCCGTCCGCGGCGTCCAAGGTCTTCTCGAATGAACCGAACTCCCTCGGCGCGTTCCTCAACGCCTTGATCGCATTCCTGCTGCTGGCGGCCGTCGTCTACTTCTGTGTCGTCCTGCCGTACACGCGAGCCAAGGAGAGGTTCTTCCCGGGCGAGGCCGCCGGGCCGTCGGAGGTCGAACTGCTGACCGAGATCCGCGACGCCCTGCAGAACCGCTGAGCGCTAACGTCGCTCAAAACGGCGGCAGTTCCCTCTTCATGACCTTGCCGGTGGGGTTGCGCGGCAGCTCGTCGAGGAACTGCGTGGCCTTCGGCACGGCGAACCGTGCCACACGGTCCTTCGCGAAGAGAACGACATCGTCGTGCGTGAGCTCGGCACCCTCACGCAGCACGACGTAGGCCGCCAGCCGCTGGCCGTAGGTCTCGTCCGGGATACCGGTGACGACCACGTCGGCGACATCGGGGTGCGTGGCGAGTGCGTCCTCGAGCTCACGCGGGAAGACGTTCTCACCACCCGAGACGATCATGTCGTCGTCACGGCCGGAGACGAACAGCCGGCCGTCCTCGTCGAAATAGCCGACGTCCCCGGTGCTCATGAGGTTGCCGGCGAACGCCTTGGTGTTGCCGTCGGTGTATCCGCCGAACGGCATGTCGTTGCCGACATAGATCGTCCCGGTCTCGCCTTGCGGCACCTCGTTGCCCGCCTGGTCGAGGATCTTGACGATCGTGCGCCACGGCGGACGGCCGGCCGTGCCGGGCGCCGCCCGCAGATCGGCCGGTGACGCGATGGTCGCCCAGCCCGTCTCGGTCGCGCCGTAAAGGTTGTAGACGGAGTCGGTGAAGGTGTCCATGAACTCCGTCGCCAGATCTCCGGCCAACGCTGAGCCACTGGACGCGGTGATGCGCAGGCTGGACACGTCGGTGCGCGCGATGACGTCGGGGTCGGCATCGACGAGACGCTGCATCATCAGCGGCACGACAACCAGGACGTCGGCCTTGTAAGCCTCGATGTCGGCCAGCACCTGCTCGGCCGAGAACTTGCGGCGCATCACGAACGTGGGCACCGTCATGAGCCCGAAGCCGAAGTTGAGCAGTCCCCAGGAGTGGAACAGCGGTGAGGCGAGCACGATCGTCGAGTTGCCGCGGAACGGGATGGCACCGAAGTACGTGACCGTCGGATCGAGCCCGTCGGGCTCTTCGCGCTTGGCACCCTTCGGCAGTCCCGTCGTGCCGGACGTGAAGATGATGACCTGGCCGGATCGCGCCGGCTTGCTCGGCGCCGTGGTCGGCCTTCCCTTGCAGAGCCAGGCGACCGAGGGCAGGTCGGTGGCGTCCGAATCCATCCAGGCGACGATGAGCTTGTCCCGTCCGGCCTTTTCGCCGACACCAAGGAACTCCTCGTCGAGGATGACGAGCTTCGCGCCTTCGCGGTCGACCAACTCGGCCAGCTGCGGGCCGCTGGCCATGGTGTTGAGCAGCAGCACCCGGCCACCCAGCTGCATGATCGCCACCATTGCGATGACGAAGAAGCGATGGTTGCGGGCCAACAGCGCGACCGAGTCGCCCGCGCCGATGCCGCGCTCGCTCAGGGCATGGCTGAACTGGTTGATCTCGCGCCGCAGTTCAGACCAGGTGATCTCCCCCAGGTCGTCGATGATGGCGATCTGGTTGGGGAATCGGGCCGCGCAGGCCCCGATTCCGGAGGGGAACGCAGGCCCCCACTTGACGAGTTCGAGGCCGGCCTTCGCGAGCCGATGCGGGAGTTGGGGCTTCACCAATCCGATCTGACGAAAGATCTTGAGCCGGTAAGCCATGTCGCTGACGGGGTGTGTCACGTCGGGGAGTTTAGACCCGCCAAGCGCCCGGGGTACCCCTCTGCACGAAAGTGCTTGAGCCACAGTGGCCCCGAACCAACCGGTTCGAGGCCACTCGGGTCGAGCGACGCGCAGGCTGCTCCGGGTCAGAGCGCGGCCCGCAACCCCTCGGCGAGCGAGGACGCCGGGCGGCCAAGGAGTTCCTCGAGATCCGTCGGCTCGACGTAGAGCTCGCCGCGCCCCAAGCCGAGGTCGGCGTCGGCGAGGATCGCCGCGTACTGCTCGGGGAGTCCGGCACCGACGAGCGCCTTGACCAGGTCGTCGGCAGCAAGGTCGGTGTACCTGACCTCGACACCGGTGACCTCGCTGACCGTGTCAGCCAGCTCCTTGAGACTGAACGCGGCGCCGCCCAGCTCGTAGACCGGCTGCGGCCGCTCGAGCAACAGCGCCGCGGCGGCCGCCTCGGCGAAGTCGGCGCGGGTGGCGGCCGACACCCGACCATCGCCGGCCGCGCCGAGGACGGTGCCGTGCTCGATGTACGTCGCAAGTTGACCGCTGTAGTTCTCGATGTACCAGCTGTTGCGCAGGAAGGTGTGGGGCAGGCCGGCCGCGGCAATGGCTTGCTCGGTGGCCCGGTGCTCGGTGGCGAGTGCGATGCCCGAGGTGGCGGCATGAGCGACGCTCGTGTAGGCGATCAGCTCGACTCCGGCGGCCTTGGCCGCGTCGATGACGTTCTGGTGCTGGGCGAGGCGCTGGCCCACTTCGCTGCCTGAGATCAACAACACCCGCTCGGCATCGGACAAGGCAGCGCTGACGGCCGGGGCGTCCGCGTAGTCGACCCTTCGTGTCCTCACTCCACGGGCGGCGAGCTCGGCCAGCCGCTCCTCGTCCCGGCCGAGAGCGACGATTCGGTCGGCGGCGACACCCTTGGCCAGGAGCGAGGTGACGACGAGCCGGCCGAGCTGGCCGGTGGCTCCGGTGACAACGAGGGACATGACGATTCCTTTCGAAGGGGGCAATCATTCGTCCTCAACGCGCTACCTGGAGAGTCACTTCCCAATTGTTAGTACGCACTTTGAAGTAAGGTACTTCCGTGCCAGAGAGTGTTACGACCCGGGAGATCTTCGAGCAGTTCCCCGGCGGAGTGTTTCCCGCCGCGTGCCCGAGCCGGGTCCTGCTCGACCACGTGATGAGCAAGTGGGGCGTCCTCGTGCTGGTCTCGCTGACCGAGGGCCCGCAGCGCTGGAGTGAACTGCGCCGGCGGGCTCAGGGGATCAGCGAGAAGATGCTCGCCCAGACGTTGAAGACGCTGGAGGCCGACGGCCTGGTGCATCGTGACCAGCAACCGGTGATGCCACCGCGGGTCGACTACAGCCTGACTCCGCTCGGCGAGGAGCTCGCCGAGGTGATGGTGCCGCTGCTGCGCTGGGTGGGGCGCAACGCCGACGCAATCATCGGATGAAACGACAGTGGCCTCGAACCAGGTTCGAGGCCACTGTGCTGGAGCGTTTGGTTCGGACTCAGAAGCCCATGCCGCCCATGTCGTCCATGCCGGGGGCGCCGGCGCCGGCACCGGCCGGCTCGGGCTTCTCGGCCACGACCGCTTCGGTCGTGAGGAACAGAGCCGCAATCGACGCAGCGTTCTGCAGCGCCGAGCGCGTCACCTTGGCCGGGTCGATGATGCCCGCGGCGATCAGGTCGACGTACTCCCCGGTCGCGGCGTTGAGGCCCCAACCGAGATCGAGTCCGGAGACCTTCTCGGCCACGACGCCGCCCTCAAGGCCGGCGTTGATGGCGATCTGCTTCAGCGGAGCCGAGATGGCGACCTTGACGATGTTGGCGCCCGTCGCCTCGTCGCCGGTCAGTTCCAGCTTCTCGAACGCGGCCTTGCCAGCCTGGACCAGTGCAACGCCACCGCCGGCGACGATGCCCTCTTCGACGGCAGCCTTCGCGTTGCGGACAGCGTCCTCGATGCGGTGCTTGCGCTCCTTGAGCTCGACCTCGGTGGCCGCGCCGACCTTGACGACGGCGACGCCGCCGGCGAGCTTGGCCAACCGCTCCTGCAGCTTCTCCCGGTCGTAGTCCGAGTCGGAGTTGTCGATCTCGCTGCGGATCTGGTTGACCCGGCCGGCGATCTGATCGGCCGAACCGCCGCCCTCGACGATGGTCGTCTCGTCCTTGGTGGTGACCACCTTGCGAGCCGTGCCCAGCAGGCTCAGATCGGCGTTCTCCAACTTGAGGCCCACTTCCTCGCTGATGACCTCGCCACCGGTGAGGATCGCGATGTCGGCGAGCATGGCCTTGCGTCGGTCACCGAAGCCCGGTGCCTTGATGGCGACGGACTTGAAGGTGCCGCGCACCTTGTTGACGATCAGGGTGGCCAGCGCCTCGCCCTCGACGTCCTCGGCGATGATCGCCAGCGGCTTGCCGGACTGCATGACCTTCTCGAGAACCGGGACCATGTCCTTGACCGAGCTGATCTTGGAGTTGACCACCAGGATGTACGGGTCCTCGAGGACCGTCTCCTGGCGCTCCGGGTCGGTGACGAAGTAGCCCGAGATGTGGCCCTTGTCGAACCGCATGCCCTCGGTCAGCTCGAGGTCGATCCCGAAGGTGTTCGACTCCTCGACGGTGATGACGCCTTCCTTGCCGACCTTGTCCATGGCCTCGGCGATGATCTCGCCGACAGCCGGGTCAGCGGCGGAGATGGCGGCCGTGGCCGCGATCTGCTCCTTGGTCTCGACGTCCTTCGCCATGCCGAGCAGCTGGGCGCTGACCGCCTCGACGGCCTTCTCGATGCCGCGCTTCAGCTCGATCGGGTTCGCGCCGGCTGCGACGTTGCGCAGGCCCTCGCGCACGAGCGCCTGGGCGAGCACGGTGGCAGTGGTGGTGCCGTCGCCGGCGACGTCGTCGGTCTTCTTGGCGACTTCCTTGACGAGCTCGGCGCCGATCTTCTCGTACGGATCGTCGAGGTCGATCTCCTTGGCGATGCTCACGCCGTCATTGGTGATCGTGGGGGCGCCCCACTTCTTTTCGAGGACGACGTTGCGACCCTTGGGGCCGAGCGTCACCTTCACGGCGTCGGCGAGCTGGTTCATGCCGCGCTCGAGACCGCGACGCGCTTCCTCGTTGAAAGCAATGGACTTGGCCATGGTGGTGGACTCTCCCGCAAAAGATGTGGTTGTGGACTTAGCACTCACATCATAGGAGTGCTAATCAAACGCTGTCACGCAGGGGGGCCACCCGGATGCCGATGAATCGATCAGGCCGTCAGAAGCAAGA
>DATEDT010000085.1:0-9277 GCA_035281505.1 Aeromicrobium sp. | reverse complement strand
CGAGATGATGTTGCCGTCCTGATCATTGTGGACGAACTCCTCGATCGGAACGAAGTCCACCTGCTCGCGGACGCCGCAGTCCGGACAGGTCCAGGTTTCGTCGATGTCGGCGAAGGGTGTGCCCGCCGGCCATCCCTCGTGGGGATCGCCGACGGTCTCGTCGTAGACGTACTCGCAGTTCGGGCAGATGAACTGGCTCATGCGGCGACCTCCTGCGACGACGCCGGCACCGGGTACTTCTTGAGGTACTTCGCCGCGGTGCGCGGGTGCAGATTGGCCTGCGAGATGTCACCGTCGAAGTGCGCGACGACCTTCGGATCCATGACCCGGCGCCACAGCGGCGTGGCGTAGGCGAGCACGATCATGCCGGCATAGCCCGTGGGCAGCACGGGGGCCTGCGGGAAGTCGCGCAGCGCCTGGTACCGACGCGTCGGATTGGCGTGGTGGTCGCTGTGCCGCTGCAGGTGGTACAGCAGGATGTTCGTGCCGATGTTGTTGCTGTTCCAGCTGTGGCTCGGGTTGACCCGCTCGTAGCGGCCGGAGTCGAGCATCTTGCGCTTCATGCCGTAGTGCTCGAGGTAGTTGACCGCCTCCAGCAGGCTGATGCCGACCAGTGCCTGAACGACGAGGTACGGGAGGATCTGCCAGGTCTGCAGGCCGAGGACGGCGTTCAACGCGATGGCCGAGCCCCACAGGATCGGGGTGAAGATCCACGCGTTCATCAGGTCACTGTGGAAGGTCCACGGCGACTGGCCCTTGCGCGCGAGCCGCTTCTTCTCCAACTCCCACGCGCTCTTGAGGCTGCCGATGACCGTGCGGGGCAGGAACTCGTAGATCGTCTCGCCCAGCTTCGAGCTGGCCGGGTCCGGTGGCGTGGCGACGCGGACGTGGTGGCCGCGGTTGTGCTCGATGTAGAAGTGGCCGTACGCGGTCTGGGCCAGCGCGATGCGGGCGTACCAGCGTTCGAGCTTCTCCTTCTTGTGGCCGAGCTCGTGCGCCGTGTTGATGCCGATGCCGGCGACCATGCCCATGCCAGTGGCCAGGCCGAGCTTCTGCACCCAGGTCAGCGGCTCGGTCACCGTCCACCAGGTGCCGCCACCGAGCAGGTAGCAGGCCCACAGGAAGCCGACGATCTGCAGCGGGATGAACAGGTAGGTGACCCAGCGGTAGAACCGGTCGTTCTCGAGCAGCTCCAAGATCTCGTCCGGTGGGTTGTTCGGGTCGAGGCCGAGGATCAGGTCCATGATCGGGATGATCACGAACACGAAGAACGGTCCGAAGTACCAGATCGGGGTCCAGTGGGTCGCACCCCACATGGGCATGATGAGCAACGGAATGAGCGGGATGATGCCGCTGAGAATCCAGAAGTAGCGCTTCGGATCCCGCCAGGTGATCGTCTGCCCCTCGGTGGTGACTGCTTGGTACATCGTGTTCTCCCCTGCCATGTGAAGCACTCCTTCGAGCACTTGACAACACGGTACGACTTGTCAAGCAACTTGACAAGTCCTTTCCATATGTCAAGTAGAAAAGATTTCCAGGCATAACCGTGAGACGGTCGACCCGTTCGCGACATATTCAGGTGTCGGACGACGGGAGAAGCTGGTGACGGACGAGTTGACCCAGTTGGCGCGCGCACAGGGCGGAGACCGCGATGCGTTCGCCGGCCTTTACGACCTGCATGTGCGGCCGGTGTACTGGCAGGCCTATTCCGTGGTGCGCGACCGCGACCTCGCCGAGGACGTGACGCAGGACGTCTTCGTCACCACCTGGCGGCGCATCCGCTCCATCACCCCGGTCGACGGCTCGATCCTGCCTTGGCTGCTCCTCACCGCGCGTTACACCGCCTACAACGCCGCCCGCAAGGAGCAGCGACGCGCGGCCACCGACCTCGACCACGATCCGGTCGGCGGGCCGGGTGCGGACACCGAAGTCGAGACCGCCCTGATCCAGGCCGAGATCGACAAGGCTGTCGCAGCCCTCTCCCCGGTCGACCAACAGCTCTACGCGCTCTGCGTCGACGGCGGCGCGACCTATGAGCAAGCCGCGCGCGAACTCGGTGTGAGCCACAGCGTCGTCCGCAACCGCATTCATCGCCTCCGCTCGCGCCTGCGTGCGGATCTCAGCGCCCTGAGGGGGACCGCATGAACATCCAGCTCTCCGACGAACGCATCGACGCGATGCGCGAGCGCGTCGTCTCCGCCGTCGATGCCGACGTCCAGCAGCGCGGCCGGCGTGCCCGCAAGGCCGTGGCCGGCGGCATCGGCGCCCTCGTCCTGGTCACCGTCCTGGGCATCAGCCTCCCCACCCTCTCCGGCGGCGGGTCCGACCCGGACGTCATGACCTCGCAACAGGCCGACGGCGGCACCACCGCCGCGCTGCCCGAGCCCGCGGTCGCGGGGCGTGGGAGTGCCGACGAACTGTCGGCCAAGGAAGCACCCGAGAGCAGCTACGCGGACGGCATCTCTCCCCCGGATCCGCAGCCGCCGCTCACGGCACCCGGCAAGGACCGCGAGGTCGTCACCACCGGCTCGGCCAACGTGACGGTCAAGGACACCGCCAAAGCAGCCAATCGCTTCACCGCTTGGGTCGAGGGTCGCGGCGGCCGCGTTGACGGACGCTCGGAGTCGCGCGACAACGAGGGCCACACCTCGGCGCACCTGACGGCGCGGATCCCGAACAAGCACGTCACCGCCGCCATTGCCGAGCTGCGCAAACAGGGCGAGGTCATGTCGGTCGACCTCCAGCGAGACGACGTCACCGCGCAAGGCGCCGATCTGGACGGCCGGATCAAGGCCCTCAAGATCTCGATCGCGCGGTTGGAGAGCATCCTTGAGCGCGCCGGCTCCAGTAGCGAGGTCATCGAGGCCGAGACGGCGCTCAGCCAGCGCCAGCAGGAGCTGGAATCCCTGCAATTGCAGCGCCGATCGCTGACCGATCAAGTGGCGCTGTCGACCCTTTCGGTCTCCTTCGAGCAGGAAGGCAAGCCCGGCGCCGTTGCTCCGGGTGGCTTCCGCGGCGGTTTAATCGCGGGCTGGAACGCGCTGATCGACACCGTCAATGCGATCGTCACCGCAGCCGGTGCCGCCGTCCCGTGGCTCGGCATCGGGCTGATCGCCGGCCTCGGCTGGTGGCTCATCCGCCGGGTCCGGCGCTAAGCGACCGGTAGGCGGAGCGCTCCGGGCGCGGTGGCCGGGACGACCGGGTGCTTGGGCTGGACCGGGACGATGCGCCGGTACGCCGAGCCGAGCTCGGGCCGCAGGTCGGGCTCGCCCTTGTTCGGCCAGAAGGCCATCGCCCGCTCGGCCTGGGCCGTGATCGTCAGCGACGGGTTCACGCCGAGGTTCGCCGTGATCGCACTGCCGTCGGCGATGTGCAGGCCGGGGTACCCGTAGACGCGCTGGTACGGGTCGATCACGCCGGTGTCCGGCCCATCGCCGATGGTGCAGCCACCGATGTAGTGCGCGGTGGCCGGAATGTTGAAGATGTCGGTGACGACGTTGGCCGCGAAGCCGCCCATCTTGTCCGAGTACTGACGCGCGATGTCGTGGGCGAGCGGGATCCAGTCCGGGTTGGGTTCGCCCATCCCCTGCTTGGTGACCAGTCGCCCACGCTTCAGGAAGGACGTGAGCGAGTTGTCCAGCGACTGCATCACCAGGATGATGACGCCTCGCTCCGAGGCGCGGTACAGGTTCTGCGTGCGCAGGAAGTTGACCGGATGCAGCACGACGCTCAGAAGCAGCCGCAGGAACCGGAACGCGCCGCCGTCGACCATCGGAACGGTCTGGATGTTCAGGGCATTCTGGCCCTTGCCGTAGGTGCAGACCTCGACGTGAGTCTGCGGTTCGGGGTGGATGGACGACGTGATCGCGACACCTTGGGCGAAGTCCACTTCTCGCGACGGCGTCCCGACCGCGAGGATCGCCTCGGAGTTGCTGCGCGTCAGCTCACCGAGCCGAGGCGACAGGTCCTTCAGCGTCCCGTCGGCACGGAGCCGGTGCAGGAGCTTCTGGGTGCCCAACGCGGCGGCCGCGAAGACGACCTGCTCGGCCGTGAACGTCCGACGTCCCTTGCGGAGCTTGCCGTTGGAGCGGACCGTCTCGACGTTGTAGCCGCCGCGGCCGTCCGGCGCGACCGACGTGACCGTGGTCAGTGGGTGCACCTCGGCGCCGTTGGCCTCGGCGAGGTGCAGGTAGTTGACCGTCGTGGTGTTCTTCGCGTTGTGCTTGCAGCCGGTGAAGCACTCCGAACAGTGGATGCAGCCGGCGCGACGAGGCCCGGCTCCGCCGAAGTACGGATCGTCAACCTCGACGCCCTCGTGTCCCTCGTTGAAGAACACGCCCACGTCGGTGTGGTGGAAGGTGTCGGCCACGCCGCGCTCCTCAGCCACCTGCAGCAACAGCTCGTCCTTCGGGCCCGTGCGCGGGTTGGTGACCACGCCGAGCATCCGCTTGGCCTGGTCGTAGTACGGGGCGAGCTCGTCCTTCCAGTCCGTCAGGTGCGCCCACGCCTTGTCCTGATAGAACGCCGGCAGGGGTTGGTACAGCGTGTTGCCGTAGATCAGAGACCCGCCGCCGACCGCTGAACCGCTGAAGACCAGGCACTTGCCGAGCGAGCTGATCCGCTGCGGTCCGGTGAATCCCAGTCGCGGCGCCCAGATCGACTTGCGGATGTTCCAGTTCGTCTTCGGCAGGTCCTCGACGTTCCACCGCCGGCCGGCTTCGAGGACGCCGACGCGATAGCCCTTCTCGGTCAGTCGAAGAGCCGCGACGCTGCCGCCGAACCCGGAGCCGATGACGATGACGTCGTAGTCGTAGGCGTCCATCACGCCCCCTCCCTCATGCCACACTCTCGAAGTCGGCAGGATCGAACTTCGCCTGCCTGCGGTACTGAATGCCCAGCCATGGCCAGTTGGCGGTGATCCGCCCGTTCGCCTGGCGGTACCACGAGACGCACTGGCTCCAGACGCTGCCGGACAGCTCCTTCTGGACCCGGTCGTCGTATGCCTGCTCGACGTCGGCACGCACCTCCATCGGCTTGCCGGTCCGGGCGAGCCGGTCGACGAAGTCCGCGACGTACTTCGCCTGGGTCTCGAGGAAGTAGATGATCGAGCCGCCGCCGGTGTTCGTGTTGGGGCCGTACATGATCATCAGGTTCGGGAAGTTGGGGACGGCCAGGCCGTAGTAGGCCCGTGCGCCGTCGCGCCACTGGTCGTGCAGGTCCCGCCCGCCGGCGCCCTTGATCGCCATGGGCGCCAGGAACTCCTGCACCTTGAAGCCGGTGCCCCAGATGATGACGTCGGCCGGATGCTGCAATCCGTCGGCCGTGATCACTCCGTCGGCGGTGATCTCGCTGATCTTCTCGGTCACCAGGTCGACGTTGGGCTGCGCCAGCGCGGGCAGGTAGTTGTCGGAGAACAGGATGCGCTTGCAGCCGACCGGGTAGTCCGGCCAGACCTTCTCGAACAGGCCGGGCTTGGCCTCGGTCTGCTTGCGCATGTGGCGCCGGGACCACGCCTCGACGGCGCGCGCCAGCCGTGGCGAGTAGACCCAGGCGATGCTCAGGGACTCGGTGACGCCGTACCAGGTGACGCGCTCGAGCAGCTCCGTCACCGGCAACTTCTCGAAGACCTTGTGGTGCAGCGCGTGCCACTCCCGGTCCGGTCGGGGAATGATGTACGGCGCGCTCCGCTGGAACACAGTCAGCTCTGCGACCTCGGGCTGGATTGCCGGGATGAACTGGACGGCGCTGGCGCCGGTGCCGATGACGGCGACCCGCTTGCCGCGCAGGTCGACGTCGTGGTCCCAGGTGGCGGAGTGGAACGCCGGCCCGGCGAACTTCTCACGACCGGCGATGTCGGGATAGGCCGGCCGGGACAACTGGCCGACAGCGGGTACAAGCACGTCGACGACCACCGGCTCCCCCGTGCTGACCTCGACCGTCCACTTTCCGGTCGACTCGTCGAACGCGGCACCGGTCACCTCGGTGCCGAACCGGACGTGGCGTCGGACGTCGTACTTGTCGGCCACGTGCCGCATGTAGTCGAGGATGGCGGGCTGCCGCGAGAACCGGTGCGGCCAACGTGGGTTGGGCTCGAACGAATAGGAGTAGAACGGCGAGGGCACGTCGCAGGCCGCACCCGGATAGGTGTTCTCCCGCCAGACGCCGCCCACATCGTCGGCCTTCTCGAAGATGACAATGTCGTCGTACCCGCGCTTCTTCAGCTCGATGGCAGCGGCGAGACCCCCGAAACCCGTTCCGATGACGGCGACCGTCGGCTTCATGTTCGTCCTTTCAGCACCGCACCCAGCTGGCGGGCAGGGGCCCGGGTGGGCCGGTGTCGATGTGCTGACACTACAACGGTTGAAGCGAACCGTTGCAGTCGTACTGGCAGTATTCGTCGACGGGACGGCGGCTTGCCGCACGGGACCGGGGGTGCGGGTGACGCACGTCTCACCCAGCCGGCTTGGCACCCCCAAGGAAAGATAGGCTAACCTAACTTAGGTGACCCTAATCAAGCATCCAACGCATGCCCTCGCGGCTTTGCTGCTCACCCTCGTTTCCCTGATCGGAATGACCGCGCCGGCCCATGGTGCCGAGACCGGCTCCCTGACTTGGGGCTTCAAGTCCTCGTGGCGCTTCTACGTCACCAGCATCGCGGCCGGGACCATCTCCACCTCCGGCGGAGCGACCACAAGCTCCGGCGAGTACGTGTTCCCCCAGGTCTCGACGACACAGACGTCGCCGACTGGCACCGGCGTCACGAAGTACGCCGGTTCCGTCCGCTGGCAGAGCACGGCGCACGGGTTCGACATCACGATGACGGACCCATGGCTGGAGGTCACGTCGCCAACCGAGGCCACCCTCACCGCCGACCTGACCGACGACGCCGGCAGCTCCCGGGGCCGAATCGCGATGGCAACCGTCACGCTCAACGAGCCCACGGTCGAGTCTGAATCACTGATGTGGACCGACCGCCCCACCGTGATCACCGAGGAGGCCGCCGAGACATTCGGGCAATACGCCAACGCCGCCGGCGATGCGCTGGATGCCGTGGTGCAGACCCCTCCCGCTCCCGCGGCTCCGCTGTGCGACGGCAAGCGTGCGACCGTGCAGCTGAGTCTGGGCCAGGCCCCGACCGCCGGTCATGACGTCATCGTCGGAACCGAGGCGAGCGAAACGATCAACGGCGGCGGTGGAAACGACGTCGTCTGCGCCTTGGGCGGGAACGACCGACTGTCCGGTGGCAATGGAAATGACCGCATGTTCGGCGGCGACGGGAACGACGTGATCTACGGTGACGCCGGCGCGGACGTGGTTCACGGCGGCAGCGGCAACGACGGCCTCTCCGGCGGCGCCGGCGCAGATGCCCTCTACGGCAGCACCGGCGGAGACAAGATGTACGGCGGCCCCGACTTCGACACGGTGTCCTACTCCTCGGCCACGGCCGGAGTGCGTGCCTCAGTCGACAACGTCGCGAACGACGGCAACGGGACCGACGGACGCGCTGACAACATCCGATCCGACGTCGAACGCGTCATCGGGTCTCGTTACCCGGACAGCCTGCTCGGCAATGGCGGCGCCAACCACCTCTACGGCCAGGGCGGCAACGACGTGCTGCACGGCTACGGCGGCAATGACTACCTGAACGGTGGCACGCACGCCGACAAGCTGTACGGCAGCACCGGCAACGACCGCCTCGTCGCCAAGGACGGCTACCGCGACGTCGTCATCGACGCCGGCGCCGGCACCGACTGGGTCAGCCGCGACGCAGGCGATCCCGCCGCCTACAACGTTCCCTGACGGACGTGTACCTCCATCGACGTTCCGCGCGTGCGCTGCTGGCGCTGCTGCTCGGCACCCTCCCGCTGATCGGCATCACCACCTCAGCGCACGGTGCCGACAGCGGCGCCCTCACGTGGGGCTTCAAGGCGTCCTGGCGCAGCTATGTCACCAATATCGCCGCCGGCACGACGTCGACCTCCGACGGCGCGGGCACCAACGACTCGGGCGAGTACGTGTTCCCGCAGGTCTCGACCGACCTGGGCTCGCCCGACGACACCGGCGTCACGAAGTACGAAGGCTCAGTGCGCTGGAAGAGCTCGCTGCACGGGTTCGACATCACGATGGCCGACCCCTGGCTCGAGATCGAGTCGTCGAGCGAAGCGGTGCTGACAGCCGTTCTCACCGACGATGCCGGCAACTCCCGCGGCCGCGTCGAGATGGCCACAGTGGACCTCGACGACCCCGACGTCGACGCTGACTCGCTGACGTGGACCGACCGTCCCACCGTGATCAGCGAGGAGGCCGGTGAGTCCTTCGGCCGTTATGGCAACGAGGCGGGTGATCCGCTCGACTCGATCGTCCATGCGGACGGCATCGGCGAAGAGCCGGAGCCCGAGCCAACCGCCACTCCCACGCCGACGCCGGAACCCACGACGTCGCCGACCCCCGGCCCAACCACGAAAGATGCGGAACTGATCTGGGGCCTCAAGGAGTCGTTCCGCTCGTACATCACCGGCACGATCGCGAAGGGCCAGGTCCGGTACTCGGGTGGAGCTGAAGTGCGCGGCGGCCTGTACGTGTGGGACCAGTCGAGCGCGTCGTTCGACGCCTCTGGCCACGGCAGTGCCGGCTTCGCAGGATCGGTCCGATTCCAGGGACATGAGAGCGCGGACACCCCCGACCAGTACGCGCTCGACCTCGAGCTGGTTGATCCGCAGATCGTCACCTCGACGTCGGCGACCGGGTTGAGCTTCCGGGTGATCGAGCGTTCGGACGGAGTCACCACCGACCACGGCCGGGTGGAGTTCGCGACCATCTCGCTGGCCGGCGCCAGCGTCTGCGGAACGAGTGGATCCCGCACCTGGTCGAACGCCCCGGCAACGATCACGGCTGACGGCGCGGACGTCATGGACAACTATCCGGCGGGCACCCAGCTCGATCCGGTGCACATCACGGTCAAGGACGCCGACCTCTCGGGCGTCGGTGTCCGCGCGTGCACCAGCGATGATGAGCCGGACGGCGGGGCGGGTGGCGGTGGCGGCAGTACGCCGCGACCGACCACCCCCGCACCACGGGACGATGAGGCGACGAACACGACCGCGGGGAAGCTGACCTGGGGCGTCAAGGAGTCCTTCCGGACCTACATCACCGGCTCGATCGCGAAGGGCAGCATCACCGTCTCCGATGGTGCGAAGACCTCCGGTGACCTCTACCAGTGGGGCCAGGAGTCCACGTCCGCCACGAACGGCATCGGCACCACGGACTACTTCGGCAC
>DATEDT010000084.1:0-2290 GCA_035281505.1 Aeromicrobium sp. | reverse complement strand
CGCGCGGCGCTACCAACGAGCGTCGAGGCAGCCAGGAGGCCGGAGATGGCCAGCGCACCGAGGTTGCCACCGTCGTTGAGACCGGAGTCAACCGACCGCGGTCCGTCGTCGGAGTCGTCGGAGTCGCCGTCGTCACCGTCGCCGTCGTCGGAGTCGTCGGAGTCGTCACCGTCGCCGTCGTCACCATCGGTGGGCGTCGGGGACGGAGTCGGGCCGGAACCAGCAGCGTTCGGACCACATTCGGCGCGGCCGAGCTGGAGCGTCTGCGTGGCCTGTTCGCCACCGGCGGCCAGCAGGATGACCTCGAGCGCGATGACCTCGACGCTACCGGTGGTGTTCGTACCGGTGGCGTTCGTGACCGACGACGGGTTCGGCGTCTGCTTGTTCACCGTGCCCGAGACCAGCGGCTCGAGCGCGTCAGCGAGTGCCGTCAAGAGCGTGGGCTCGAGCTGGTCGAGGATCGCGTTGACAACCTGGTCCTGGATCGGGTCGAGGATCAGGTTCAGCGGCGCACCTGCGCCGTCGAGCGAGATGTTCAGCGAGTCCTGGAGCGTGTCCAGCACCGCGTTCACCAGATCCTGCGGCGCGCCGATCAACAGGTTCGTGTTCGGCGGCGTGTCCGCTCCGTTCGGGCCGTTCAGCGGAACGACGACGCCGTCCGCGCCGAGCACGCCCTCACCGACGACGAGGTTGGCATCGGCGACGTTGCTGGCGGCGCTGGCCCGCAACGGGCTGCTGGTGGCCTGGCACTGCGATTCCACTGCACCGAGCTGGATGGTCGTCGGGAGCGCACCGTTCACGCCGTCGAGGCCAGCCTGCAGGCCGTCCGAGAGCGGAACGAGCAGCGGCGCGAGTGCCGTGGCGATCGGGTCGCCCAGCGCGTTGAGAACCGGGTCAAGAATGGTGCCGGTGTCGGCGGCGGCCAGACCATCGAAGATGTCGGTCAGGCTGACTTCGCCGAGGCCGTCGATGTCGATCGGCGCCACGCTGGCGTAACCGCGGGAGTAGTTCGACCCCTGAAGGATCGAGGCCGACTGTGCCCACGGAGTGCCCTGGAGGCTGTTCGGGTCCGTCGCCGAGCCCTGAACCGCCTGCGAGAACGCACTGACCGTGTCGGTGCTCAGGCCTTCGCCACAGCGCGGGCCGTTGCCCGGGTAGGCGACCGGAGCGGCCGTGATGCAATCGCCGGTGTCGAGGATTTCAACCAGCGCGCCGGTTGCGTTGACACCCTGCGCCTCGGCCCTGGTGACCGGCGCGGCAGCCGCTGAACCGGCACTGAGGCCGATGAGCGTGCCAGTGACGGCTACGGCGAATGCTGCGCGCCAGCCGTTCTTGGTGTAGAGCCCGAGCATGCTGTTCCTCCGAAGTAAAAAAGTAAATCGCCCCGATAGCGCGCCGCCGTTCGCTGGCGGGCGCCCGCACATCGTACTGAATGAGATCCGGTGTGTGCACCCGGACCCATCAAATGCCTGCAAACCGCACAAGCACTTGACTGGCAGACTCTCATGAATCGTCAACTTTCACACCTGTTCCAGCGAAACTCCTTGTTAAATCCAGAGACATGAGGACGCCATGACGACCGACCGATGGCGGCTTCTCGTCGTCGTGGTGGGTGTCCAGAGTGTGGGCACCTGGCTGTCCAACGCACCCCTGTTCCTGATCGCCCACTTGCACCTCGAGCACGGGATGAGCCTGCCTCGCGCCGGGTTCCTGGCCTCGACCACGCTGGTCGGCACGATGCTGACGCTCGTGGCCTGGGGTGCGCTGGTCGATCGCATCGGCGAACGGCGCGGCCTCACGTTGGGGATGGTGATCGCAACCGCGGCCGGCCTGACGTCGGCCGTGCAGAGCAGCCCGACCGGGCTGGCAATCACCTGGTTCCTGATCGGGGTGGGCACCGCCAGCCTGAACTCATCGAGCGGGCGGCTCATCGTCGGCTGGTTCCCACCGAACCAACGCGGCACAGCCATGGGGATCCGCCAGACCGCGCTCCCGCTCGGGATCGGTCTCGCCGCGCTCACGGCGCCGGTGCTCGCCGAGACGCGCGGATTGAGCGTCGCCCTGCTCGTCCCGTCGCTGGCCGGGCTGGTGGCCTGTGCCGCGGTGGCTCTCTTCGTCATCGATCCGCCACGGCCGGAGCCAAGCGCCACGTCCGGCCCGGGGCCGGCCGCGAATCCCTACCGCCAGGACCGACAACTCGTCCGGGTTCATCTGGCATCGGCGCTGTTGGTCGTCCCGCAGATCACCGTGTGGACCTTCATCGTCGTGTGGCTCATCGACGCCCGCGGCT
>DATEDT010000083.1:0-8348 GCA_035281505.1 Aeromicrobium sp. | reverse complement strand
TTCAGCGCGATGGCACCACCGACGACCTCGGCCATGTCGGTCGCGATGGCGACGACCTCGGCCTGCAGCCAGTAGGCAACGCGGGGTGCGCGGGGCAGCCGGCGCCCGAGCTGGGTTGCCAGGGACGCTCCCGTCACCATCCCCAACTTGGCCGAGAGGTACTGGACGAGAACGGCCATCGCATTCGCAAGCACGACGACCCACACCAGGGTGTAGCCGAAGCGCGCCCCGGCCGTGACGTTGGTGGCGACGTTGCCGGGGTCGACGTAGGCGACGGCAGCCACGAAGGCCGGGCCGAGCAGCGCGACCCTCCGCGCGGGCGTCAGCGTGAGGGATGCCATCAAGCCGCGGATACCGCTCGCGCGGACAACTACCCGTCCTCGCGGGCGACGAGGTCTTCGTACTCCGGGTGCTTCGGCAGCCAGCCGACGATGTAGGGACAGGTCGCGATGATGCGGAGCCCGCGTTCGCGAACGTCATCCAACGCACCCTGCACGAGCTTGGACGCCAGACCCTGCCCTTCGAACGCGGGAGCGATCTCGGTGTGCGGGAAGAGGATGACGCCGGGCTCGTCCGTCGGCTCGGCCACCGTGAAGCCGGCCAGCTCATCTCCCACGCGGATCTCGTACCGATGCGCGCTGGCGTTGTGCAGGACTTCGGGGTTCATGCGACACCTGCCAAGGTTGCGAGAGCGGAGGTGAAGAAGCCCAACCCGTCGGTGCCCGGCCCGCAGAGCTCCTCGACGGCGTGCTCGGGGTGAGGCATGAGCCCGACGACGTTGCCCCGCTCGTTCGTGATTCCGGCGATGTCGCGCAGCGACCCGTTGGGATTGACGCCGACGTAGCGGAAGACCACTCGGCCTTCGCCCTCCAGCCGGTCGAGCGTCGCTTCGTCGGCGACGAACCCGCCCTCGCCGTTCTTCAGCGGAATGACGATCTCCTGGCCGGCGTGATAGCCGTTCGTCCAGGCCGTGGCCGCGTTCTCGACCCGCAGCACCTGATCCCGGCAGATGAACGTGCGGTGGTCGTTGCGGATGAGCGCGCCGGGCAGCAGATGCGACTCGCACAAGATCTGGAAACCGTTGCAGATGCCGAGCACCGGCAGACCGCCTTTGGCTGCCGCGACGACCTCGGTCATCACCGGGGCGAACCGTGCGATCGCGCCACAGCGCAGGTAATCGCCGTAGGAGAAGCCGCCGGGCAGGATGACGGCGTCCACACCCTTGAGGTCATGGTCACCGTGCCAAAGCGCGACCGGATCACCGCCGGCGAGCCGGACGGCGCGGCGCGCGTCGACGTCGTCAAGCGACCCCGGGAACGTGACAACCCCGATCTTCATCGGGCGGTCACGCCTCCTCGACGCGGACAGTGCCCACGGTGTCCGCCCAGTGGACGGTGAAGTCCTCGATGACGGGATTCGACAGCAACGTCTCGGCGATCTCGCGGACCTCGGCGAGGGTCGCTTCGTCGGTCTCGGCCACCTCGAGCTCGAATCGCTTGCCCTGGCGCACCTCGAGGATGCCATCGAACCCGAGGCGCGGCAGCGCCCCGTGCACGGCTTTGCCCTGCGGGTCGAGGATCTCCGGCTTGGGCATCACTTCGACGACAACGCGAGGCATGCCGCGAGTCTATTACCCGTCCATTACGGGTTGCGTACGTCACCCGCCCGGCCACCGCCGGGGATGAGAATGAACTCATGAACCCTGGCCGATGGACGTTCGCGCTCTACGGGGCAATGGCTGCCCTGGTCGGTCTCGCCGTCGGCCACTTCGCCGCAGCCCTGGTTGCGCCGTCGTCCTCGCCCGTGCTCGTCGTCGGGTCAACCCTGATCGACCTGGCGCCGGCGCCGGTGAAGATCGCCGTGATCAACTGGTTCGGCACTGCTGACAAACCCCTGCTGGTCGGTCTGGTGATCGCCGGGGCACTGGGGCTCGGTGCACTCGCCGGCCTGATCAGCCGCCAGCGCCCGGCATTGGGCGTGGGCATCATCTTCGGCGTCGGCGTCGTCGTGGCCGTCCTGACCGCGACCAGCCCGAAGTTCGGGCCGTTCGGCTTCGCGCCGGCACTCGCCGCCGGCACCGTCGGCGCCACGCTCCTCGCCGCGCTGCCGCAATGGAGCCGCGCGGCCACCACCGGCGACGACGCAACCGACCAACGTGCACTCCAGCGCAGAATGGTGCTCGGCTCCATCGTCCTGTTCACCTCCGCCGGAATCGTGTTGGGAGGTTCCCGAGCGCTGCGACGGACGGCGACCCCGGCGGCCTCGGTCCCGCTGCCGACGCCGGCGTCCCCACTTCCGCCGCTCCCCCGTGGCCTGGCGGCCGACGGCATCACGCCCCTGCGCACGCCGGTGCGCGACTTCTACCGGGTCGACACCCGACTGAGCGTCCCGAGGGTGGACCCCGCCGATTGGCGACTGACGATCGACGGCGACGTCGACCAGACCGTTCGCTTCACCTACCGGCAACTGCTGGCCATGCCCCTGATCGAGCGGGACATCACCCTCGCCTGCGTGTCCAACCCGGTCGGCGGTCCGTACGCCGGAGGCGCGCGCTGGCTCGGCGTGCGGCTGACAGACCTGCTCAAGCGGGCCGGCATGGGCACCGGGAAGGCCGACCAGATCCTCTCGACCGACATCGGTGGGATGACCATCAGCACGCCGTTGGACGCCGCCACCGATGGCCGCGACGCGATGATCGCGGTCGGCATGAACGGTCGACCATTGCCCGCCGAACACGGATACCCCGCGCGACTGATCGTTCCCGGCCTCTACGGCTTCATCGGGGCCACCAAGTGGATCACCCGCATGACGCTGACCACCTATGCCGAACAGGAGGCGTATTGGACACCGCGCGGCTGGGCCACCGACGCGCCGATCAAGCTGGCCAGCCGGATCGACGTTCCGCGGGACGGCCAGGAACTGGACGCCGGTGACGTCGTCGTCGGCGGGATCGCGTGGGCACCGAACGACGGTGGTGTCGGCCGCGTCCAGGTTCGCGTCGACGGCGAAGCGTGGCGGGATGCCACGCTCGGACCGTCTGGCGGATCGGCGTACTGGCGCCAATGGTTCATGCGCTGGGATGCACCGAAGGGCAACCACCGCATCCGGGTTCGCGTGGTGGGCGCGAATGGGGACGTCCAGACGAGCAAGCCGGCCGAGCCGGCTCCCGACGGCGCCAGTGGTCACCACCAGGTCTCCGTTTCGGTGGTGTAGCCGGGTCTCAGGCCCAACGGCGGCAGAAAGGGTCATTGGGCCCTATCTGCTGCCTCGCCGCCGCCGGAGGGTGGGCAGTGAAGACACCCAGGAGGTGAGTGCATTGATGTACTGGAATGGCGGTTCGGCGTGGATGGTCTTCATGCCGCTGTTGTGGATTGTGTTGATCGGCCTGATCGTGTGGGCCATCGTGAGCCTGTCCCACAACTCGGCGCGGTGCGGACACGGTGACGGGCACGGGGCGCATCCGATGCATCGGGAGTCGCCCGAGGACATCCTCGACCGGCGCTTCGCATCGGGTGAGATCGATGGCGATGCCTACGCGGAAGCCCGCAGACAACTGGCAGCACACCGGCCGTCGGCGGGGTGAGCAGAATGCGGAGCCCACGGTGGCTTCCGTGGTTGGTGCTGATCGGAGCGGTCAGCGGACTCGTGCTGTCGTTCGTCTGGGTGTCCGGCTCCGGGCCCGGGCCCAAGTCCTCCGCAGGACCGTGGGGGGTCACAACGGGGGACGGCCCGGTGGCCAGCATGGCCGCGGCCGAGCGGGCGGCCGATCGGTTCGCCGAACGGTGGGGACTGGACGTCGGCGAGGTCATGGAGTTCAGCAACGGCTACTACGTCGAGCTGGTGACCGAGGAGGGCAGCCGGGCCACTGAAGTACTCGTCGACCCAGGCTCGGGTGCCGTCCAGATCGAGTTCGGTCCGGCGCGCATGTGGAACACCACCTACGGCATGATGCGGGCCCGATCAGCGGCCGGCGAGGACGCAGTCAGCCCGGACGAGGCCGTGGAGATCGCCGACGACTGGCTGCGTGAGCATCGACGCGGGCTGCACGCCGAAGAGCCGGAAGCGTTTCCCGGCTACTTCACGCTGCATGTCCTCAAGGGCGAACGGATCGTCGGCATGCTCTCGGTCAACGAGGCGACAGGCGCAGTCTGGTACCACGGCTGGCACGGCCGATTCATCCGCATGCAGGAGTCGGACCACGCCGAGCCCGAGGTCAGCCCTTAGGCCTGCGCCATCCCACGATCGCGAGCGCAATCCCGAAGCCGGCCACGATCGGGCCGACAAGGGACCAGAACTTGACCCCCGTCATCGGGCTGCCCTCGAGATAGCCGAGGCCCTGGAACGTCCACACGGCACCGATCACCGCAGCGGACAAGCCGATCAGGATGACGAGGACGCGGCCCATGTCAGTGGATCTCGCGCTTGAGGATCTTGCCCGTTGCGGTCATGGGCAGCTCGTCGCGGAACTCAACAA
This sequence comes from Aeromicrobium sp., assembly GCA_035281505.1. Classification (GTDB taxonomy): domain Bacteria; phylum Actinomycetota; class Actinomycetes; order Propionibacteriales; family Nocardioidaceae; genus Aeromicrobium. The sequence continues at coordinate 3,874 of DATEDT010000083.1, read as the reverse complement.
GGCGCGGGTACTTGTAGGACGCGAATTGCTCCTTGCCCCACGCGACGATCTCTTCCTCGGTGGTCGTGTCGCCGGCCGTCTTGACGATGACCGCCTTGATCTCCTCGCCGTGCGACTCGTGCGGTACGCCGATCACGGCCACCAGCGAGACGGCCTTGTGCTCCATCAGGATCTCTTCGATCTCGCGCGGGTACACGTTGAATCCGCCGCGGATGATCATGTCCTTGCTGCGGTCGACGATGTAGTACCAGCCGTCCTCGTCCTTGCGAGCGAGGTCGCCGGAGCGGAACCAGCCGTCCCTGATGGCTTCGGCGGTCGCTTCCGGGCGGCCGTGATAGCCCTTCATGATGTTGTGGCCCTTGATCGCGATCTCGCCGATCGCCTCCGGGTCGTCGGGAACGTCGCTCCAGTCGTCATTGATCAGTTTCATCTCGACGCCCGGGATGGGCTGGCCGATCGACCCGACGCGCGGCTCCTCGCCGAACCGCGAGAACGAGGCCACCGGCGACGTCTCGGACAGGCCATAGCCCTCGAGGATGGTGACGCCGAACCGCTCGCGCACCTGGCGGTGGATGTCGACCGGCAGGGCCGCGCCGCCGGACACCGCGACGCGCAGGTTCTTGGCCAACGCGTCGACGTCGAACGAGTCGTCGGCATCGAGCGCGGTCAGGAGGCCCCAGTACATCGTCGGGACGCCGGCGAAGAACGTGACGCCCTCGCGCAGCATCAGGCCCAGTGCGGCTTCGGCCTCGAAGCGCGGCAGCATGACGATCGTGCCGCCGTAGTACAGCGCGCCGTTCTGGATGACCGACTGGCCGAAGGAGTGGAACAACGGCAACACGCACAGATAGGTGTCCGGCTGCTCCGGGTCGGCTGCGAACAGCTCGGTGTGGACCTTGACGTTGTCGATCAGGTTCCGGTGCATCAGCTCGGCGCCCTTGGGCTGGCCGGTCGTGCCGGACGTGTACAGAATGACGGCAACGTCGTCGGAATCGGTGGCAACGGTGTCGAACGTCGTCGGCTGCTCGGCGACCAGCGGCGCGTAGTACTCCGGCGGCTCCAGCGGGGCCGGCGCGTTCGAGTCGAGCTTGATGAGGAAGAAGTCCGTGCACGAGTCCGTGGCCTGGAAGCCCTCCCACGCGGCGTCACCGATCGGGAGCTCTGCGCTGCCCTCGAAGGCGAAGTAGGCCTTCGCGCCCGAGTCGTTGAGGTGATAGGCCACCTCGCGGCCCTTGAGCAGGACGTTCAGCGGGACAACCGTCCCGCCCGCCTTGAGGATGCCGAAGTAGATGATCGTGAAGTACGGCAGATTCGGGCACGAGAGCGCCACCCGGTCTCCCGGCTGGATGCCGCGCGAAACCAGCAGGTTCGCCACCTGGTTGGCCGCGCCGTTGACCTGCGCGTAGCTGAGCCGGAGGTCTCCGAAGACGATCGCAGTGCGGTCCGGATGCTTGGCGGTCGAGTCTTCGAGGATGGAAGCGAGGTTCACCATGCGCGCCACCCTAACGGCGCGCCCGGCTTGCCGTCGCCGTCATCTTGGACCAAATTCGGTGCGGCCGATGGTGCGGCCGGCCCAACATGGTCGGCCGATCAGCAGCCGTCGCGGATCAAACCGGGCCGATTGCCGCGGGTGACCTCGATGAATGCGACGCGCGAGTCGTCGGCCAGGCGGCCCGGCTCGTTGTCGAACCCGAAGCCGATCCACTTGTCGCCGTCGCGCAGGAAGACACCGGCCTGCCCGTAGTCCATCCGAACGGGGCCTTCGAGCCGGCCCGCGTACGTCCGGTCGACGGCGGCGTAGCTGTTGCCGATGCTGATGCCCTCACGCGTCTCGAGACCCGGTTTCGTCATGCCGAGCGAGACGATCCTCTGGTCCCGACCGACGATGACATCGAGGCCCTCGGACAACTTGCCCTTCCACTTCCAGTGACTGCCTTCGCACGCCTGCTCCCGCTGCCGGTCGCGCTCCATGAAGCCGGCTTTGACCGGTACCCCGATCTCGGCGCCGACGGGTACCGGCTCGAATGCACCCGGAATGGCACGGCCGAAGACGAGCGGTTCTCCGTCTGCGTCAGCGACCCCCGGTGGCGTCCAGTCCGGGCCTCGGCGGTCGTTGCGGTTTGCCTGAACCTGCTTGTTGGCAGCCGGCGACGGTGCCGCCGTGGCCGGTGCGGTGGGGGTTGCACCGACCGTCGGCGTCCGCCCGGACGACTGGATGCCCCGTCCGGAGAGGTCGAACCACGCGGCGAACGCGAGGAACGCCAGCAGACCGACGACCAGAATGACGGCAGCCCTGCGACTCATGTGATGGCCTCCTCGTGACAGCAGTGCAGAGATTACGGCTCAGAACGCCTGACCGGTGAGCATTTCGTAGGCCTCGATGTAACGGGCCCGGGTCTGCTCCACGATGTGCTCCGGCAAGGTCGGCGGCGGGGTGTCCGAAGCCCGGTCCCAGCCGCTCTCCGGCGACACCAGCCAGTTGCGGACGAACTGTTTGTCGAACGACGGTTGCGGATGCCCGGGCTCGTACTGGTCGGCCGGCCAGAAGCGCGAGGAGTCGGGCGTCAGGACCTCGTCGGCCAGGACGATCTCTCCCGATCCGCGCGCCCCGAACTCGAACTTGGTGTCGGCGAGGATGATGCCCCGACCGCGGGCGATCTGCTCGGCGCGGCCATAGACCTTGAGCGTCAGGTCCCGCAGGGCCGCCGCGGTCTCGGCCCCGACCGTGGCAACCACATGGTCGAAGTCGACGTTCTCGTCGTGCTCGCCGAGTTCGGCCTTGGTCGCCGGAGTGAAGATCGGCTCGGGCAGGCGTGATCCGTCGACCAGCCCGGGCGGCAGGGCGATGCCACACACGGCCCCGGTCGCGTCGTAGTCAGCCAGGCCCGAGCCGGCCAGGTATCCGCGAGCGACGCACTCAACGGGGTACATGTCCAGCCGCTCGCAGACGACGGCGCGACCGCGTACGACATCGGGGACATCGGTGCTGACGATGTGGTTCGGCACCAGGTCCGCCAGTTGGTCGAACCACCACAGCGACATGCGGGTGAGAATCTCGCCTTTGTCCGGGATGCCCGGTTCGAGGATGAAGTCGTAGGCGCTGATGCGGTCGGACGCGACCATCAGCAGGTTGTCGCCCCAGGCATAGAGATCGCGCACCTTGCCCGAGTGCAGGTGGACGGCTCCGTCAATCTCAAGCGGCACGACCGCAGACTAGCCGCCCCGAGATGGGCGCTGAAGACCGACCAATCCAACGCGCCGGTGGCAACGAAGACCTTTCACACGCCAAACACGGAAGGAATCTCCATGATTCGCACGGCACCATCCAAGAAGGTGGCCGGCTGGGCAGCCGCAGTCGCCCTGTCGGCTTCGCTCCTGGCCGCCTGTAGCGACGACAGCGCGACGACCGCCCCCGAGCCAGCCCCCGAGGAGACCACGGCCAGCCAGAGCGGCCCCGCCGCCCAGACGTTCGGTCCGGCCTGCGACGCGATCCCGGATTCTGGGGCCGGCTCATTCGATGGCATGGCCACCGCGCCCGTGGCGTCCGCCGCGAGTGCCAACCCGCTGCTCAAGACGCTCGTCGCGGCGGTAACAGAGGCTGATCTCGTCGACACGTTGAACTCCGCCGAGGCACTGACGGTGTTCGCCCCCACGGATGAGGCATTCGCCAAGATCCCGAAGGCAGACCTCGACGCACTTCTTGCCGACAAGGCGCGGTTGACGAAGGTCCTCAGCCACCATGTCGTGGCTGGTCAGCTCGACCCGTCCCAAGTTGCCGGCGAACACGAAACCCTGGCCAAGGACATCGTCACGGTCAAGGGCGACGAGACCAGCATGACCGTGGGCAAGGGCAAGGTCCTGTGCGGAAACATTC
>DATEDT010000082.1:0-6378 GCA_035281505.1 Aeromicrobium sp. | reverse complement strand
CGCCACGATGGACTGGATGGAGCAGGAGCAGGAGCGCGGCATCACGATCACGTCGGCCGCGACGACCTGCTGGTGGAAGAACCACCAGATCAACATCATCGACACGCCCGGCCACGTCGACTTCACCGTCGAGGTCGAGCGCTCGTTGCGCGTGCTCGACGGCGCAGTGGCCGTGTTCGACGGTGTTGCCGGCGTCGAGCCGCAGTCCGAGACGGTGTGGCGGCAGGCCGACAAGTACGGCGTCCCGCGGATGTGCTTCATCAACAAGCTCGACCGCACCGGCGCCTCGTTCGACTTCTGCGTCAAGACCATCCGGGAGCGCCTCGGCGCGACGCCGCTGGTCCTGCAGCTGCCGATCGGCGCCGAAGGCGACTTCATCGGCATCGTCGACCTGGTCGAGATGAACGCCAAGGTCTGGCGCGGTGAGACTGCCGTGGGCGAGGACTACGTCGTCGAGGAGATCCCGGCCGACCTGGCCGGCGCAGCCGAGCAGGCACGCGAGGCGCTCATCGAGACGCTGGCGGACGCCGACGACGACATCGCACACGCGTACCTCGAGGGCGAGGACATCAGCGTCGCCGACCTCAAGGCCGGTATTCGCCGTGCGACGTTGGCGGCCAAGCTCAACCCGGTGCTGTGTGGCACGGCGTTCAAGAACAAGGGCGTCCAGCCGCTGCTCGACGCGGTCATCGACTTCCTGCCGTCGCCGATCGACGTCGGCGCGGTCAAGGGCCACAGCGCCAAGGACGAGTCCGTCGAGGACACCCGTGAGCCGAGCGAGAGCGAGCCGTTCTCCGGCCTCGCCTTCAAGATCGCCACGGACCCGCACCTCGGCAAGCTCACGTTCGTGCGTGTCTACTCCGGCCGCCTCGAGGCCGGCACCATGGTCCTCAACGTGACCAAGGGCCGCAAGGAGCGGATCGGCAAGGTCTACCAGATGCACGCCAACAAGCGTGAGGAGATCGCCTCCGTCGGAGCCGGCCAGATCGTCGCCGTGATGGGCCTCAAGGACACCACGACCGGTGAGACGCTGGCCGACGAGAAGAACCCGATCGTCCTGGAGTCGATGTCGTTCCCCGACCCGGTCATCCAGGTCGCCATCGAGCCCAAGACGAAGGGCGACCAGGAGAAGCTCGGCGTCGCGATCCAGAAGCTCGCTGAGGAGGACCCGACCTTCCAGGTTCACACCGACGAAGAGACCGGGCAGACCATCATCGCCGGCATGGGCGAGCTGCACCTCGACATCCTCGTCGACCGGATGAAGCGCGAGTTCAAGGTCGAAGCCAACGTCGGCAAGCCGCAGGTGGCGTACCGCGAGACGATCAAGCGTCGCGTCGAGAACCACAGCTACACGCACAAGAAGCAGACCGGTGGCTCGGGCCAGTTCGCCAAGGTGCTCATCAGCATCGAGCCGAACATCGACCCGGAGACCGGTCAGGGTGCGGGCTACGAATTCGCGAACAACGTGACCGGTGGTCGCGTGCCGCGCGAGTACATCCCGTCGGTCGACGCCGGCGCGCAGGACGCCATGGAGTTCGGTGTTCTTGCCGGTTATCCGATGGTGGACGTCAAGGTCACCCTTGAGGACGGCGCCTACCACGAGGTCGACTCCTCCGAGCTCGCGTTCAAGCTGGCTGGTTCGATGGCCTTCAAGGAGGCCGCGCGCAAGGCCGACCCGACGCTGCTCGAGCCCATGTTCGCCGTGGAGGTCACGACGCCCGAGGACTACATGGGCGATGTGATCGGCGACCTCAACTCCCGGCGTGGCCAGGTCCAGGCGATGGACGAGGGCTACGGCGGTGCCAAGCTGATCAAGGCACTCGTGCCGCTGTCAGAGATGTTCGGTTACGTCGGCGACCTGAGGTCCAAGACCTCCGGCCGTGCCTCGTACTCGATGCAGTTCGATTCCTACGCCGAGGTCCCCAAGGCCGTGGCCGAGGAGATCATCAAGAAGGCCCGGGGCGAGTAGAAAAAACAACCCTCGGTAAAGTTGCCTGAGGTCTCCCGCGGACCATACGGCGTCATTCCGTAGCACAACCCCAGAAGAATCAATTCAGGAGAAAACCCCAATGGCTAAGGCGAAGTTCGAGCGGACCAAGCCGCACATGAACATCGGCACCATCGGTCACATCGACCACGGCAAGACGACGCTGACCGCGGCGATCACCAAGGTGCTGCACGACAAGTTCCCCGACCTCAACGAGGACTACGCGTTCGACCAGATCGACAAGGCGCCGGAAGAGAAGCAGCGCGGCATCACGATCTCGATCGCGCACGTTGAGTACCAGACCGAGAACCGTCACTACGCGCACGTCGACTGCCCGGGTCACGCTGACTATGTCAAGAACATGATCACCGGTGCTGCCCAGATGGACGGCGCGATCCTCGTGGTCGCCGCCACCGACGGCCCGATGCCGCAGACCCGCGAGCACGTGCTGCTCGCCCGCCAGGTCGGCGTGCCGGCCATGGTCGTGGCGCTCAACAAGTGCGACATGGTCGATGACGAAGAGATCCTGGAGCTCGTTGAGCTCGAGGTCCGTGAGCTCCTCAACGACCAGGAGTTCGACGGCGACAACGCGCCGATCGTTCGTGTCGCCGCTCACCCGGCGCTGCAGGGCGACGCCAAGTGGGGCGAGACCATCCTCGAGCTGATGCAGGCCGTCGATGACTACATCCCGCTGCCGGAGCGCGACACCGAGAAGCCGTTCCTGATGGCCATCGAGGATGTCTTCACGATCACCGGCCGTGGCACCGTCGTCACCGGCAAGATCGAGCGCGGCATCATCAAGGTGAACGAGACGGTCGACATCGTCGGCATCAAGGACGAGAAGCAGACCACCACGGTCACCGGCATCGAGATGTTCCGCAAGTTCCTCGACGAGGGCCAGGCGGGCGAGAACGTCGGCCTGCTCCTCCGCGGCACCAAGCGCGAGGACGTCGAGCGCGGCCAGGTCGTCATCGCACCGGGCACCACGACTCCGCACACGGAGTTCGAGGGTCAGGTCTACATTCTGTCCAAGGAAGAGGGCGGCCGTCACACGCCGTTCTTCAACAACTACCGCCCGCAGTTCTACGTCCGCACCACGGACGTGACTGGCGTCGTCACGCTGCCCGAGGGCACCGAGATGGTCATGCCGGGCGACAACACCGAGATCAGCGTCGTCCTCATCCAGCCCATCGCGCTGGAAGAGGGCCAGCGGTTCGCCATCCGTGAGGGTGGCCGCACCGTCGGCGCCGGTCGCGTCACGAAGATCATCAAGTGACCTTCTGATCGCTTCAGACGAAGCCCCCGGAATTCCCCAGCATTGGGGGTCCGGGGGCTTCGTCGTTCGTCGGCCCGTCTAGCGCTCGTCGGCGAGGCGGCCCGCCAGTACCGGGATCACGATCGCGGCAGCCACAACATGCAACGCAGCCAACGTCCAGGAGGTGGCCGCGTCGAAGTCAGGGCTGAGCTTCGGGATCGCGACGAAGTCCGGCACGATCGACAGGACCGTCAGCACGACGGTGGTCCAGACGAACGCCGCGCGCGGCCGGCGGGCGGTGCGGGCGAGGATGGCGGCCAGCGCGACGCCGATGAGTGAGAACCCCGCCGTGAGCACGGCGAACCCGGACATCGGAATGGGGAGCTCCGGCTTGGCCGGGTCCACGAACGAGACGCCGGCCTGCGACGCGATGTACGCGAGCCCGGTCGTCACGGCCGCGGCCACGACGGCGGCGGCGATGCCGTGCTTCCAGACCGACTTGCGGACGGTCGCGGAGGTGGTGGATGTCATGAGCAACTCCCTCGATACAGGGCTGATCGATCTCAGCCTTTACCTGTCAACGAGCAACGCACGCCAGAATCGACACATTCCCGGCGACATTCGTCAGAACCGCGTCAATGCGTGTGGGGGATCCCCTGTTCGTGCATGCGCTCGTGCTCATCGCGGAGGCGCATGCGTTCGGCGATCCGGGCCTGGACCTCCGGGCGGCGCAGCGGAGGAATCGTCTTGGGCGGCACGCGTCGTGCTGGGAGCTCGTCCAGCAGGCGGGTCACGATCGCGGCGATCTCCGCCGTCGCCTGCTCGGCGGGCAGGCGTGATGCCGGCGCGGCATTGGACGCGACGCCGGTGACCTTGCGGACGAACTGGGCTGCGGCAGCCTCGATCTCTTCGGGGGTCGCGGCCGGCTCAAGACCGCGCAGGGTTGTGATGTTGCGGCACATGGTTCGACCGTACGCTGGCGCCATGGGCCACAGCCATGGGCATTCGCCGTCGCATCGTCGATTGGTGATGGTGTTGGCGCTCACGGTCGCCGTGATGGTCGTCGAGGCCGCGGTGGCGTGGGTATCGGGAAGCCTGGCGCTGCTGGCCGACGCCGGTCACATGCTGACCGACGCGGCAGCGATCATCCTCGCGCTCGCGGCCATGAGCGTGGCACGCATCGAGGTGGGGGCGACATCGCGCCGGTCCTTCGGCTGGGCCCGGGTTGAGGTGCTCGCAGCCGGCGCCAACGCGATCGGGTTGCTCGTGCTGTGCGGATTCATCGTGTGGCACGCCGTCGGGCGCCTGCAGTCGCCGGCCGAGGTGGACGCCGGCTGGACACTGGTCGCAGCCGCCGTGGGCCTGGCGGCGAACCTCATTGGCATGTGGCTGCTCAACCACGACGCACAGGGCAGCCTCAACGTCCGGGCGGCGTTCCTCGAGGTTGCCGCCGATGCGTTGGGTTCGGTTGCCGTCCTTGTGTCGTCCATCGTGATCCTGACCGCGGGCTGGCATCAGGCCGACGCGGTGGCCTCGCTGCTGATCGCCGCGTTCGTCGTGCCGCGGGCCGTGATCCTGCTACGCGAGGTGGCCGAGGTGCTGCTGGAGGCCACACCACGCCACGTCGACCTCGCCGAGCTGCGGGAGCACATCCTGCGGACACCCGGCGTCGTCGACGTCCACGATCTGCACGTGTGGACCATCACCTCGTCGCAGCCGGTCATGAGTGCTCACGTCGTCGTGGACGACGATGTGAGCGAGATCGGTCATGCCCAGGTGGTGCTGGAGCGGCTCCGGACGTGCCTGGCCGATCATTTCGACGTCGAGCACTCGACGTTCCAGATCGAGGGGAGTGGGCACGCCGACAGTGAGCCGCACGTCCACCACTAGCCGGCTAGTTGGCCGACCGTGACTTCGGTGCGGCCGAGCCGGCGACCTTCGCGGCCGCCTTCGCCGCGGCCGTGCCGGCCGCGACCGGATTGGACACCTTGGCCTTGGCCGGGGTCTTGGGCTTCGTCGGCTGGTCCGGCTCGGCGAGGACGACCGGGATCGCGGTCTTGGTGCCGCCGGCGACGCGCGCCACGCCCTTGAGGATGAGCTGGGCGCCGGGCACGCCACCGACGCCGTCCAGGGTCGTGTTGACGAGGCCGACGAGGCGTTCGACCGCGTCCCGTGCCGCACGCACGTCGTCCTGTGTTTCGGAGACCGTCGACAGCAGCTCGTTGATGTCGTCCAGCAGGCCGGCCTCGATCGCTTCGCCGACCGCTTCGATGACGGGGCGCGCCGCCCGCATCGTCAGGATGATCTCCTCGAGGAGCTCTTCGGACTTGAGTGCCATGCGAGCCGAGGTGGCCATGGAGTTCGCTGCAAGGGACACCGAACCGGTGACCAGGCTGTTGACGAGCGGGAGTGGCGACTGGACCATCGGTTCAGCATAGCGTGGAAATAGCCTCTGACCTGCGGTGACGCAAGTCAGAGCGTTCAGCCTCACTCACGATTTGTGTTCGCGTGGGGGGCTCTGACACACTTATCCGGTTGCTCCGGCTGGATCGCTGGGGCGCCGCTGGATCGGAACTCACGCCGGTCATGCCCAGCAATGGGGACAGCGGTGCCGAACCTGAGATCCGACCTGATGTCCGACGTGCGTCAGTCCCAGGACTGATTGCCCACTGGATGTTCAACCGCCTAACTCGAGATCGGATCTGTGTGTGCCCTTGCGGGCGCGACACGCCCGACCGCGGGGGTCGGCGAAAAGGGAGCAACGGAAGCTGCTCTCCAGCGCGATTTCGGCTAGTGAGCTCAAGCAGGCCGCACCAGCGGCAAGACGTAAAGGACGAACGACGCCATGGCGGGACAGAAGATCCGTATCCGGCTCAAGGCCTATGACCACGAGGTCATCGACTCCTCGGCGCGCAAGATCGTCGACACGGTGACCCGTACGGGCGCCAAGGTCGCCGGCCCGGTGCCATTGCCGACGGAAAAGAACGTGTTCTGTGTGATCCGTTCGCCCCACAAGTACAAGGACAGCCGCGAGCACTTCGAGATGCGCACCCACAAGCGGCTCATCGACATCATCGACCCGACGCCGAAGACCGTCGACTCGCTCATGCGGCTCGACCTGCCGGCCGGCGTCGAC
>DATEDT010000081.1:0-62388 GCA_035281505.1 Aeromicrobium sp. | reverse complement strand
GCGGTCAGTGGTGACCGTGCGTCTCGACTTCGGAACCCGGCTCCGGCGGTTCCGGCACGAAGTTGTTGCGGGCCGTGAGCGCTCCGAACAGCCAGATAACCACGAACAGGCCGACCACGCTGCCACCGAAGAACACGATGTTCTCCAGAAGAGTGCGCGACGGGCCGGAGTTCCACGTGCTGGGCGCGTCGGCGAAAGCCGGCGACGCCAATCCGACGACAACGGATGCGAGTACCACCGAGGCGGCAGCGCGAAGAGCGGTCATGTCGGACATGTTATCGGCCCTCATTAGGCTGGTGGGTATGGCTTCCCCCGATGCGCAGCGCTGGATCGAGACGCCGCCGTGGAAATGGGACTTCCCGCCCGGCGCGGCCTACGAGTGGCTGGTGGCACGCCCGGTCGCGGTCCTGCTGATCCTCCTGATCGCATTCATCATCCGGTGGCTCGCGCGGCGCGCCATCGACCGCGTCGTCCGGCGGGCCTCCGAGGGATCGGTGCCTTCGGTCCTGGCCCGCACCAAGGCCGGCGAGCTGCTCGTCGACCTGCGGCCGGGCGCCGCCGATCGCCGACGCGAGCGGGCGCTGACCATGGGCTCGGTGCTCAAGAGCATCGTGGGCGCGCTGATCATGGGCGTTGCCGCGATCATGATCCTGGCCCAGATCGGATTCAATGTCGCTCCGATTCTCGCCGGCGCCGGCATCGTCGGTCTCGCCCTGGGGTTCGGCGCCCAGAACTTCGTGAAGGACTTCCTGGCCGGGGTCTTCATGATCCTCGAGGACCAACTGGGGGTCGGCGACCTCGTCGACACCGGGCACGCCGCGGGAACTGTGGAGGCCGTCGGCCTGCGGGTCACCCGACTGCGCGACGATCAGGGAACCATCTGGTACGTCCGCAACGGCGAAGTCATCCGGATCGGCAACCAGAGCCAAGGTCGCGTGGGTGGCACGCGCCAGAAGGTCGCAGACCCGGATGTCGACTGAGCAGACGTTCTTCGACGAGATCGGTGGCCATGAGACGGTCGCCCGCGTCGTCGAGGTCTTCTACGAAGGCGTTGCCGCCGATCCGGTGCTGCGCCCGCTTTATCCCGATGAGGACCTCGGTCCGGCAGCGGCTCGACTCACGATGTTCCTGGTCCAGTACTGGGGCGGGCCGAACACCTACTCCAACCAGCGCGGCCATCCGCGGCTGCGGATTCGGCACGCGCCCTTCGCGGTGACACCGGATGCTCGCGACCGCTGGCTCAAGCACTTCCGCGAGGGCCTCGATGCCGTGGACCTGACGCCGGAGCAAGACGCTCAGTTCTGGGAGTACGTCCAGCGCGCCGCTCAGTTCCTGGTGAATGCCGACGCCTGACGATCGCGCCTACACGACCTCCCGTACCCGGGCCACGGCCTCCCGGACGTCGCCGTCGACGTCGATCGCGTAGTTCTTCAGCTGTGTCTCGGCGGCGGCGAACTCGTCACTCAGGTCGAACGAGTGCGACTCGCCGTCATCGAGCCTGTCGATCATCGTCTCGATCTCATCGATGGCGCGGGAGATGGCCGCTTCCACGGCTTGCGCCGCCGGCCTGCCCTTCTCCGGCACGGGGAGCCGTCGCACCGAGGCAAGTGCTCCGCGCAGCTCCGGCAGCGTGCGCTCGGTGAGCGGAGTGGAGTCGAACACCAGCGCGCTGCTGAGCAGCGCCGTCGTCGAACGGTCGAGTGCGGCACGCGCACCGGCCACGAATGCCTCGGCTTGGGCGGCCGTGTCCAACTGCGCCCGCAGGGCGGTGAACGGTTTCAGCGCTGTGCGCGAGGTCTCCACCGCCGACTGGTACGACCGCGAGTCCTCGGCCCCCGGCGGTGGCGGCGACGGCAGCACGGGAAACTTCGGCAGCTCCCGGTCCAGAACGTCGCGCAACTCGCCGGGGTGAGCACCGCGGCGGCGGTTGAGCTCGTTGAGGACGTGAGCCCTGAACGTGGCGACCTCGGACACGTAGCGTCCAGCTGCCTCGTCGGCGGCCTTGGCCTGACCGACCGACTCGCTACGCCGCTCGGCAACCGAGGCCCACACCCCGGCGGCGGCGAGCAGCAGCGCCAGGACCGGCAACAGCCCCAGCGTGATGCGGCTCGCACTCGCCCGGCTCACGTGTGCACCTTAGGACGGCAGGGCTGCCACTTCGTGCAACCGCAGGCCGTACGTGAGCGCGTCGAGCAGTGCTTCCCACGAGGCCTCGATGATGTTGGCGCCCACGCCGACGGTGACCCACGAGTCCTTGCCATCGGTCGTCTCGATGAGCACTCGCGTGATCGCGTCCGTGCCATGGCCCTGATCGAGGATGCGGACCCTGAAGTCGATCAGGTGGAACCGGGCGACGTCGGGATACAGCTGCTCGATGGCCTGCCGCAACGCATGATCCAGGGCGTTGACCGGGCCGTTGCCTTCGCCGATCACCGCGAGACGCTGTCCGCCGGCGCGCAGCTTGACCGTGGCTTCGGCGATGGCGGCGTCCCTGACCGCAGTCCCGCGCGGCGACGACACGCCCTCACCGCCGGAGGGACCCCCGGTGGACTCGGCGATGACCCGCCACGACTCGATGTCGAAGTAGGTCGGGCGAGTCCCCATCTCCTCGGCCAACAGGAGCTCGAAGGACGCATCGGCGGCCTCGAAGGTGTAACCCGCCTGCTCCAGCTCCTTCACCCGGTCGGTCACCCGGGCAACGATCTCCGGGTGGGAGGCCATGTCATAACCGAGGTCGTTGCCGCGTAGCTCGATGGTGGCCCGGCCGGCCATCTCCGAGACCAGCAGCCGCATGTCGTTGCCGACCAGGGCCGGGTCGATGTGCTGGTAGAGGTCCGGATCGATCTTGATGGCGCTGGCGTGCAGGCCGGCCTTGTGCGCAAAGGCCGACGATCCGGTGTACGGCTGGCGAGCATCCGGTGGGTAGTTGGTGATCTCGGCCACCGCGTGCGAGATGCGGGTGGCGTCGGCCAGCTTGCCCTCGGGCAGCACCTGCATGCCCAGCTTCAGCTGCAGGTTCGCCACACAGCTGACCAGGTTCGCGTTGCCGGTCCGCTCGCCGTAGCCGTTCATCGTGGCCTGCACCTGGGTCGCGCCGGCGAGAACAGCGGCGATGGAGTTCGCCACGGCACAACCGGTGTCGTCCTGGGCGTGGATGCCGAGCGTGGCGCCGGTGTCGGCCAGCACCTTGCCGACGATGTCACCGACCTGATGCGGCAGCATGCCACCGTTGGTGTCGCACAGGACGACCACCTCGGCACCTGCCTCGGCCGCAGTCCGCACCACCTGGGTCGCATACTCGGGGTTGTCGAGGTACCCGTTGAAGAAGTGCTCGCAGTCGACGAAGACTCGCCGTCCCTCGCTGCACAGGAACTCGACGGTGTCGCGGACCATCGCCAGGTTCTCCTCGAGGGTGGTGCGCAGGGCCTGCTTCACGTGCTTGTCGTGGCTCTTGGCCACCAGGCACACCACCGGCGCGTTCGAATCCCGTAGCGCCAGCACCTGTGGGTCCGTCGCCGCCGTCGCCTTGGCGCGTCGCGTCGAGCCGAAGGCCACGAGCGTGGCGTGCTCGAAGGTGAGCTCGGTGGTGGCGCGACGGAAGAACTCGGTGTCCTTCGGGATCGCGCCCGGCCAGCCACCCTCGATGAAGTCGACGCCGAGGTCGTCCAGGTGCTGAGCGATGTGCATCTTGTCCTGAACCGAGAGGTTCAGGCCCTCCTGCTGCGCACCGTCCCGCATCGTGGTGTCGAAGATGTCGACTTTCTTCATGTCACTTGGTCCTTCTGCTGAGCCTCGACGTTGCCTGGCCATGAAAAAAGCCCCCCAGACATGGAGGGCGGCGCGTCGGGCGGTTCTGGTCTAGAGCCCGGCGCGCTTCGCAATGATGATGGTGATCGAGTACATCACCGCAAAGTCTAGACTGACGGCGCGATGAGCGCGAGACCAGTACCAATACCGGACGTCAGCACAGCTTCCTACGCGCTCATGACGGCAGTGCCGTTGAAGAAGGGCGCAAAGGACCGCGAGGACGACTTCCCGTTGCCGAACGAGGCGCTGCTACGCCGGTTCGGCAGCTCGGCCGAAGCGCTTGCTCGCCTGCGGGAGCGCCCGCACCAGCAGCTGATCACCTGCCAGGCACCGACCAAGGACATGGCCGAGGCGGTGCGGGATGCTCGCATCCACGCACTCCAGCTCGCCGCGGAGCACGATGGCGTCGTCGTCGAGCTGCTGCCGCCGCGCGTGCTCGAGCTGACACCCGAGCAGGTGTCACTCGCCCATGCCCAGCAGTGGTACGTCCTCGACTACGACGACCTCGACGACGGGCTGCTTCGGACCGACGGGCTGTCCCAGTTCGGCCTCCCGGAGCTGACGGTCGTCGACGTCGACCCGGCCACGCACGCCATGACTGATGCCGTGGTCGCCGGCCTGGCACACCGCCTCATCGAGGAATGGCCGGAGAACGACCCGGTCGGGCCGGCCACCGTGACGCTGCGCGACATCGCGTTCGGTCTGGGTGACCCGCAGGCGGCGACGACCCCGAAGGACCGCACGGTCGATCTGCTCATCAGCTACGACCCCGGCCCGCACCGCCTCATCGTCCAGTTGCTGCAGGACCCCGCCGACGTGCTGTTCGCCTGAGTCAGTTGGTTCGCTTCGGCGTCAGGTGAGCAAGGGTTTCCGGCTTGAGGATGCGCTCCAGCTCCTCGACCGGCAGCAGCCCCTTCTCCAGCACGAGCTCGGCCACACCGCGGCCGGTCGCGAGCGCTTCCTTGGCGACCTCGGTGGCCGCCTGGTACCCGATGAACGGATTGAGCGCGGTGACGAGCCCGATCGAGTCCTCCACCTCGGCTCGAAGCATTTCCACATTGGCCGTGATGCCATCGACGCAGCGGGTGGCGAGCACGATCATCGCCTCGCGCAACCGCCCGATGCCCGAGGCGAGCGAATAGCAGATGATCGGCTCGAAGGCGTTGAGCTGCAGCTGGCCGGCCTCGGCCGCCATCGTGACGGTCATGTCGTGCCCGATGACCTGGAACGCCACCTGATTGACCACTTCGGGAATGACCGGGTTCACCTTGCCGGGCATGATGCTGGAACCCGCCTGGACCGGCGGGAGGTTGATTGCGTTCAGACCGGCCCGCGGGCCGGACGAGAGCAGGCGCAGGTCGTTGCACACCTTCGACAACTTCACCGCGACACGCTTGAGGACGCCGGAGACGTGCACGAAGGCACCACAGTCCTGGGTCGCCTCGATCAGGTCGACGGCCGTCACCAGATCGATGCCGGTGAGCGAGGCGAGGTGCTCGCAGGCCAACTTCACGTAGCCCTCGGGCGCATTCAGCTGGGTGCCGATGGCGGTGGCGCCGAGGTTGATCTCGTGCAGCATGAGCACGGCTTCGGAGAGCCGGGCGCGGTCCTCGCCGAGCATGACGCTGAAGGTGGCGAACTCCTGTCCGAGCGTCATCGGCACGGCGTCCTGCAGTTGCGTGCGTCCCATCTTGAGGACGTCATGGAACTCATCGGCCTTGCGGGCGAACGACGTCTCCAGCATGGTCATGGCCTCGAGCAGGGACCGCACGGCGAGGATCACGGCGACCTTGACCGCGGTCGGATAAACGTCGTTGGTCGACTGGCTGAGGTTCACGTGCTCGTTGGGATGCAGGTAGCGGTACTCGCCGCGCTGGTGGCCCATGATCTCCAGGGCCCGGTTGGCAATGACCTCGTTGGCGTTCATGTTCGTCGATGTCCCGGCACCGCCCTGGATCACATCGACGACGAACTGGTCGTGCAGCTCACCCTGGCGGATCTCCTCGCAGGCCTGGCGGATGGCGTTGAACCGGGCGTCCCCCAGAAACCCGAGTTCGTAATTGGCCGTCGCCGCTGCCTCCTTCACCGAGGCGAGCGCCTCGATCAGGAACGGGATGTTGTCGATCGAGATGCCGGTGATCGGGAAGTTCTCGAGCGCTCGCAGCGTGTGGACACCCCAATACGCATCGGCCGGCACTTCGCGGTCGCCGAGGAGGTCGTGCTCGGTGCGCGTCGGGCCGTGCATGCCCCCACTGTGGCACCGCGCAGGGTCCTACACCCGCATCATCCAGCCATGCCGGTCTTCGGCGCGTCCGTATTGGATGTCGACCAGCGCCTGGCGGATCTCGTGCGCGACCTTGGACGTCTCGGCCTCGGCGGCGACCGCCTGGCCGCCCTCCCACTTCAGGGCGTTGACCGGCGTGATGACCGCAGCCGTACCGCAGGCGAAGACCTCGGCGATGGACCCGTCAGCGGCACCGTCGCGCCACTCGTCGATGCTCACGCGGCGCTCGGTGACCTCATGGCCGAGGTCGCCGGCCAGCCGAATGATCGAATCGCGGGTGATTCCCTCCAGGATCGAACCCGAGAGCTCCGGCGTGACGATCGAACCGTCGGCGTGGACGAAGAACAGGTTCATGCCGCCGAGCTCTTCGACGTACTTGTGCTCGGAGGCGTCCAGGAAGGCAACCTGAGCGCAGCCGTTGGCATAGGCCTCCTGCTGAGGCAACAGGCTGGACGCATAGTTGCCGCCGCACTTGGCCGCACCCGTCCCACCGGCGCCGGCCCGCCCGTACTCGGTGGACAGCCAGATGTCGACCGGCTTGACTCCGCTGGCGAAGTAGGCGCCGGCCGGCGAGGCGATCACCGAGAAGGTGACGTGCTGTGCCGGGCGCACACCGAGGAACTTCTCCGAGGCGAACATGAACGGTCGCAGGTAGAGACTCTTCTCGTCGCCGCGGGGCACCCAGTTGCCGTCGGCCTCGAGCAGGGCACGAATGGAGCCGAGGAACCACTCCGTGGGCACCTCCGGCAGCGCCAGCCGGTGGCACGACCGCTGCATGCGGGCGGCGTTGGCTTCGGGCCGGAACAACCACAGCGAGCCGTCGGCGTGCGCATAGGCCTTGAGGCCCTCGAACACCTCTTGTGCGTAGTGGAACACCGCCGCCGCCGGGTCGAGTGTCAGTGGACCGTAGGGGACGACGCGCGCGTCAGCCCATCCGGCCTCAGGCGTCCACTCGGCCAGGAACATGTGGTCGGTGAAGAACTGCCCGAAGCCCGGATTCGCGAGGATTTCCGCGCGCTGATCGTCGCTCAGCGCGGCCGGATTCGGCTCGAAACGGCTGGTGAAGCTCATGGTGGTCACCGTAGTGGTTGAGGGTTTACAGACGCTTGGCGATCGCCTCGCCGATTTCCGGCGTGGAGCGTACTGACGAGCCCCGCTCGGCAATGTCCGCCTCGACCGCCGTAACGATCTCGGCTGCCGCCTCCGGCAGTCCCAGGTGGTCCAGGAGCAACGCGGCCGAAAGGATCGCGGCGGTCGGGTCGGCCTTGGCCTGGCCCGCGATGTCGGGCGCCGACCCGTGGACCGGCTCGAACATGCTCGGGGTCGTGCGATCGGGGTTGATGTTTCCGCTGGCGGCCAGTCCGATGCCACCGGTCACGGCAGCAGCGAGGTCGGTGATGATGTCGCCGAACAGGTTGTCGGTGACGATGACGTCGAACTGCGACGGGTTGTTGACCAGGTGGATCATCATCGCGTCGACGTGCTGGTAGTCGACCGCGACATCGGGGTACTGCGCGCCGACCTCGGAAACGAGCCGCGTCCAGATCTTGCCGGCGTTGACGATCACGTTGGTCTTGTGGACCAGCGTCAACTTCTTGCGCGGACGAGCTTGTGCACGCGCAAAGGCGTCACGGACGACCCGCTCAACACCGAACGCGGTGTTGAGCGAAACCTCGGTGGCCACCTCGGCCGGGGTGCCGACGCGGATTGCGCCGCCGTTGCCGGTGTAGGGACCTTCGGTGCCCTCGCGCACGACAACGAAGTCGATGTCACCCGGGTTGGCCAGCGGCGACGCCGAGCTCGGATAGAGCTTCGACGGGCGGAGATTGACGTAGTGGTCCAACTCGAAACGGAGTCTGAGCAGCAGGCCACGCTCGAGGATGCCCGGCGGCAGATTCGGATCGCCCGGCCTGCCGCCCACTGCGCCCAGCAGGATGGCGTCGTGGCTGCGAATCTCCTCCAGCACCGCATCAGGCAACACTTCGCCCGTGGCCAGGTAACGCTCGGCGCCGAGGTCGTACGTCGTGCGATCGAAGGACATTCCGTGGCGCGGCGCGACGGCGTCGAGCACGACGAGCGCCTGGTCGGTGACTTCGGGACCGATGCCGTCACCAGGAATGACGGCGAGCGAGAACGTGCGTGACATGTTCGGGACTTTCAGGCAGGTGTCAGTTGTCGTCTGGACGGTCGATCGGCTCGACGTCGAGCGATGCGTCAGTCTCCTGTGCCTCGTCGCGCAGGTGAGCCGGACCCCATTCCAGCAATTCCGGTGGCATGAGTATCTCCTAATAGGTCAGTTGTCGATTGGGTGGGTGAACGTCCCCGCCGAATCGGTTCGTGACCGAAATGGGAGATCAGATGTGATCAGTGGTCCTGCGGCGGAATCGTTCGGGCCAACGCCAAACGCCGCGGCAGGACGGCCCTAAGTGGACCTGCCGCGGCAAGCGATGACTACGAGCTGCTTCCGCATGGGAGCCAGAATAACCCACGATCTGACACCCGGCCGAATCCGTTACCAAGACGTGACAGACTTCCGTCGTGACCGGTCCTCCCGCTGTGCCCGAGATCGTCGCCAAGGCGCTCGACCTGGCGCGCCAACGCGGATTCATCACCTCCACGCGCAACGAGACCGGCCGCCTGCTGGCCGCGCTGGCGGCGTCGCGTGAGGGCACGTTGGCCGAACTCGGCACCGGCACCGGCGTCGGATCAGCCTGGCTGGCCTCCGGTGCAGGACCGAAGGCGCGGATCGTCAGCGCCGAGCTCGACTCGGTGCTCGCCGAGGAGGTCCAGAGCCTGTTCGCCGACGTCGACAACGTCGAGATCATCGCCGGCGACTGGTCGACGCTGCGCGAGTACGCACCGGTGTCGCTGCTCTTCGTGGACGTGCGCGACGTGATGGCGAACATCGATGCTCTCGCCGACCTGATCGAACCCGGTGGCATAGCGGTGCTCGACGATTTCGTACCGTCATCCCATTGGCCGCCGATCGTCGACGGCCACGTCGACACGATCCGGGAACAATGGCTCCAGGACGACCGCTTCGTCGCGGTCGAGCTGCTCATCGACCCGGACGCGTCCCTACTGATTGCGACCCGCCGCTGATGTCCCCCTCCCGAACCGCCTCGCCCCAGCCTCGCCGACTGACTGAGCTTGAGCAGGACGCCCTGAACAAGGTCCGCCGCCGGGTCGGCGCGGTCGTGTTCGGCGTGGTCACCTTCCACGCAGTCATTGCGCTGATCGGTCTCTCCCGCCATTACGACAACATCGGACGTCACGGCGATGCCACCGGGCTGCTCATCATGTCCGGCTTGGTGTCGGTCTTCCAGTACGTCGGCGTCCGGCTGATCCTCGGCCGGTCCCTGGTGTCGCCGTGGCTTCTCCTCGGCGCCCTGCCGACGACTCTCGGGTTCGTCCTGCGCTAGCCATGCGGCTGGAGATCGAGACGGCCCGCGGCATCGCCTGGGCCGATGTCGACGAGGCTGGGACCGCTCCCCGGGCGATCCTGCTGCTGGGCCACGGTGCCGGCGGAACCGTCGAGGCGCCGGACCTCCTGGCCGCGCGGGACGCCGCGCTGTCGGTCGGCGTCAGCGTCGCCCGTGTGACGCAGCCCTACCGCGTGGCCGGCCGACGCGGCATGCCACCGCATCCGACGCTGGAGCAACCGTGGCTGGACGTCGCCGCCGAGCTGGCCCGGCGCCACCCAGGAGTCCCGCAGGTCTTCGGTGGTCGTTCCGCCGGTGCCCGGGTGGCGTGCCGGACCGCGTTGGCCGGCGATGCCGTGGCTGTGATCTGCCTGGCCTACCCCGTCCACCCGCCGGGAAAGCCCGAACGGAGCCGCATCGACGAGCTCGACGCCGTGCGCGTGCCGGTGCTCGTCGTCCAGGGCGACCGCGATGCGTTCGGCATGCCCCCGCGTCGACGCGGACGCACCCTCGTGGTGGCCGAGGGCGCCGACCACAGCCTGAAGAAGGGCCTAGACGACGTACGCCGGGGCGTGACGAAGTTCCTGCGCCGCGTTCCGTGAGGCGGCTCGGCGGCCCGGCAGCCGCGCGGAGAAGAACTGGGTGAGCGGCCCGATGGCGAGCGCATAGGCGGCCGTCCCGACGCCGACGGTTCCGCCGAGCAGGAACCCCGTGGCGAGCACCGTCAACTCGATGCTCGTCCGGACCAAGCGGACGCTGAGGTGGGTGCGCTCGACGATGGCGACCCAGAGTCCGTCGCGCGGCCCGGCGCCGAGCCGTGCCCCGATGTAGAGCGCGCCGGCCAGCCCGTTGCCCACGACGCCGACCACCAGCAGGGTCACCCGGGCCCACATCTCATCGGGCGCGGCAACCAGGGCGATGCCGGCATCGGCGGCGAGCCCGATGAGCAGAACGTTCAGCACCGTCCCGATGCCCGGCCGCTGCCTCAGCGGGATCCACAGCAGCAGGACGATCGCCCCCACCGCGATGACCACCTGACCGAAGGACAGCGGGACGTGGCGGGTCAGGCCCTCGTGGAAGACGTCCCACGGGTCCAATCCGAGGCCGGACTGGACCATGAGGGCCATCGTGAAGCCGTAGAGCAGGAGGCCCACGATCAGCTGCGCGAAGCGCGCTCCCATCACCGCTTTCCCTTCGGATCGAAGGGGTCGAACGGCAATCCGGTGATCATTCCGCGGCCGGCTCGCGCCGCGGCGATCCCGGCCAGGAATGCGACCACGATGGCGATGGCTGTAAACATGATGCCACATTTGCACGAATTGGCACTGTCAGAAATGGCCAATTGCGTCATACTGGCTTCATGATGTCCGCGCCGCGCGTGGCTGCACTGATTGGCGATGTGCCCCTGCGCTCCCCCGCGTATCGGGACCTCGCCGATCGCCTGCGGGTCCTGATCGTCGACGGCCGCCTTCCCGACGGCACCCGGCTGCCGAGCGAGCGCGAACTCGCCGCTTCGCTCGCAGTGAGTCGGACGACGACGACCCGGGTGTACGCCGAACTGCGCGATGCCGGACTCATCACGTCGCGCCAGGGCTCCGGAAGCGTCGTCCAGGTGCCCTATCAACGGTCGACCGTGAGCAGCCTGATCCTCGACCCGGACTCACCGGGTGACATCGCGATGACCTACTCGGCGCCGAGCGCGCCCGTCGGTATGGCCAGCGTCTTCGCCGCCGCGGCAGAGCGTCTTCCCAGCCTCCTGACCACCACCGGCTACCTCCCGGACGGCCTGCGCGAGCTGCGCGAGGCCATCGCGGACCACCACACCGCGGACGGACTGCCGACCACACCCGACCAGATCGTGGTGACCTGCGGGGCGATGGGCGCCATCAACCTCACAGCGCAGACGTTCCTGTCGCCCGGATCCCGGGTCGTCGTCGAAGGCGTGAGCTTCCCGCACGGCCACGACGCACTCACCGCGGCCGGGGGCCGACTCAGCCCACTCACGCTGACCGAGCACCCGTGGGACCCTGCCGCACTCAACGGCCTGCTCGGCCGGTCCCGTCACGCCGCGGCGTACATCATCCCGGACTTCCACAACCCGACGGGCGCGGTCATGTCCGACAGCGACCGCGGCGCTTGGGCATCGCTCCTGAAGCGCCACGACGTCATCCCGATGGTGGACGAGACGCTGCGACACGTGAATCTCGACGACGTCGATCTGCCCCCGCCCTTCGCAACCTACGACCCACGCACGATCACGTTCGGTTCGCTGTCGAAGGCGTTCTGGGGCGGGCTCCGTATCGGCTGGGCCCGGGTCCCGCAGCCGCGACGCATGGCGATGCTGCAATCGCGCATGTTCATCGACCTCGGCGCCAGCGCCTTCGATCAACTCGTGGCCACCGACCTGCTCCGCAACGGCCAGGAGCTCGCGCAGGCACGCCTTGTCGAGGCACGTCAGGCCCGTGATCACCTGATCGCGGCGCTCTCCCGGGCGATTCCCACGGTGCGCACGACCAGGCCAGGCGGCGGACTGAATCTCTGGCTGACCTTTCCCGAACCGGTCACCACGCGCCTCGTCGCGGGCGCGTCACAGCATGGACTGCTCCTGACGCCGGGCGCACGTTTCTTCGCCCAGTCCGGGGGCGAGCGCAACCTGAGGCTGCCCTACACCCAGCCGGTTGACGTTCTCACCGATGCGGTGGACCGGCTGGCCGCCGCCTGCGGCGAGATCCACGCCAAAGAGGCGCCGGCCCGCGACCGCCCCACGATGGACCTCATCGCCTGAGTCGCGCACCCGAGTGGAACCTGGGTTCCAGAAGGTCGCGGCCGGTACATCTACGGTCACTGCATGAGCACCTTGAAGTTCTTCATGGACACCCACGACCATCGCAGCCAGACGTTTCCCGCAACGATCAGCCCGCCCGACTTCGCCCAGGTTTTCGGCGCATTCGATCAGGCGTGCACCGACGAGGGCGTCGTTGTACTCCGGGCCCACGTGGGTTTCGACGACGGTCGCGCCTTCTGCTTCACCATGGCGCGCGACGTCGCGCAGGTCCGCAGCGCGCATCAAGCCATTGGCCTGGAGTTTGAGAGCATCACCGAGGTGGCCACGGCTACGCCCGGCGACATTTTCCTCGAACCGGCTTCATGACCTCGTGACGTTGGTCCAGCATGGGCCAGTGACGTCTCCTCCGTGGTCGGCATTCCCGTTCGTGGAACGACTCTCTGCGGACGGGCGGCAGCAACTCGCCGCGCTGCCGGCACTGGAGGTGCAAGCCGGCACGCGACTCCTGGCACCGGGCGATCGGGGCATCGGGTCGTACTTCGTCACCCGCGGCTCCCTGCGCGTCTACTACATCGCCGAATCCGGACGCGAGGCCACGCTCTACCACGTTGAACCGGGCGGGACCTGCGTGCTCGCGCTCGGCGCAACCGTCAACGATGCGCCGTACCCGGCATGGGTGGAGTCCGGGCCGCAGGGCAGCACGTTCGTCCGTGTCCCGCCGCCGTTGTTCCATCGGCTGGTCGACCAGGAGCCCGCGTTCCGCCAGTTCGTACTCACCGCGATGGCAGGTCGCATCTTCGATCTGATGGCAAGACTCGAAGAGCTCGGTTCGATGCAACTCGAACAGCGCCTGGCCCGCTACCTCCTGCGCTGGCAGGACACGGCCGGCGTCGTCAGGGTGACCCAGGCGACCATCGCGGCCGAGCTTGGCACGGCGCGGGAGGTCGTCTCCCGAATTCTGCGCGGGCTCGAACACCGTGGACTCGTCGCGACCGGCCGCGCCCGCGTGCGGATCTGTGACGGACCGGCACTCGACCAGTTCGCCCAGGGTTGAGCTACTCCGATTTCTCGGAGAACCCGTGCCGGATCAGGATCACCATCGCGATCATGGTGATGAAGGCGAACACCAGCGCTGGAGCGAATCCCAGCATGCCGGCGAGGTTGGTTTCGCCGAGCCTGTTGTCGCCGAAGGACACCGCACGGCTGGGTGCGAACAGGGCTCCCCAGTAGAACGCGGTGTTCGCATAGCCGGTGCCGACCAGCATCCAGAACAGCCGCGATGCCGTCTTCTGCGGCAGGTCCATGGCGTGGATGACCAGGGCCCCGGCGATCACGAGCAATCCGTTCATGATTCCGCCGGCGTGAGTGCGAGCCCAAGCGCCCGGATCGCCCGGGAATCCGAACTCGATGATCGTTCCGGGGAACACCTCGAAGCCACCGATCAGGCTGATCACGAGGCCGAAGCCGGCGGCGAGAGCAATCAGGATGACGACCGCGCCGTGCGCGACCATCCGCCGCTGCTGCGTTCTCATGGGTGGTTCCCTTCGGTAGACGTACCCCATCGTCCGGAGGCGAGGGCCCGGCGGTAGTACCGGATCATGTTCACGCTGGCGACCAGATAACGGCGCCGCGCCGCGTGGTGACCGAAGAAGAGCCGGTTCCGGCGTAGCCACCACGGCACCCGAGTGTGACATCGGACCATGTTCTGGGCGCTCGCCAGGAGGGCGCGCGGCAGGTCCTCGGTGACTGCCGGGTGTGGAACCGGCATCACCAGCCGGTTTCTCTCGGCGTCTGTCATGCGCGCCGTCTCCAGCCGCCCGATCAGCGCGGCGCTGAACACCTGCTGGCACATGAACACCGACTGCAGGGTGATCGATCCGGGCGCGAAGATCGGCTTCGGCTCCTTGGTGGCCAGACCGTCGGCGGTGCAGTCGATGAACAGTGAGTTCTCGGGCACGTCGCGTCGACCCTGGACCAGGGCGATGCTGCCGCGCGAGATCCGCTCGACCCGGCCGAGCCGGACGACGTCGGTGACGCGGTGCAGCTCCGCCAACTCGCCGCGGGTGACCGTGGCGCATTTCCACTTGGTGGGCCGGACGTCGGGATCGAAGCGGAACACGATCCCGCGCTCGGCCAGCGCAGCGAACATCTCGTCCGGCGAATCGAGGTCAGCCGCCACCTGGAGCATCCCGATCAACGCGCCCATGACGGTCGCCGGCGGCAACGTCTCGCGATCCCAGAACCATGAGTCATTCGGCATGATCCAGCTGATCGAGTCCGGGGAGACACCGCGATTCAGGAGGAACAGGACGGCGTCGATTCCGGTCTTTCCAGCCCCCACCACCACGTAATGCTCATACGACTTGGTGAGCCGAACGAGTTCGTTGGGCGGGATCAGCTCGACGTCGTCGTCCACCTCATAGGCCGGTTTGACGATCGAGGGGACCTGGACGTTGTGGTACGTCGCATCAACCACGCGCCGACGCGCCTCGACGCGGGTCTGCCGGTCGGGATTGAGGATCGACGTCACCACGCCGTCGCGATAGTCGCTCATCGCCAGGAACCGCACCCGGCCCGTCGCTTCGAAGCGTCGCATGGCCGCGCGGTAGTAGGCGATGATCTCGGGCAGGGACGCGAGGTCGGTCCCACCGCTGCCGAGCGACGCGGAGGAGATCCCGTAGAAGGCGGCCGGCTGATGGAGCGTCACGAACGGGTAGGCGTCGTTCCAGTGGCCGCCGGGAGCGGGGTGCCGATCCACCACGACCACCTGGGCCGACCGGTCCTGCTTCAGGAGCACATCCACGAACGCCATGCCCATGGCGCCGGCACCGATGACCAGATAGTCGGTCTCGATCGCCTCGATGTCGTCGACGTCTGCGGCCATGAGGCCCTCGCCCACCGCGGCAAGTCGCGTTCCCACCCGGTCACTCCTCCACTGCCGATATTGCGTCCCTCGACGTTATGGGGTCGGCGCCGGTCACGCCATCACCCGAAGGTGGAGTAGGCATACGACCTTCGGATGGTTCCGCCGCCGCTAGAGTCACGGCCATGGAGTCGGCGGAGGAGCTCACGCGACGACTCGAGGCCTTCACCCGCATCCATCGGGAACTGGCGAAGCTGCGGCAGGCCGAGTCGGTCGAGGCGATCGTGTCCCATGCACCGCAGGCCGCGTGTGACGCGTGCGGATTGGACCGCGCGATCATCTATCGGGTCCGCGGAAACGACATGTTCGCCGAAGCGGCCTACGTCCGCGACGACCCCGCGTCCTCGCAGGAGTTCCTGGAGTGGAGCCAGGCGAACCCGGGACCGCTCCAGGAGCGCATCCTCGAGTCCGAGATGGTGCGCCGCCGGATCCCGCTCCTGGTTCTCGATGCGCTCAACCACCCCGACACCTTCAAGCCGATGGTCGAGCACTACCAAACGCACAGCTACGTGACGGCGCCGATCATGCCCGACGGCCGCGTGATCGGCTTCCTCAACGCAGACAAGGCCTTCCAACACCCCGGCGACCCGGCCGGCGTCGACGAGTTCGACCGCGATGCGCTGTGGGCCTTCGTCGAAGGCCTCGGCAGCGCCATCGAACGAGCCCACGTGCGCGAGACGATCAGGGGCAAGCTCGACGAAGCCAACCGCCTCATGTCGCAGATGCGGTCCGTGGTCGGCGAGCTGCTGGAGAGCAATGTCGAGCTGGTCAAGCAGGAGACGGACATCGCCACCTCGGCCACAGGCGCGGCCGCCGCGTTACTGGAAGGCCACTCCTCGGCGATTCACCACGTGCTGAGCCGTCGGGAGATCGAGGTGCTGGACCTGGCTGCTGACGGCTGGACCAACGGCCGGATCGCCGAGCGCCTCTTCATCGCCGAGGCGACCGTCAAGTCCCACATCGGCCAGATCCTGCGCAAACTGGGAGTCACCAACCGGGTCGAGGCAGTGAGCCTCTACCTGCGGCAACGCAACGGCTGACGACTGCTGTCGAGGCCGCTTCGGCTGCTGCTGCACCCGCGCGCTCCTGCGCCTGCGCGGACGAAACGCATCTTTGGACATTGACGCGGTCCGGCAGGCAATGTATCGACGTTGTGGCGGCTATAGCGGTCCAAACGTCGATACATCGAGGCCAAGACGCATCTACGTCTCAAGATGCGTCCGGCCCCAAATCCTGCTGTCAGCGGGCGGCACTGCCCTCGACGTAGTCGGCGTCCTGCTGCTTCCACGAGAAGTGGGAGCGCAGCTCGCGACCGGTCTTCTCGATCGGGTGACCGGCTTCCTTCTCGCGCAGGGCGAGGAACTCCGGCGCGCCGGCGTCCTGGTCAGCGATGAAGCGCGCAGCGAAGCTGCCGTCCTGAATGTCGGCGAGGATCGCCTTCATCCGCTCCTTGACGCCCGCGTCGATGACCCGCGGGCCGGAGACGTAGTCGCCGTACTCGGCCGTGTCCGAGATGCTCCACCGCTGCTTGGCGATGCCGCCCTCCCACATGAGGTCGACGATGAGCTTGAGCTCGTGCAGGCACTCGAAGTAGGCGATCTCGGGCTGGTAACCGGCCTCGGTCAACGTCTCAAAGCCGGCCTGCACGAGGTGCGAAACGCCGCCACAGAGAACGGACTGCTCACCGAACAGATCGGTCTCGGTCTCCTCGGCGAAGGTCGTCTTGATGACGCCGGCGCGGGTGCCGCCGATCGCCTTGGCGTAGGACTTGGCGAGGTCCCAGGCCTTCCCGGAGGCGTCCTGCTCCACGGCGATGATGTCCGGGATGCCGCGGCCGGCGACGTACTCGCGACGCACGGTGTGGCCCGGCGCCTTGGGAGCGACCATGATCACGTCCACGCCGGCCGGCGGCTTGATGTAGCCGAACCGGATGTTGAAGCCGTGCCCGAAGACGAGCGTGTCGCCCTCGGCGAGATTGGGCTCGATCGACTCGGCGTAGATGATCCGCTGGTACTGGTCGGGCGCGAGGATGACGATGACGTCGGCCTCCTCGACCGCCTCGGCGACCGGCAGGACGCGCAAGCCCTCGGCTTCGGCCTTGGCGATGCTCTTCGAGCCTTCCTTGAGGCCGACGCGCACGTCGACGCCCGAGTCACGCAGGTTCAGCGCGTGCGCGTGACCCTGGCTGCCGTAGCCGATCACGGCCACGTTCTTGCCTTGGATCAGCGACAGGTCGGCGTCGTCGTCGTAGAACAGTTCAGCCACGGGATTTCTCTCTCTCAGATAGCGATGTTGCCGGGGACCGAGCGCAACGTCCGGTCGGTGATGGAACGGGAGCCGCGGCCGATGGCCACACGGCCGGACTGCACGATCTCGCGGATGCCGAACGGCTCGAGCACGGCAAGCATCGCATTGAGCTTGCCGGAGTCGCCGGTGGCTTCGATGGTGATGGCGTCGGTGGCCACATCGACGACCTTGGCGCGGAACAGTTGCACGGTTTCGAGCACCTGGCCGCGGGTCTGGCTGTCGATCTTGACCTTGATCAGCATGAGTTCGCGCTGGACGGCGTTGTCGTCGAGCTCCACGATCTTGAGCACGTTGACCAGCTTGTTCAGTTGCTTGGTCACCTGCTCCAGCGGCTGCTCGTCGAGGTTGACGACGATCGTCATGCGGGAGACCTCAGGGATCTCCGTCGGCCCGACCGCGAGTGACTCGATGTTGAAGCCTCGGCGCATGAACAGACTTGAGATGCGGGCGAGCGCGCCCGGAGTGTTCTCGACGAGAACACTCAACACATGCTGGCTCACAGGACATCGTCCTCGAACTCGGGCGCGAGATCTCGCGCGATCTTGATGTCGTCGTTGCTGGTGCCGGCGGCAACCATCGGCCAGACCATGGCGTCTCGCTCGACCACGAAGTCGATGACCACCGGCCGGTCGTTGATCGCCATGGCCTTCTCGATCGTCGCGTCGAGATCCGCTTCGGTCTCGCAGCGCAGGCCGACGCAGCCCATGGCTTCGGCCAGTTTGACGAAGTCCGGGATCCGCAGCGCGCCGATCTCCTCCGGCCCGGTGTTGAGGTCGGTGCTCGAGTAGCGGCTGTCGTAGAACAGCGTCTGCCACTGGCGAACCATGCCGAGCGACGAGTTGTTGATCACCGCGACCTTGATCGGGATGCCCTCGATCGCGCACGTCGCGAGCTCCTGGTTGGTCATCTGGAAGCAGCCGTCGCCGTCGATGGCCCAGACAACCGCGTCCGGCGTGCCCACCTTGGCGCCCATGGCGGCCGGCACGCAGTACCCCATCGTCCCGGCGCCGCCGGAGTTGAGCCACTGGCGCGGACGTTCGAAGTCGACGAAGTGCGCGGCCCACATCTGGTGCTGACCGACGCCGGCGACGTAGGCCGCCTCCGGCCCGGCGATGTCGCTGATGCGCTGGATGACGCGCTGCGGTGCGAGCCCGGACTCCGGCTTCTCGTAGCCCACCGGGTACTTGGCCTTGAGCGCCAGCATCTGATCGCGCCAGGCATCGCACTCGACCGCGAGTCCGTCTTCCTCGGCCTGCTTGTGCAGCATCAGGACGAGCTCGGAGATGACCTCCTTGCAGTCACCGACGATCGGGACGTCCGCGTACCGATTCTTGCCGATCTCGGCCGGGTCGATGTCGGCGTGGATGACCTTGGCGTCCGGTGCGAACGAGGCCAGGTGGCCGGTGACGCGGTCGTCAAACCGCGCCCCCAGCGTGATGAGCAGGTCTGATTTCTGCAGCGCACCGACGGCAGCGACCGAACCGTGCATGCCCGGCATGCCCAGGTGCAGTTCGTGCGAGTCCGGGAACGCGCCGCGGGCCATCAGGGTCGTGACGACCGGGATGCGCGTGAGTGCGACCAGCGCAGCCAGTTCCGATGCAGCGTCAGCCTTGATGACGCCGCCGCCGACATACAGAACGGGGCGCTTGGCCTCGGCGATCAGCTTGGCCGCCTCACGCACCTGCTTGCCGTGCGGGTGCGTCGTCGGACGGTAACCCGGCAACGCAAGCTCGTTCGGCCAGTTGAACGTCGTCATCTTCTGCAGGGCGTCCTTGGAGATGTCGACGAGGACCGGACCAGGACGGCCGGTGGACGCGATGTGGAAGGCCTCGGCGATGACGCGCGGGATCTCGTCGGGGTTGGTGACGAGGTAGCTGTGCTTGGTGATCGGCATCGTGATGCCGCGGATGTCGGCCTCCTGGAAGGCATCCGTGCCGATCGAGCCGCTCGGGACCTGGCCGGTGACCGCGACGATCGGGACCGAGTCCATGTGCGCGTCGGCGATGGCGGTGACCAGGTTGGTCGCGCCCGGGCCGGAGGTCGCCATGCAGACGCCGACGCGTCCGGTGACCATCGCGTAGCCCTGGGCGGCGTGGCCGGCGCCTTGCTCGTGCCGGACGAGGATGTGCCGGATCGACGAGTCGAACAGCGGGTCGTACGCCGGAAGGATGGCGCCACCGGGGATTCCGAAGATGACTTCGACACCAGCATGCTCGAGCGCCCGGACGAGGCTCTGCGCACCGGTGATCTGCGCAGGCTCGTCAGCGACGACCGGATTCGCTGGTGCTGCCGTTTCGGTCATGGTCGGTCATTCTCCCTGTTGGTTGTGCTGGTTGTTGGTTCGGGGTCCCACATGAAAAATCCCCCCGGCCCGAAGGCAAGCGAGGGGGACGCGCAGTCTGAGGGATCAGCGCGTCATGCGAGAACTACGAGCAGCGAGTGCACCCGGCTAGTTTTGCCGCTCCCCCGCCAAAGATCAAGTCAGGCCTAGGCTGAGCGCGATGCTGTTTCTCCTGTTCAAGTACGGCCTCACCGCGGCGATCGTCGTGGCGGTCTCCGAGGTGGCCAAGCGGAACGACCGGCTCGGCGCACTGATCGCCTCGCTGCCGCTGGTCACACTGCTGGCCCTGTTCTGGCTGCACACCGAGGACCAGCCGACCTCCAAGCTCGCCAATCACGCCTATTACACGTTCTGGTACGTGCTGCCGACGCTGCCGATGTTCCTTGCGTTCCCGATGTTCCTCGGTCGGTTCGGCTTCTGGACGGCGCTGGGCCTCAGCGTTTCGGTGACGGTGGCGTTCTTCGGCGTCTACGTCGTCGTCCTGCGTCGCTTCGGCATCGAACTCGTCTAGCGGGTCACCACGGCGAGGCGACGTAGTCCTTGAGGAAGACGCCGTGGACGTCCTCACCGGCCTCGCCGCGAACGATGGGGTCGTAGACCCGGGCCGCGCCGTCGACGAGGTCGAGCGGCGCCTTGAATCCCTCTTCGGCGAGCCGCACTTTCGTGGTGTGCGGCCGCTCGTCGGTGATCCAGCCAGTGTCGACCGCGGTCATCAGGATGCCGTCGGTTTCGAGCATCTCGGCCGCGCTGGTGCGTGTCAGCATGTTCAGGGCGGCCTTCGACATGTTGGTGTGCGGATGCCCGGGCCCCTTGTAACGGCGGCCGAACTGCCCTTCCATGGCCGAGACGTTCACGACGTACGTGCGTCGAGCCGGCGATGCTGCCAGCGCGGCGCGCAGCCGGCTGATCAGGATGAACGGCGCCGTCTGGTTGCACAGCTGCACCTCGAGCAGCTCCAGCTCGCTGACCTCGCCGATGCCCTGGACCCAGCTGTTCGTGTCGACCACATCGGGGACGAGACCACCGGCATCGATGCGTGAGAGGTCGGCCGAGCCGGCGGTCATCGCCAGCGCCGTGAGTTCGTCGGCCGCAGCGGCGGTCTCGGCCAGGACCGGGTGGGCGTCGAGCTCCCCCACCAGTGCTGCCGGGTGCAGGTCGGAGGTGTGACCGAAGGTCAGCATCGGCACTCCGCCGTTCTCGGCGCGCAGGTGTTCGGGCAACGGGGTCCGCTCGGCCTCGGCCAGCGGGGTGTAGGCACCGGGCTGGCGGCGAACTGTCTGGGCGGCGTTGTTGACGAGGATGTCGAGGTGGCCGCGGCTCACGACGTCGTCGGCCAGGGCCACCACCTGGGCCGGGTCGCGGAGGTCGATGCCCACCACCCGCAACCGGTGCAGCCAATCGGCGCTGTCCGGGAGGCTGGCGAAACGACGTACCGCGTCGCGGGGGAACCGGGTGGTGATCGTCAGGTCCGCGCCGTCGCGCAGCAACCGCAGCGCTATGTACATGCCGATCTTGGCGCGACCGCCGGTGAGGAGGGCGCGCCGACCGGTCAGATCGGTTCGCGCGTCGCGCTTGGCGTGGCTAAGGGCAGCGCACTCCGGGCACAGCTGGTGGTAGAACGCGTCGACCTGCACGTACTTGGTCTTGCAGATGTAGCACGCCCGCGGCACGATCAGCGTCCCCGCGCTCGCACCCTTCGCGGTCGACGTCAGCGGGAGGCCGGCGGTTTCGTCGTCGATCCGCGAGGCCGACCCGGTCGCGGTCAACTCGACGACGGCACGATCGGCAGCAGCTTCGGCCTGACGTTTCTTCAAGCGCCGCTCACGCTTGGCGTCCTTGAAGAACGTGGCGGTCGCACGACGCAGCGCGATGAAGTCCGGATGGTCGCTGTCGTACCGGCCGGCCTGCTGCAGGACCCGGAGAGCGACCTGCAGCTCATCGGGGTCGATCGGCTCAGTCACCCGCAGATTCTAGGTGCCGGTCTTCAGCGATCGAAATCGCGAGGGAATCCGGGCGCTCGGTTGCCAGCTTCGCTGCTCGGACGGCGCATCAGGCGGCGGCAAGGCGGCCAGTAGGCTTTCGGACACTCTGCTCCTGAGGAAGCCGGTGGGATTCCGGCACAGTCGCGCTGCTGTGACATCGCTTCGGCGGTGAAGTCAGACCTGAGGGAGTCGGCAACCCCCGAACCGCGGGACGCAGAATCCCGCCGAGGAGGCCCTCGTGGCTACTGACGTCCGTTCGAACAGCACATCCGCGCCCCCGGGCCTGTTCCGCGCCTTCTGGCGGTGGCACTTCTACGCGGCGTTCCTGGTGGTCCCGATCTTCGCGATGCTCTCGCTGACCGGGCTCATCTATCTGTTCCGGTTTCAGGTCGAGCCGGTCATCCATGCCGATGTGATGAGAATCGAAGCGCCGCCCACGTCGGCGAAGTCCATGCCGCCGCTGGACCCGCAGCTGGACCTGGTCCAGAGGGCCTACCCCGACGACAAGGTCGGCCTGGTGCGCGAGGGACGCGAACCGAACGACTCCAACGTGTTCTCGATGGAGCGGCCAGACGGGTCGACACGCGATGTGTTTGTGAACCCTTGGGAGATGAAGGTTCTCGGCTCGTTGGACCCCGACAGGACCCTTTCGGGCTACGCAGTCAGGCTGCACGGTGACCTGATGGCTGGCCGGTGGGGCGATGGGTTGATCGAGATCGCCGCCTGTTGGGCCATCGTGATGGCACTGTCCGGCTACTACCTGTACTGGGCGGGGCGTTCAGCGCGGCTGAAACGCCGGGCGAAGGAGGTGTCGGGCGCGGCCCTGCGACACTGGCACGCGACCGTCGGACTGCTCACCGGGGTCGGCCTGCTGTTCATGGTCTTCACCGGCCTGCCGTGGACCGGATTCTGGGGTGACAAGACCCAAGAACTGGCGACCATGAATGGCACCTCGTTCTGGAGCACGGACCCAGGAGCCGCCTCGAAACCCGGCTCGACGTTGGACGAATCGCTGCCGCACAGCCATGCGGTCGAGGTCCCGTGGGCCCAAGGTGCCACCACCGTCCCCAGTTCAGGCCGACAGGACGGTTCCTTCGCTGACATCGACACGGCAGTGGCCGTCGGTGAGCGGCAGGGCCTGAGACATCCGTTTTCGATTGTGCCCCCCGACAGTCGAACGGGCGTCTACTCGGTCATGGGCGACGCGTTCCATGACCCGAGCCGCGAGCGAACCGTGCATGTCGACCAGTACTCCGGCGAAGTCCGCGACGACTATGGCTTCAGCGACTACCCGCTTCTGGCGAAGACGGTCTCCCAAGGCATCGGACTGCACGAAGGCCGCAGCCTGGGGCTGTTCAGCTTTGCCGCCTCCGCCCTGTTCTGTCTGGCGGTCCTCGCCCTGTGCATCACCGGCCCGCTCATGTGGTGGAGACGCCGCCCTGCGAAAGCCGGCTCCGTCGGCGCCCCGCGTGGGCGTCTACCGATTCGCGCGACGTGGTGGCTCGGCTCGGCCGTGGTCCTGCTCGGACTGCTCCTGCCACTCTTCGGAGTGACGCTCGTCCTGGTGCTGCTGCTGGACCAGCTCGTGCTGCGACGGGTGCCGCAACTCAAGACCGCGTTCGACAGCGTCGACTGAAAGCCGCAGCCCCGCCGGTCAGCCGGTGACGGCGCCCTCGGCGGCCGAGCTCACCAACTTGCGGTACTTGGACAGCACGCCGGAGGTGTACTTCGGCGGCAGCGGCGCCCAGCCGACCTTGCGCGCCTCGAGCTCGTCGTCGTCGATCTCGACCTCGAGCGTGCGGTTCGCCATGTCGAGGATGATCGGGTCGCCGGTCTTGACGAACGCGATCGGGCCGGCATCGACCGCCTCCGGTGCGATGTGGCCGACGCAGAGGCCGGTCGTGCCGCCGGAGAAGCGGCCGTCGGTGATGAGCAGGACGTCCTTGCCCAGCCCTGCACCCTTGATCGCGCCGGTGATCGCCAGCATCTCGCGCATGCCCGGGCCACCCTTCGGGCCCTCGTACCGGATGACGACGACATCGCCGGCGACGATCGTGCCGTCCTCCAGCGCATCGAGTGCGGCCCGCTCGCCGTCGAAGACGCGGGCGGTGCCGCGGAACACGTCGTTGTCGAAGCCGGCACTCTTGACGACCGCACCCTCGGGCGCGAGCGATCCGTGCAGGATGGTGATGCCGCCGGTCTTGTGGATCGGGTGATCGAGCGGCCGGATGATGTCGCCGTCCAGGCCGAGGTCGATGTCGGCCAGGTTCTCGGCCATCGTCTTGCCGGTGACCGTCATGACGTCGCCGTGCATCAACCCGGCATCCAACAGGGCCTTCATGACGACCGGGATGCCGCCGACCTTGTCGACGTCGTTCATCACGTACCGGCCGAAGGGCTTGAGGTCGCCGAGGTGCGGGACCTTGTCGCCGACGCGGTTGAAGTCGGCCAACGTCAGCGGGACCCCCGCCTCACGTGCGATGGCCAGCAGGTGCAGCACGGCGTTGGTCGACCCGCCGAGGGCCATGACGACGGTGATCGCGTTCTCGAAAGCCTCCATCGTCATGATGTCGCGGGCGGTGATGCCGCGGCGCAACAGCTCGACGACCGCCTCGCCGGACTTGCGGGCGTAGTCGTCACGGCGGCGGTCCGGTGCCGGAGGCGCGGCCGAGCCGGGCAGGCTCATGCCGAGTGCTTCGGCGGCCGACGCCATGGTGTTGGCGGTGTACATGCCGCCGCAGGCACCCTCACCCGGGCAGATCGCCCGTTCGATCTTGTCGACCTGCTCACGGGTGATCAGGCCCTTGATGCAGGCACCGACCGCCTCGAAGGCGTCGATGATGGTGACGTCCTTGCCGTCGACGTTGCCGGGCATGATCGAGCCGGCATAGAGGAAGACGCTCGCCAGATCGAGCCGTGCAGCGGCCATGAGCATGCCCGGCAGGCTCTTGTCGCAGCCCGCCAGCAGGACCGAACCGTCCAGACGCTCGGCCATCATCACCGTCTCGACCGAGTCGGCGATGATCTCGCGGCTGACCAGCGAGAAGTGCATTCCCTCGTGGCCCATGCTGATGCCGTCAGACACGCTGATGGTGCCGAACTCCAGCGGGTATCCGCCGGCGGCGTGGACACCCTCCTTGGACGCCTTGGCCAACCGATCCAGCGACAGGTTGCACGGCGTGATCTCGTTCCAGCTGGACGCGACGCCGATCTGGGGCTTCTCCCAGTCCTCGTCACCCATCCCTACGGCGCGCAACATGCCGCGGGCGGCGGTCTTCTCCAACCCGTCGGTGACGTCGCGGCTGCGGGGCTTGATGTCGATGTCTGGGGTCTCGGGCACGGCTCAAGATTAGTCGTCACGCTCAGGCGCCACTAATCTTGGGCGGTGTCCGAGAACTCTGAAACACCCCGCTTCGACGAACTCGGTCTCGACCCGAAGGTCCTCAAGGCCCTCAAGGACGTCGGTTACGAGACGCCGTCGCCCATCCAGGCCGAGACAATTCCGCTGCTCATGCAGAACAAGCACGTCGTCGGCCTGGCACAGACGGGCACCGGCAAGACGGCCGCATTCGCGCTGCCGATCCTGTCGCGCATCGATGTCTCCGACCCGACCCCGCAGGCGCTCGTGCTGGCGCCCACCCGTGAGCTCGCACTGCAGGTCTCCGAGGCGTTCGAGCGGTACGCCGCGCACCTGAAGGGCCTGCACGTGCTGCCGGTGTACGGCGGACAGGGCTATGGCGTTCAGCTGTCGGCGCTTCGCCGTGGAGTCCACGTCATCGTGGGCACGCCCGGCCGCATCATGGACCACCTCGACAAAGGGACGCTCGACCTGAGCGCCATCCGTTTCGTCGTCCTCGACGAAGCCGACGAGATGCTGAAGATGGGTTTCGCCGAGGATGTCGAGCAGATCCTCTCGACCACCCCGCACGACAAGCAGGTGGCGCTGTTCTCGGCCACGATGCCCAAGCAGATCCGGCGCATCGCCGAGCAGCACGCACCTGGCGCCGTCCAGGTCAGCGTCAAGTCGAAGACGACGACGTCCGCCAACGTGACCCAGCGCTACCTGAAGGTTGCGCACGCCCAGAAGCTCGACGTGTTGACGCGGCTGCTGGAGGTCGAGAACTTCGACGGGATGATCGTGTTCGTCCGGACGAAGCAGGCGACCGAGGAGCTGGCCGAACGGTTGCGGGCACGCGGCTTCTCGGCGGCGGCGATCAACGGCGACATGGTGCAGGCGCAGCGCGAGCGGACCATCGACCAACTCCGCAAGGGCAAGCTCGACATCCTCGTCGCCACCGACGTCGCGGCTCGCGGACTCGATGTCGAGCGCATCAGCCACGTCATCAACCACGACATCCCCACCGACACCGAGTCCTACGTCCACCGCATCGGCCGGACCGCTCGCGCCGGACGCAGCGGTGCAGCGATCTCGTTCGTCACGCCACGCGAGACACGACTGCTGACCGCCATCGAGAAGGCGACCCGGTCACCCCTGGAGCAGGTGCCTGTGCCGCGGGTCGAGGACGTCAACGCCAGCCGCGTCGCCAAGTTCACCGAGGCCATCACGCAGGCCCTCGGCGATGAGCAGATGGACACCTTCCGCGAGCTCGTCACTGCCTACGAGGAGGCGCACGACATCCCGGCCACCGACATCGCCGCCGCCATCGCAGTGTTGGCGCAGGACGGCGAGCCGCTGCTCATGGCGGCCATGCCGGAGCCGGCCGAGCGGCCGCAGCGCCAGCGGGGCGAACGCACACCGGGTGGAAAGCCGCTCGCCACCTACCGGATCTCAGTGGGCCATCGGCAGAAGATCGGACCCCGCCAGATCGTCGGTGCGCTGGCCAACGAAGGCGGATTCACCCGGGACGACTTCGGCCGGATCGAGATCAAATCGACGTTCTCCCTGGTCGAACTGCCGCCGGACCTGCCCGCCGAAACGCTGCGCAAGCTCGCCAGGACACGCATCTCCGGCCACCTCATCGAGCTGCAGCCGGACTCCGGCCGGCCGGCTGACATCCGGGCGAAGAAGAAGTACGAAACGAAGAG
This sequence comes from Aeromicrobium sp., assembly GCA_035281505.1. Classification (GTDB taxonomy): domain Bacteria; phylum Actinomycetota; class Actinomycetes; order Propionibacteriales; family Nocardioidaceae; genus Aeromicrobium. The sequence goes on along the minus strand of DATEDT010000081.1, from coordinate 35,491 downwards.
ATCCGAGGGCGCGGGCCGGCCGCAGGCTTCGAGAAATCCTCGTAAGCCGCGGCACCAGAAGCCGCGAGGATGACCGCTCCGCGCTAGGCGCTGAGCGTGTCCCCGAGCGCTGGCAGGGCGGCAAGCTCCGGCGCGGCCTCCGCGATGACCGTGGATTCGCGCTTCTTGAGCTTCTTCGCCTTGCGCCGCCACTTCGCGGCGTCCTCCTCGGCCCGCTCGACGGCTCGCACGAGCCGCCTGATCTCGGACTTGTAGGCCTCGACCGTCGCTTCGAGGCGGGCGACTTCCTTGATCTGCCTGGTCACCGGATCTGCCGGCTGACCGTCCTTCGACTTGCCCATGGGGCGATCGTCGTCGGCGCGGATGAACGCACACGAAACGCCGTCCGAACGCAACGCGCAGGTCAGGTGACGTTCCATCGACCTGGGTGGGGCAGAATTCAGGTTTGTGACTCCCACGACCACCCGGGTTCGCTACTACGACGTGCACAGCGCGGACGGCACGCGCCTGCGGGCGTGGACCAACGACGCCGAAGGCCCAACCGTGCTTCTCTGCAACGGCCTGGGCACCAACCCGCACGCCTGGCCCTCGCTCACCCGGCCGGACTGCGGAGTGCGGATCATCTCGTGGAACCACCGCGGAACCGGCGGCTCCGACCGGCCGAAGGACCGCCGCCGGGTCGACCTGGACGCCTTCGTCGACGATGCACTGGCGGTGATGGACGAGGCCGGCGTCGACCGCTGCGTCGTGATGGGCTGGTCGGCCGGCGTCACCGTCGCCTTCGAGTTGGCCGGCCGGCACCCCGATCGCGTGTCCGGGATCTTCGCCGTCAACGGCGTCCCCGGCAACACGTTGGGGACATCGTTGAAGCCGCTCCATCTGCCCGGCCCGGTGGCCAAGGCCGTCATGGTCGGCTTTGCGCACATGGGCCGCACCACCGGCCGGTACCTCTCGGCGATCACCACGGGCCTTCCGGTGACGGCGGCGACGGCGAACCTGCTGCGGTGGGTCCGGGCCGTGGATCGGACCGCCGACCCGCACGTGGTCCGCGACACCGTCCAGGAGATGCTCTCCACCGACCCGGACTGGTATGCACACCTCGCGCTCGGCATTGCGACGCACCGCCGAGTCGGGCTCTCGTCGATCAAGGTGCCCGTGACCATGCTCGCCGGCACCCACGACCTGCTCACCAGCGCCGTTGCCATGCGGACCGCGGCGGAGCGGCTGCACGACGTCGTCTTCATCGAGATCGACGCCACGCATTTCATCCCGTTCGGTCAACCCGACCTGGTGCTTGCCGAGCTGAAGAACGTCCTCAAACGCGTGGGCGAGGAGTAACTCCGGACGTTGGCTCACTCTTCACCGACCTGTTTCGGGACGTTCGGCCACTGGGCAGGTGGGCATGGTGGCCTGTTGCCATGAACAAGAACCGCGTTGCACTTCTTGCCACTGCTATTGCCCTGACCGGTGCGCTGAGCGCATGCGGTCCGACCACGGACGAAGAGGCGCCGGCCGACGACGTCACCACGTCTGAGGCTCCCGCCGAGGAGACCGACGCCCCGGAGGACGAGTTGACCGACGAGCCCTCGGAGGAGGGACTGGACTCCGACGCGCCCGCCGAGGAGGAAGAGGCTCCGGCCGAGGAGGAGACTCCGGCCGAGGGGGAAGAGGCTCCGGCCGAGGAAGACCTGCAGTAAGTCAGCCCTCTCACCAGGTGGCGCCAGTCGATTCGGCTGGCGCCACTGCATTTTCTGCTCACCGGTCGAGCCGGTGGGGAGGTGGTCCGGCCGTCGTCCCGATGCGGAGCGGATCGACCAGTATCAACTCGGTGTTCCTGTCGCGGCTGGACCCTTTCCGGTCCCGGTATGCCGGGTCGTTGTAGCCGATTTCCCGGTACAAGGACGCCAGGCCGGGCAACGAGAGATCGTCGTGACCGGCATCAAGCGGCGAGTCGGCGTCAATCATGGTGGTGAACAGGGAGATCGTCCCGTCGCCGTTCGAGGCAACCTCGATCACGCGCGCCTGCTGAGGCGCGTCGATGTGCGAGACGGAGTTGATCTCCCAGAAGGACCGGCTCGGGTCGGCGGCACGATGAGGCGTGATCCGGTTGCGGTGACTGTGGCCGTTGATCCAGGCGAGCACGTTCGGGAAGCGGTGGAGCAGGTCGATCAGTTCGGCGCCGCTGTGCCGGCCCTCGGTCGGGGTGCGCGGATCCGGGGCAAGGTTTGCCATCGCATGCGACGGGTGGTGAGTGAAGACCAGGACGTAGCTGTCCTCGGCCTCTCGAAGTTGGCGTTCCAGCCACGCCCACTGGGTTGAGCCGATCGAACCGTCGATGCCGCCGGCCTGGTTCGTTGAATCCAAGCTGAGGGCAACCACCATCGGGGCGAGTTCATTGCGGTAATAGAGCGTTGCAGCGTCCGCGTCGGCGCGGTACCCGTGCCCAATCGGCCCCGCGCCGACGAACCGGTCCTCGTGCAACAGCCGGATGTAGTCGGTGCCGGTGAAGGGGAGGCGACGTTCGTCTGCCTGCACGGTCCTCGTGGTCCCCGAGCTCGCGATGTCCCGAATGAGCGCACCGACATCGTCACCGGCCTTCACTGCGGCGAGTTGGGCGCCCAGGACGACGGGAAGGTCGCCTCGCGCGGAGAAGATCTTGCGCCCACCGCCGCTCCACTCCTCGACGTATGCGCGGTTCTCCAGCATGCCGTTGGCCACGACGTCGTGGTTGCCCATCGTCAGCAACCACGGCACAGCCAATCCGGGCGTCACGAACGGCTGCGTGATCGCGTCAATCAAGCCAGGAACATGGGGAAACCCGAGATCCTTGTAGCGGTCGGGCTCAGAAGCCTCCGGCTGCCAGTACTCCGGCAGACCGGAGTTCGCGACACCCTCGAACGCGCCGCGCTCCCCACTGTCCGGGCGAACGACGCCGCCGGCCAACAGGGTGAGCATCCATTCCAGCTCGTTGCCCGACTGGTTGTCGGTGTTGTCGCCCGTGCTCATCACCGCGTCAACTGCCCGGCCCGTTGCCGGCCCTCCGCGCAGGGAGTTGATCCGCTGCACGAGCGCCGCAGTTCCGTGCACGCCGAGGATCTCCTGCGGACGGTGAGCCGTCGCGGTGATTCGGTCGATGTACTCGAATCGCATGGGATTCTGCACGTCCGTGATGTGCAGGTCGGAGACCTGGACCAGCGTCACGAGCCCGGAGCGTCGGTCCTCGCGGCCGCGGTGGGCGGTAGCCAGCTCCTCCCGCAGCTGCGTCCCCCACGGCGCGGCCATCCGCAACCCGCGGTAGCCGTGTCCGAGGGCGCGGGTGATCGTTGACTCCAACGTCGTTCCCGCAAGGTAGCTGTCCTGAAGGCGGGATCCCCGGTCGAGGAGGACGGCAGTGGGCCAGAGGGCGACGGCTCCAGCCGATGCTCCGGCTTGCAACAACCGTCGTCGCGACAGCGTGACCACGAGGGAACTGTGACGGTGTTACCCCCACGCATGGGCATCGTGGGAGTGGATGTCACATGAAGGTTCGCGGCCGCCTGAGCGAACGTGTTCACGCAGTGCTCACCGAGCGGCAACCTGTCAGTCGTCGTCGTCCTCGTCGCAGATCACTTCGGGGGTCGGCGAATACCGGACATGGTCCGTCTCCGTCTTGACCCGCTTCCCATTGCGTTCGAAATGGCGGTAGACGTCCACCTTGAAACCGCGTGCCGGCTCGGACGGAACACATTCGTCTGAGTCATCGTGGCGCTTCTTCGGCTTCGTGAAGTCCCGCTTCGCGGACAGTCCGGCCTCGATGTCCCACACCTTGGTGCCCCACAGCTCCACGTGCATGTGGCCCTGGGACGCCGGCGTGCTGGGCGTGAGCGAGGCCTTCACCAGTACGCCGTTCTTGGTGTTGTTGCGGAATCGCAGGTCGAGCTTCCCGTAGTAGACGGTCGCCTCTCGACCGACCGGATAGCGGTCGATGTAGAACTGGTGCGGATGGTGCTCAACGTCCTCCAGGCCGGCGAAGAACGCCGCGTTGTAGACCGTCGTCGCGACCTGCGAGACACCGCCGCCCAGTTCTTCGCGGAACACGCCCCCGCTGATCACGAATCCCTTGACGAAGCCGTTCTCCTTGGTACGCCGGCCGACGATGGAGTTCAAGCTGAAAGTCTCGCCCGGCTGAAGCACTGTCCCGTCGATCAGCTCAGCAGCACGGCGCTGGTTGATGTTGCGGTATTCCGCGTATGGGAAGTGCGTGGTGAACTCCCCCATCTTCGTCTTGATGTTGAGCTGCTCTGCCTCCTCGGTGGTGAACTCGGGCTCGACCACCTCGGTGTTGATCGCGACGAGCCGTTGGTCGCCTGATCTGGTCAGCACCGGCAGGAGCTTGCGTGCCATCTCCTTCGGCTGCAGGCCGACCCCCGGCTTGCCGGGGTAGATCTTCGGCTTCCCGTCCACGATGTCGATACGGGCGTTCACGGCCTTCTGCCCGATGCCGGTCGCCGAGTCGGTCAACGGCTTGGCCAGCGCGTCAGGATCCAGGTACGGCTTCAGAGCACCACCTTCGACCCGCACGACGAGCGCCGGCGCAAATGCCGACACGGGCAGCTCATACTTCTCGCCCCCGGCGCGCAGGACCACCGGAGCGCTGACGGCGGGCGCGCCGAACTCCTTCATCGCCTGGTCGAGGGCGGCTTGGTCGACGGCCGGTTCGATGCGAGACGTCGGAACCGGAGTCGGCGCCTTGGCAACGAGGTAGGCGTGCTTGATCGCTTGCGCCGTCGCCTTTCTCTGGACCAACAGACCCGCGACCGGCTTGCGCGGCACAGGCTTGCCGTCGGGGAAACTGATCTGTGCTTCGACGACCTTCCGGTCAAGGTCCTTGGCGATGCGGGCGACTGCATCGTTCACCGCCTGCTCGTCCGCGCGAACCACCAGGTCTGTGTCACGCTCGCCCGCCAGCAAGGCCGCCATGTCGAAGGGGTTCAGGCTGCGGTTACCACCAGCAGCCTGCACCGACTTCTCGACGTCCAGCACGAGTCCGAGTTCGACCGGATCGAGAGGGAACCGCTGCTTCCCGTGCCTGAGCACGACATCCTCGTCCGCCTTGGACGCCAGCGCCGCGCGCAACGCCTCGGCGGCTTCCGGGGGCGTCATGCCACCGACGGCCACCCCGCCGATCCGGGCGTTCGCCGGCAGCCAGACGCCGGTCGCCACCCAGCCGACACCGTAGAGGAAGCCCATCAGGAGCATCACGATGAACAGCGCCCAATGGCTGGCGGAGGGCTTGCTCATGGCCTGACCCTAGTGGCCGTTGCTCAGCCCAGCTTTTCGAGGATGAGCTCACGGACCCGGCCCGCGTCGGCCTGGCCGCGCATCTCCTTCATGACCGCGCCGATGAGCGCACCGGCCGCGGCGACCTTGCCGTCGCGGATCTTGTCGGCAACATCGGGGTTGGCCTCGATGGCGCGGTCGACGGCGTCGGACAGCGCACCGTCGTCGGAAACGACCTCCAAGCCGCGCGACGCGACAACCTCCTCCGGGGTGCCCTCGCCGGCGAGCACCCCGTCGAAGACGTCCCGTGCGAGCTTGTCGTTGATCTTGCCTGCATCGATGAGCGCCTGAATCTCGGCCACCTGTTGCGGCGTGATCGTCAGGACCGACAACTCGACGTCGGCTTCGTTCGCGCGTCGGGCCAGCTCGCCGAGCCACCACTTGCGCGCGGCCTGCGGGGCCGCGCCGGCCTCGATCGTCGCCGCGACGAGGTCCAGCGCGCCGGCGCCGACCGTGTCGCGCATGTCGAGGTCGCTGAACTCCCACTCGGCCTGCAACCGGCGGCGACGGGCCGCCGGCGGTTCGGGCAAGGTCGCGCGCAGCTCCTCGACCCACTCACGGGACGCCGAGATCGGCGCGAGGTCGGGTTCGGGGAAGTAGCGATAGTCCTCGGCGTCCGACTTCTCCCGACCAGGCGAGGTCGAGCCGTCCTTCTCGTGGAAGTGCCGTGTCTCCTGGACGATCTTCTCCCCCGCGTCCAGCAAGGCAGCCTGACGCTGGACCTCGAACCGAGCCGCCTGCTCGACCGACTTGAACGAGTTGACGTTCTTCGTCTCGGTGCGGGTACCGAAGGCCTCCTGGCCGATCGGGCGCAGCGACAGGTTGACGTCGCAACGCAGGGAGCCTTGATCCATCCGGACGTCGGAGACGCCGAGTCCGCCGATCAGGTCCCGCAGGTGGCTGACGTAGGCCCGCGCGACCGCCGGCGCCTTGGCGCCGGGCACCACGATCGGCTTGGTCACGATCTCGATGAGGGGAATCCCGGCCCGGTTGAAGTCGACGAGCGAGTAATCGGCGCCGTGGATGCGCCCGGTGGCACCGCCGACGTGCAGCGACTTGCCGGTGTCCTCCTCCATGTGAGCGCGCTCGATCTCGACCCGGTAGATCTCGTCATCCCCCTCGGCGGTTGGCACCGCGACGTCGGTCCATCCGTTGAAGGCGATGGGCTCGTCGTACTGCGAGGTCTGGAAGTTCTTCGGCATGTCCGGGTAGAAGTAGTTCTTCCGAGCAAACCGGCACCACGACGCGATCTGGCAGTTCAGGGCAAGACCGATGCGAATCGCCGACTCGACAGCCGTCCCGTTGACGACCGGCAGGGCACCGGGCAGGCCGAGGCAGACCGGGCAGACGTTCGAGTTCGGCTCTGCGCCGAAGTTCGTGGCGCAGCCGCAAAACATCTTCGACTCGGTGTTCAGCTCGATGTGGACCTCAAGGCCCATGACCGGCTGGTACCGGGTCAGGGCGTCATCGAAGTCGACCATCGTGCGTGTGCCCGTCATCGAGCCACCTCCAGCTCGGGGGCCTTGGTGAGGATCGGAGCACCCCACTGATCGAGGAGCATGCGCTCCAACGCGGCGCCGACGTTGTAGAGCCGGTCGTCAGCCATCGCCGGGGCGAGGAACTGGATGCCGGTCGGTAGGCCGTCCGCCGCGATGCCAGACGGAAGCGACAGCCCGGGCACGCCGGCCAGGTTGGCCGGGATGGTGGCGACGTCCTGCGCGTACATCGCCAGCGGGTCGTCCAGCTTGTCGCCGAACTTGAAGGCGGTCGTCGGGGAGGTGGGCGAGGCGAGGACGTCGGCGACGCCGAACGCCTTGGCGAAGTCCTCGGCGATGAGCGTGCGAACCTTCTGCGCCGAGCCGTAGTACGCGTCGTAGTAGCCACTGGACAGCGCGTAGGTGCCCAGGATGATGCGGCGCTTCACCTCGTCGCCGAAGCCCGCGTCGCGGGTTGCGGCCATGACCGTCTCGGCGCTCGGGTCACCATCCGGGCTCACCCGCAGCCCGTAGCGCATCGCGTCGAACCGGGCCAGGTTGCTCGAGGCCTCGCTCGGCAGGATCAGGTAGTAGGCGGCGAGAGCGTGCACGAAGCTGGGGCAGGAGACCTCGACGATCTCGGCGCCGGCGCCGCGCAGCAAGTCCAGCGACTCCTCGAACCGCGAGACGATCTCGGGATCGAAGCCCTCCCCGCCGAGCTCCTTGACCACGCCGATGCGCAGGCCCTTGACGTCGGCGCGACGAGCCGCCGCGACCACCGGAGGGACCGGCCGGTCGATGCTGGTCGAGTCGAGCGGGTCGTGGCCGGCGATGACCTCGTGCAGGAGCGCTGCGTCCAGCACGGTGCGGGTGCACGGACCAGCCTGGTCGAGGCTGCTGGCCAGAGCGATGAGCCCGTACCGCGAGACCCCGCCGTACGTCGGCTTCACCCCGACCGAGCCGGTCATCGCCGCCGGCTGGCGGATCGAGCCGCCTGTGTCGGTACCGATGGCCAACGGGGCTTCGAACGCGGCCACGGCCGCGGCCGAGCCGCCGCCGGAACCGCCGGGGATACGGTCGGTGTCCCACGGGTTGCGGGTCGGGCCGTAGCCGGAGTGTTCGGTCGACGAACCCATGGCGAACTCGTCCATGTTCGTCTTGCCCAGAATCGGCAGGCCCGCTGCCTTCAGCCGAGCCGTCACGGTCGCGTCGTACGGGGCGATCCAGCCCTCGAGGATGCGCGATCCGGCGGTCGTCGGGAGCCCCTTGGTCGTCAGAACATCCTTAACGGCGATGGGAACGCCGGCCAGCGTGGACAGTTCCTCGCCGGCCGCACGACGGGCGTCGATGTCGCGCGCCGTCGCGAGGGCGCCCTCGGCGTCGACGTGCAGGAATGCGTGGATCGTCGCGTCGACGTCCTCGATCCGATCAAGATGCGCTTGCACGATCTCGACAGATGACGCCGTCCGACTCCCCAGAAGCTCGGCGAGCTCGCCGGCTGACTTGCGAATCAGCTCGCTCACGCTTCCTCCAGGATCTTGGGCACCAGGAAGCGGTCCTGCTCGCTGGCCGGCGCACCGGCGAGAGCGTCGTCCGTCGCCAGCCCGGGCCGTGCAACGTCGGGCCGGAACACATTGCTGATCGGCAACGGATGGCTCATGGGGGGGACGTCCTCGCCTGCCGCGCTCTGAACCACGCGGACGTGCTCGAGGATGGCGGGCAGTTCCTTCGCCAAGTGGTCGAGCTCGTTGTCGCTGAGGCTGATGCGCGCCAAACCGGCGAGGTGCTTGACCTCGGCTCGGGTGATGGCGGATTCGGGCATGCGAAGTCCTTCGAAGGAGGGCGTCTGGCTGTGCGATTCACGGGGAAAAGACCCGACCCATCCTAGTAACACGAACGTCCGCCCTTGTTCACGCGTCAGGCGTACCCTCGCGTCATGCTCGATATCCCGTTCCCCTATCGCATCCCCAAGGGATACACGGTCGTCGACGACGACGACGAGGACCCAGTCCTGTTGGACGAGGCAGGAGTTGCTCTGGATACCTGGCGCGAGGACTACCCGTACGAAACACGCCTCGATCGGCCGACCTACGACTACGAGAAGCGCCTGCTCCAGATCGAGCTGCTCAAGCTGCAGAACTGGATCCAGGAGACCGGGCGACGCGTCATCCTGCTGTTCGAGGGCCGCGACGCGGCCGGCAAGGGCGGCACGATCAAACGCTTCACCGAGAACCTGAATCCGCGCGGAGCGCGCGTCGTCGCGCTGGTGAAGCCGACCGAGGTCGAGCGGACCCAGTGGTACTTCCAGCGGTACGTCCCGCACCTGCCGTCGGCCGGCGAAATGGTGTTCTTCGACCGGTCCTGGTACAACCGGGCCGGCGTCGAGCGCGTCATGGAGTTCTGCTCGCCGGAGCAGTACACCGAGTTCCTCAAGCAGGCTCCGGCCTTCGAGAAGATGCTCATCAACGACGGCATCTACCTGGTGAAGTTCTGGTTCTCGGTCTCCCGCTCGGAACAGCTGACGCGATTCACGATCCGCCAGCTCGACCCGGTGCGGCAGTGGAAGCTCTCGCCCATCGACCTCGCCTCGCTGGACCGGTGGGAGTCCTACACCGAAGCCAAGGAGGAGATGTTCCGCAAGACCGACAAGTCCCGGGCGCCGTGGACCGTGGTCAAGAGCAATGACAAGAAGCGCGCCCGGCTCGAGGCGATGCGGTACGTCCTCAGCCGCTTCGACTACCCGAACAAGGACACCGAGATCGCACGCGACCCCGACCCGCTCATCGTCGGCGCTGCGTCGGACCTGTTCGAGCGGTACGAGGACGACGTCGACTGGTGAGCGACGCAGCATAGGGTCGGAGGCGTGGAAACCGCGCGACTCGAACGCATCACCCAGTTCAGACGGAACAACCTCACGTTCGAGGTGTCCGATTCCGGGCCGACCGACGGCGCGCCCGTCGTGCTCCTGCACGGATTTCCCCAGCGGGGCAACGCATGGGATGGCGTGGCGACCCGCCTGCACGAGGCAGGGATGCGCACCTTCGCGCCGGACCAGCGTGGCTACTCCCCCGGCGCCCGGCCACGGTCACGCTTCGCCTACCGAGCCAAGGAGCTCGTCGACGACGTGGCCGCGCTGATCGACGACGTGGGCAAGCCGGTGCACCTCGCGGCACATGACTGGGGTGCCGTGGTCGGCTGGGCCGCCGCCGCCCGGTATCCGGAAAAGGTCGCTTCGTTGACCGCCGTCAGCGTCGGCCACCCGCGGTCCTTCTTCAAGGCACTCGTCACCGGCGACCAGCTCCGCCGCTCCTACTACATTGCGCTCTTCCAGCTGCCGTTCTTTCCGGAGCGGTCCCTGAGCACACCGAAGTCGTGGGGCGAGCGCCGCCTCCTGGAGACCGGCATGGCCGAGGAGCAACTCGACCAGTTCCGCCGGGAGATCGTCGGCGACGGCGCACTGCGCGGCGGCCTGAGCTGGTACCGATCGCTCCCCCGCCTCGCGCCGAAGGACCTAGGCCGAGTCTCGGTCCCGTCGACGCTGGTCTGGAGCGACGGCGACGTCGCGCTGGGCCGCACCATGGCCGAGGGGACCGCGAAGTACGTGGACGCGCCCTTCGAGTTCGTCGAGCTCACCGGCTCGCATTGGCTGCTGGACGAGCGGCCCGACGACGTCGCCGAGGCGATCGTCCGACGCGTCCGATCGGTCGAACTACCCGCCTGAGGGGCCGTTGGCCAGAAGGTCCTCGAATCCGGCCTCGTCGAGGATCGGGACGCCGAGCTGTTCGGCCTTGTCGGCTTTGGACCCGGCGTTCTCACCGACGACGACGTAATCGGTGTTCTTCGAGACCGACCCGGCCGCCTTGCCACCGCGACCGATGATCGCCTCCTTGGCCGAGTCGCGGGTGTAGTTGTCCAACGAACCTGTGACGACCACCGTCAATCCCTCGAGCGTCCGAACGAGGGACTCGTCGCGCTCGTCTTCCATCCGAACACCGGCGTCCGCCCACGCCTTGACGATGTCGCCGTGCCAGTCGACGGCGAACCAGTCGACGATGGCCTCGGCGATGGTGAGCCCGACGCCGTCGACGGCTTCCAACTCCTCAAGACTGGCCGATTGAATCGCAGCCATCGATCCGAAGTGCGTGGCCAACGCCCGCGCTGCCGTGGGCCCGACGTGTCGGATGGACAGGGCGACGAGCACTCGCCACAACGGCTGCGTCTTGGCCTTCTGCAGGTTCTCCAGCAGCTTGCGGCCGTTGGCCGAGAGAGTGCCGGCCTTCGTGCGGAACAGGGGCGCACGCAGCAGATCGTCCTCGGTGAGCGAGAACAGCCCGCCTTCGTCGGCGACCACCTTGTGCTCAAGGAGCGCGGCGGCCGCCTCCTCGCCGAACACCTCGATGTCGAACGCCCCGCGCGACCCGACGTGGGCCAGCCGCTCCCAGAGTTGTGCCGGACACGAACGGGTGTTGGGGCAGCGGATGTCGGCGTCGCCCTCCTTCTCCGGCCGCAGCTCGGTGTGACAGACCGGGCAGTGCGTGGGCATGACGAACGCTCGCTCGGACCCGTCACGGAGTTGGACCACCGGGCCGACGATCTCGGGGATGACGTCGCCGGCCTTGCGCAGAACGACCATGTCGCCGATGAGGACGCCCTTGCGCTTGACCTCGTGCTGGTTGTGCAGCGTGGCCATCTCGACCGTCGAGCCGGCCACCTTGACCGGTTCCATGACCCCGTACGGGGTGACGCGCCCGGTGCGGCCGACGTTGACGCGGATGTCCAGCAGCCGCGTGTTCACCTCCTCGGGCGGGTACTTGTACGCGATGGCCCAGCGGGGCGCCCGCGAGGTGGAGCCGAGCCGGCGCTGAAGGTCGATCTGGTCGACCTTCACGACGACCCCGTCGATGTCGTGCTCGACGTCGTGCCGGTGCTCGCCGTAGTACTCGATGAACTCCTTGACCGCCGTCGACGAGTCGAGCACCTTGGCCCGGTCGGAGGTCGGCAGACCCCAGTCCCGCATCGCGGCATAGGCATCGCTCTGCCGGGTCGGCGTGAAGCCCTCTCGATATCCGAGGCCGTGGCACATCATCGCGAGCGGTCGACTGGCCGTGACGGAAGCATCCTTCATCCGCAGCGAGCCGGCGGCGGCATTGCGCGGATTGGCGAACGGCGTGTTGCCGGCCTCACCCCACGCCGCGTTGAACTCGTCGAAGGCCTGCGTCGGGAAGAAGACCTCGCCGCGCACCTCGACGTAGGCCGGAACCGGATGCTCACGGGTGCCGGTCAGGCGGTGCGGGATGGCTTTGATGGTGCGGACGTTGTTCGTGACGTCTTCTCCGACGCGGCCGTCGCCACGCGTGACGCCGCGGGTGAGCCGGCCGTCCTCATAGGTCAGCGAGATCGCCAGCCCGTCGATCTTGAGCTCGCAGAGGAACTCAGCGTTCTCGACGTCCTCCCGGCCCAGCCGGGCATACCAGGCGTCCAACTCGTCGAACGAGAACGCGTTGTCGAGGCTGAGCAGCCGCTCGCGGTGCTCGTACGACTCGAAGGTGCTGCTGGCGTAGCCGCCCACGCTCTGCGTGGGTGAGTCCGGCGTGCGCAGGTCCGGGAGCTGCTCTTCCAATTGCTCCAGCTCGCGCATGAACTGGTCGTACTCGGCGTCGGAGACGGTGGGGGCGTCGTGGACGTAGTAGTGGGTGCGGTGCTCTTCGATGATTTCGGCGAGCTCCTTGTGCCGCTGCCGCAGCTCATCTTCCCGACTCACGCTCCCGAGCCTAGCGATCCGGTCAGACCGTTGCGGCGGCCTGCTGCGCGAGCGTCAACGCCGCCCGCGCTTGGTCCGGTGTGGCTCCGGCCAGGCCGCACGTGGGCGTGATCACCGTCCGCTCACCGTAGGCGGCGTCGTCGAACCCGAGGCCGTTGAACCATCGATCGACGTGGCGCCTGACATCGTCCGATGGCGCCAGGTCACCGCCGGCGGCGATGACACCGGGCCACAGGTCGACCCCGGACTCGAAGGCCGCAGCCCAGTGCTCATCGGGCCTGATCAGCGTCGCATCGAAGGAGATCGCGCCGAACCCGGCGCCGGCGAGGAGCTGTACCGGAACGCGGCCCGCACAGCAGTGCACGATGGCAGCCGCCCCGGACCGGGTGATCGCCTCGGTGAGCATCCGAAGGAGCCGGTCGGCATCGGAGTCGTAGACGCGACGGTGCTTCCCGAACCCGGAGGCCGTCGGCACGGCGCCCGCGAGAACCGCCGGTAGAGACGGCTCGTCCACCTGGATCACGAAGCTGGCCTGCGGGGCGCGGCGTCTGAGGTCACTGATGTGGTGGGCGATGCCCTCGGCCAGGGATTCGGCCAGTTCACGACGGGCGCCGTGGTCGGCGAGAATGCGATCACCCCGGGGGCGCTCAACCGTCGACGCCAGCGTCCACGGTCCCGCCACCTGCTGTTTCACCACCTGGACCGAGGCCGGCAGCAACTCCTCGACCGCATCGAGGTCTTGGGCCAGGAGACTCCGCGCCCGCCGCTGGTCACGGCTCTCTGCCGTGGTGAGCCGCCAGCCGGCCGGCTGGAGGTCGACGCCCAAGCCGTCGAGCATGGCCAGTGAACGACCGATCATCTCGGCGCCGGCCCCACGTGCCGGAAGCTCAGGGATGAAGGGCAGTTCGCCCACCTCGCCCAAGATGACCTGGAGCGACTCTCGGATGTCCTCACCCGGCATGCTGCCGACACCGGATGCCCTCATGCGTCGACGAGACCGCGCGTTCGATCAATGGTCGCCGAACCGACGACACGGGTGCCGTCGTAGATCACGCAGGCCTGGCCCGGCGCGATGCCGGTGGCCGGATCGAGCAGCTGGACGCGGACGGTTTCGACGAGTTTAGTCGGCGAGGAACTCACCTCGATGACGGCCCGGTGCTCGTCCCCGTGCGCGCGCAGCTGCACGGTGCACTCCAGGACACCCTCCGGCGCAGCGCCGGCCCACAGCGGCTTGATGCATTCGAGTGCGTCCACGCGCAAGTGCTCACGCGGCCCGACGGTGACGGTGCCGGAGACCGGCTCGATGTCGAGCACGTACCGCGGCTGTCCGTCGTCGGCCGGAACACCCAACCGCAATCCCCTGCGCTGGCCGATGGTGAAGGCGTATGCGCCGTCGTGCTCACGCAGGACTTCACCTGACTCGTCGACGACGTTGCCGGGACGGCTACCCAGCTTGTCGGCCAGCCAGCCGGCGTTGTCGCCGTCGGCGATGAAGCAGATGTCGTGCGAGTCGGGCTTCTGTGCGACCGACAGCCCGCGCGCGGCGGCCTCGGCACGCACGTCGGTCTTGACCGAGTCGCCCAACGGGAACAGCGAGTGCTCGAGCTGCCCCTGGGTGAGGACACCCAGGACATAAGACTGGTCCTTGCCCGCATCGACGGCCCGGTGCATCTCGATGCCATCCGGGCCCTCGATCAGCTTGGCGTAGTGCCCCGTGACGACGCCGTCGAAGCCGAGCGCCATGGCCCGGTCCAGCACGGCGGCGAACTTGATGCTCTCGTTGCAGCGCAAGCACGGATTGGGCGTGCGGCCGGCCGCGTACTCGCTGACGAAGTCGTCGACGACCGCTTCGGCGAATTCGTCGCTCATGTCCCACACGTAGAACGGGATGCCCAGGACGTCGGCGGCGCGCCGGGCATCGTGGGAGTCCTCCAGGGAGCAGCAGCCACGCGCCCCCGAACGGTAGGAGCGGGGATTCCGGCTGAGTGCGAGGTGCACGCCGGTGACGTCATGGCCGGCTTCCACAGCGCGAGCAGCGGCGACGGCCGAGTCGACCCCGCCGGAGAGGGCCGCGATCAGGCGCAGCCGCACGGCGGCGCCGCCTGGTGAGGCGCTCGCGCGAAGTGCTTGGGGGCTCACCGGCCCGTCCTCAGGAAGCTGGCCGCGCGGGAGCGTTCGATGATGGGCGGCAGCGCTGCCAACACCGTGTCGACGTCGGCCTCGGTCGAGGTGTGGCCGAAGCTGAACCGCAGCGATCCGCGCGCCGTCGCGGCGTCCAGACCCATGGCGAGCGGAACGTGACTGGCCTGGGGCACGCCGGCGGCACACGCCGAGCCGGCCGAACAGGCGACGCCCTCGGCATCGAGCATGAGCAGCAGGGTCTCGGCCTCACAGCCGGGAAAGGCGACGTGCAGGATGCTGGGCAGCCGGTTGTCCGGACCGGCGTCGGCCCCGCTGACCAGCGCCAAGGGGTCGGCGCGCCGGATGCCGGCCTCGAGCCGGTCGCGCAACGCGGTGAGCCGGGCCGAGCGGGCGGTCCGATCGGCCGCAGCCACGTCGACCGCGGCGGCGAACGACGCGATCAACGCGGTCGGCACGGTTCCGGAACGCACCCGTCGCTCCTGTCCCCCGCCATGGAGCAGCGGGACGGGTTCGAGTTCACGGCGCAGCAGCAGGGCACCGATGCCGATGGGACCACCGAGTTTGTGGGCGGTGACCGTCATCGCGTCGAGCCCGGACGCGGCGAAGTCGAGCCGAAGGTGGCCGGCGGCCTGTACGGCGTCGCTGTGCACGAGAATGCCGTGCTCGGCCGCAGCCGTGACCACCGCGGCGATCGGCTGGACCGTCCCCACCTCGTTGTTGGCGGCCATCACCGAGACGAGGGCAACGGAGGCCGGATCGTCGGCGAGCTCGTTGTTCAGGGCGTCGAGGTCGAGCAGCCCGGTCCGGTCCACCGGAATGGTCGCGACCTCGACCCCCTCGTGATCGAGCAGCCAGTCCACCGGGTCGAGGACGGAATGATGCTCGATCGCGCTGACGATGACGCGCTCGCGTCCCTCCGCGCGGCCGGCCCAGGCGAAACCCTTGAGCGCGAGATTGTTGGCCTCGGTGCCACCTGAGGTGAAAACGACCTCGCTGGGCAGCGCACCCAGCCGGTCCGCGATCAGCTCGCGGGCGTCGTCGACCACCCGGCGGGCGTTGCGGCCGGCGGTGTGCAGGCTGGACGCGTTCCCGGCCCGACCAGCGTGTTCAGCGAAGGCTGCGATCGCCTCGGGGACCATCGGCGTCGTCGCCGCATGGTCGAGGTAGGCAGTTGTCTCCGGCACGATCCAAGGGTACGGGTCACGACTGAGGTGCCCGCGGTTCAGGCCGGCGTGAGATGGAAGGCCCGGAACTCACGATCGGTGCGCTCGCGGTAGTCGCGCCAGTTCGGATAGAGCTCGAGGAGCCGCGGCCAGAGCTCGTCGAGTTCCGACTGCGTGAGCTTGCGCGCCCTGACCTTCTCCTCACGACCGCGCGCCAGCACCGTCGCCTCGGGCTTGGCCAGGAGGTTCGCCGTCCAGTGCGGGTGGCTGTCGGTGCCGTACCGGGAGCCCACGATCACATAGCCACCGTCGTGGTCGAGGAACAGTACCGGCGTCGAACGCTGCTTGCCCGAGCGTTTGCCCGTCGTCGTCAGCAGGAGGTCGTGCAGTGCGTTCCGGTTCAGGCTCGTGCCCAGATGCATCAGGGACATCCGGCCCTTCGTCAGTTTGAAGACCCGACGGTCGATCGGGACGATGACGTTGTGCACGAGCGGAACCGCGGCCTTCGAGCGGCTGAGCGCCATGACGAAATTGGTGTACAGACCCATGGGCCGACGCTACCGAGCAACGGGTCCGAGCACTGACCCAAGGACCTCCGCCGCCTCGGTGAGCTGCTCGTCCGTCACGTCGCGGCCGAAGGTGAACCGCACCGCGGTCTGGGCGACCTCGCGGGCGTAGCCCATGGCGGTCAGCACGTGGGACGGTTCGTCACTGCCGGCCGCGCAGGCGGAGCCGGACGAGCACACGACCCCATGACGCTCGAGGTCGAGCAGGATCGACTCGCCGCTGCGGCTGTTGCCGAGGGGGAACACGAAGGACGCGTTGCCGGGCAGGCGGTGCGTGCGGTGGCCGGTGAGCTGACCGCCCAGGTCCTCGACCCGCTTGATGAAGGCGTCCCGGCGGGCGGTGGTCTCGTGGTTGCGAGACGCGGCCTCGCCGCTCCTCAACCACCGATCCGTGGAGAGCTCCAGTGCCTTGGCCATGCCGACGGCGCTCGCCACGTTCTCCGTTCCCGAACGCCGGCCGGCCTCCTGCCCCCCGCCGTGGATGAGCGGTTCGACCTCGACCCAGCGATTCACGTACAGGACGCCGACGCCCTTCGGCGCTCCCAGCTTGTGGCCGGAGATGCTCATTGCCTGGACGCCCAGACGGCTGACGTCGAGGTCGAGCCAGCCGGCGGCCTGGACGGCGTCGGTGTGAAACGGGACGCCCCGGCCGGCCGCAACCGCGGCCAGGTCGGCGATCGACTGGACGGTGCCGACCTCGTTGTTGGCGTACTGGATGCTGACGAGCGTCGAGTCATCGCGCAGCGCCTGGCTGAGGTCGTCCACGGCGACAAGCCCGTCGTGGTCCACGTCCAGCACCGTCACCCGGTAGCCGACCCGTTCGAGCCACGCCGCCGATTCGAGCACGGCGGGATGCTCGATGGCACTGACGACGACGTGTCGACCGCGCGGCTGGCCGAGGGCGATGCCCTTGAGGGCCAGGTTGTCGGATTCGGTTCCGCCGGAGGTGAACGTGATCTCGGACGGACGGCAACCCAAGGCCTCAGCGACCGACGCGCGGGCGTCGTCAAGTGCCGCCTTGGCCCGGAAGCCCGGCTCGTGATGGCTCGATGGGTTGCCGAACTCCGGCCCGAGGTAGGGGCCCATGGCCGCAAGGACGTCCCGCTTGAGCGGTGTCGTCGCGGCCTCGTCGAGGTAGATCATCAGCTCACCCGGACGTCGAGTCCCAGGTCGAGCGAGTCGATGTGGTGGGTGAGAGCGCCGACGCTGATGACATCGACACCGGTCTCGGCGACGCCGCGAATCGTTTCGAGGGTGATGCCGCCGCTGGCCTCGACCACGGCGCGACCGGCCACCAGTGCCACTCCCTGACGCAGCTCGTCCGGGCTGAAGTTGTCGAGCATGATCGTGCCGACGACCCCGGCGGCGAGCACCGGCTCGATGAGCTCAAGCCGGTCGACCTCGACCTCGAGGCTGATGCCGGCCGGCAGGCGCGATGCCCCGTCCACGATCGCCTTCGTCAGATCGCCGCCGAGCTCCTCGAGCAGGACGGCCAAATGATTGTCCTTCGCCATCGCCGCGTCCGACAGCGAGAACCGATGGTTCGTGCCGCCCCCGCATGCGACGGCGTGCTTCTCGAAGGCACGCAGCAATGGAGTGGTCTTGCGGGTGTCGAGCACGCGAACACCGGTCCCCTCGACCGCCTGGACGTACTGTGCGGTGGCGGTGGCGATGCCGCACATCCGCTGGACGAAGTTGAGTGCCACGCGCTCGGCCTGCAGTACGGCCCGGGCGGGGCCCTCGACGGTCGCCAGGACGTCACCGGACAGGAAGTGCGTGCCGTCGGCCGCCAGGTCGGTGACCTTCACCCGGTCGTCGAGCCTCGTCATGGCCACCTCGAACACGTCGGCGCCGGCGAAGATCCCCGGCTCGCGGGCCACAAGGTCTGCGGTGGCCACGGCAGAGGCCGGGACGAAGGCAGCTGACGTGACGTCTCCCTCGGGCGCATCTTCGGCCAGGGCCGCGTCCACCGTCGCCTCGATGTGTGCGCGCGCGATCCCCTGCGTCATCGCGCGACCACGGCACTGTGGACGGCCATCGACGGATCAGTGTCGGGGAAGTCGGTGCGGTAGTGACCGCCGCGCGACTCCTGTCGGGCGAGCGCGCTGGCCACGACGGCGCGGGCGACGACGAGCAGGTTGGCGTCCTCCGCCGACTTGGCGTCGGTGACCTCCGGCGCCCGCCACGTGGCGAGCTCGGCTGCCGCCTCGGTG
Source organism: Aeromicrobium sp. (assembly GCA_035281505.1). Lineage (GTDB taxonomy): Bacteria > Actinomycetota > Actinomycetes > Propionibacteriales > Nocardioidaceae > Aeromicrobium. The sequence continues at coordinate 16,852 of DATEDT010000081.1, read as the reverse complement.
AGGTCGCCGGCGTTGCGCGCCAGCCCCGCGGCGTCCCACATGAGTTGCTGCAGATCGGACCGGGAGAACGGCTCGCCGTCCGGGGTGCCGCCGCCGAGATCGATGGTGGTGGGATCGGCCCAGTCGGGCTCGAAGGGGTCTTGGGCATCGCCCATGGCGAACGCCTCGACCACGCGGCGGCCGTAGACGGCGCCCTCCAGCAGCGAGTTCGACGCAAGCCGGTTGGCGCCGTGCAGGCCGTTGCAGGCGACCTCTCCGACGGCATAGAGACCGGGGATCGACGTGCGTCCCCACGCATCCGCACGGACGCCACCCATGTAATAGTGCGCCGCCGGCGCCACCGGGATGGGTTCGGTGCCCCAGTCGAATCCCTGAGCCCGACAGGCGGCGTCGATGTTGGGAAAGCGCTTGGCGAGGAACTCGCTGCCGAACTTGGTCGCGTCCAGCCGAACTGGGGTGCCGCCTTGCTTTGCCATCTGACCGGCGATGGCACGTGCGACCTGGTCGCGCGGAGCGAGTTCCTCGGTGAAGCGGTTGCCGTCGATGTCGAGCAGCGTCGCACCCTCACCGCGTACGGCTTCGGACACCAGGAAGTTGCCCGGCGCGGCCAGCGAGGTCGGGTGGAACTGGTAGAACTCCAGGTCCGCGGCAACGGCGCCGGCGCGCAGCGCCATGGCGATGCCGTCGGCGGTCGCGACCTGCGGGTTGGTCGTGTACGGGAAGAGCTGGCCGGCTCCCCCGGTGGCGAGGACGACGCGATCGGCCCTGATCTCGGTGCCGTCCAGCAACCTGACGCCGACACAGGTGCCGTTGACCACGACCAGGTCGACGGCAGTGGTCCGTTCGCGGATCTCGACCGCGCTGTTCCGGAGCTGTTCGATCAGGGCGTAGGCGATACCAGCTCCGGTGGCATCGCCGCCGGCGTGCAGGATGCGCGGGTGCGAGTGAGCGGCCTCCAGTCCGTGCGCGAGTTCACCGTCGTGGGTGTCGAATGCGACGCCGCGGCCGATGAGCTCGCGCATGGCGTCCGGTCCCTCGTAGCAGAGGATGCCGACGGTGTCGGGATCGCTGAGCCCGGCGCCGGCCACCAACGTGTCGGCGACGTGTTCGGCGACGGTGTCGTCCTTGCCCAGCACCACCGCGACGCCGCCCTGGGCGAAGCGGGTGTTGCTGGTGGCGAGGTCGGACTTCGTCAGCAGGACGACGTCATGGCCGGCGTCGGCTGACTCCAGCGCGGCCACCAGGCCGGCAACACCGCTGCCGATGACGAGAACGCGGGCATTCGTGGTCACTTGGGGACCGCCTTCAACATCCTTTCGAGCGCAACCTTGGCGTCACGCGCGACGTCGGCCGGGACGACGATCTCGTTGCGGACCTCGCCCTCGACGAGACCTTCGAGCGTCCAGGCCAGATAGCCCGGATGGATCCGGTACATGGTCGAGCACGGGCAGATGACCGGGTCGAGACAGAAGATGGTCGGGTCCGGGTACTGCGCGGCCAGCCTGTTGACCATGTTGATCTCGGTGCCGATCGCGATGACGTCGCCGGGCTGGCTGGCCTCGACGAACTTGCGGATCTTCTCGGTCGAGCCGGACGCGTCAGCCGCGTCGACGACCGGCATCGGGCACTCCGGGTGCACGACGACCTGTACGCCGGGGTACTGCGCGCGGGCCTGCTCGATCTGCTCCACGGTGAACCGCTTGTGGACCGAGCAGAACCCGGGCCACAGCAGGACCTTGGCGTCGCGGAGGACCTGCGGGTCGTCGTGGCCGAGGCCGGGCTTGCGGGAGTTGACCATCGGAATCTGCTCAAGCGGGATGCCCATGGCCTTGGCGGTGTTGCGGCCGAGGTGCTGGTCGGGGAAGAACAGCACCCGCCGGCCCCGCTCGAACGCCCACTCCAGAACGGTCGCCGCGTTGGACGAGGTGCAGACGATGCCGCCGTTGCGGCCGCAGAACGCCTTCAGCTCCGCCGAGGAGTTCATGTACGTCACCGGGACGACGGACTGCTTGCCGTCGTCGCTGGGTTCGTCGGCGTACAGCGTCATGAGCTGGTCCCACGCCGCCTCGACACTGTCCGGGTCGGCCATGTCGGCCATCGAGCAGCCGGCGGCGAGGTTGGGCAGGATCACGTGCTGCTCGGGGCGCGCCAGGATGTCAGCGGTCTCGGCCATGAAGTGCACGCCGCAGAAGACGATGGTCTCGGCCTCCGGCCTGGTCAGCGCGGCATTGGCGAGCTGGAAGGAGTCGCCCACGAAGTCGGCGTACTGCACGACTTCGTCGCGCTGGTAGTAGTGCCCGAGGATGACGACCTTGTCGCCGAGGGTCTCGCGCGCCGCCCGGATGCGGGCGTGCAGTTCGTCGTCGGACATCCGCTGATACGCGACCGGCAGCTGTCCCGGCCGCGTCACCGGCTCGGGAATGACGTCGTCCTCGGACGCCCCCGGGCCGTAGCCGGGCACGAGGTCGAAGATCCACGGGCCCTCGGCGAGTTCGGTGTCGCAGCTGCTCGACGGCGCGGCGACGATCTGGTCATTGACCGAGGCGGAGCCCTCAGTGATGCGTACGGTCATTGGGGTTCCTTCGTGGCGAGCGGGGTCGCGGCTCGGTAAAGCTTGGGTGGACGGTGGCTGGTTCCCTGGAGGCTGGTGCCGGTGGGGACCACGGCCCCGCTGGCGAGCACCTGGCGGCGGAAGTTGGCCGGGTCGAGCGCCTTGCGCAGGACGGCTTCGTGGACGGTCCGAAGGTCCGCGAGCGTGAACTCGGCACCGACGAACGCCAGCGCGATCGGCGAGTAGGTGATCTTGGCGCGCAGCCGGTCCAGCGCGTAGCCGACGATCGCGTTGTGGTCGAAGGCGAGCTCGGGGACCTCGTCGGCGACGAACCACTCGACGCCGTCGACGACGGCCGGTTCGCGGTCGCGCGGGACGAGCGCCCAGTAGACGACCGAGACGGTGCGGTCCTCTTCGCTGCCGGCGGACCGATCCACCGCGCCGAACGAGTACAGCTGCTCGAGGTAGGTCTCGGAGATCCCGACCGTGCTCTCCAGGGTCTGCCTCGCAGACGTCACGAGATCGTGGTCGGGAGCCAGCGGCCCGCCGGGGAGCGCCCACTGCCCTTCGTAGGGCTGGCGGATGCGTCGGACCAGCGGCAGCCAGAGCGTCAGGCGCCCGGTCTTCGGATGGGGCCGCAGCGCGAAGATCACCGTCGAGACGGCGAGATCGACCCGCTGACTCGTGGTGAGTTGCTCCGTCATGGCCATCTCCCTACTTTGAGTCACAGTGACTCTAAGTAGGTCCAACCTACCAGCACCTTTTGGTCATGACAACCCTAAGTTGGCGGAAAGACGACCTGCCCGATCGGACCGGGGTTCCACGCGACTTCCCAGCGGAACCCGGTGGGATCGCCGAAGTAGCCGGTGTAGCCGCCCCAGTCGCGGCACTCCCCCGCGCCCACCGGGTCGGCGCCGGCGGCACGCGCCGTTTCGAGAACGGCGTCGACCTCCTCGGGCGAGCCGACGTTGTGGGCCAAGGTGATGGGCACGAGCCCGATCCCACGCTGGATCTGGCCGACCTCGTTCTCGAACTCGGCTGCCGCCCACAGCGAGAGGATCAACCGCTCGCCGACCCGAATCATGATGACCTCACCGGGAACGTCGAGTTCGGTGGGCCAGCCGAGGCCCTCGACGTAGAACTGGCGGGTGGCGTGGAGGTCGTCGACGGCGAGGGTGATGAAACTGAGGCGCGGGTCCATGGACTCAGTCCTAGCGGATGTCGGGTCGTCATCCCACCACGAAGTAGTCGATTCCCACGTTGGAGCCTGCTCCCGACGGGGTCCCCAACACGACGACTTGAATGGTGTGCACGGAGTCGGTGAGTGGGGCCGAGTCGAAGACCTTGACCCGGTACTGACCTGACGAGCTGTACAGGCTCATCGTGCCCTTCGCGACCCCGTCCACGTACACGACGGCCTTGCCCCCACTGGAGCTCCGGGTGGCGTAGACCTTGACGTCGGTGCCCTTGAACTGAACTCGGTACCACGGCCTCGTTCCGGTATCCCCCGAAGTGGCATGGGTGACCAGCTCATAGGAGGCCCCGAACGCCGACTTGGTGGTCACCCGCCGGAACGAGTCACGCACGCTTGCGTTGACTTCCTGGTATGTCGCACTGCCCACCTTGAACGCATCGACGTAGACGTTCGTTCCCCGGGACCCGGATGGCTTTGTGCCGGTCGGCCGAACTTCGACCGTGTGCATCGCGTTCGACAGACCGGACTTCACATACAGCGCTTGCTTCCATTTCGTGCTGGTCCCGTAACAGGAGACTGTCGCAACGCGGGCACCATCCAGGTAGATGTTCGCGTACCCCCCGGCGGCCGACCGGAGGCCGTAGACAGTGACGTTCGTCCCCGTGAACGTGAAGGCCTTCCGGGACCCCGGGCCCGACGAGACTGAGTACGCACCGCCGGACGCAGCCGAGCTCGAGTCGACATCCCACTGCTCGCGTACCGCGACGGAACTGCTGTCGACAGTCGTGGAGATTCGCACGGTCCAGGACACCTCGGCTGCCAGCGGCATTCCGTCGAGGTCCTCGATTCCCGTGGTCAACCTTGCGGTGTACGACTGCCCCGGCATCAGGGGTGCAGTCGGCGCGAATCGCGCGGTCGTTGGCGTCGGCTGACTGACCGCGCCGGGCACCGCTGCGCCTGACCCGGCAACCTTGAGCGTGAAGGTCGATGCGCTGACCCCTGTGACCGCCTCCGAGAACGCCGCGGTGAATGTCCCGGTGATTGGTGCAGACGCGGTTGGTGCCGTGGTCGTGACGGTCGGCGGCTCATTGGGCGGATCGGTCGGCGTCGGAGTCGGCGTCGGAGTCGGAGTCGGCGTCGGCGTCGGTTCGGGCACTGTCGCCAGGTCGAGGATGCCGTAGGTCGCGCCGCTGTCCACCACCGCGACGGTGTCACCACTTGGCGCACCAACCACGGCGTCATCGCCATCCAGTGCCACTGCGCTCGCAAAATAGTCGCCCGTCAAACCCTCGGCCGGCTCAATCTTCGTGCGCAGGGACCAATCCGCGTCACTGCTCGCGAAGGCGTAAGCCGAGCCGACGCTGGCACCCGCCGCCGTACTGTCGCGAGCTGCCCCGATGATGGCGAAGGTCGACGAAAGCGCCACCGCTGATCCGAATTGATCAAAGGCATCGCCGTCGAACGCGGTCAATACGGGCCGTTGCCGCCAACTGTCGCCCGACCGAATGAACAGGTAGGCCGAACCTTCATCGGCACCGGCGGCGGGATTGTGAGGTGCTCCGACCAACGCCGTGCCTCCATCGACGGCCACCGAAGCTCCAAACCAATCGGACGCCTCGCCGTCGGAAGCAACGAACTTCTGCTGCTGGCTCCACACCCCGCCGGATCGCGTGAACAGGACAGCGGAACCGGCATCTTCGCCGGCGGCAGTGTCGTCGCCGAGCGCCCCGACGATCGCCGTGTCACCCGAGACGGCTACGGAGCGACCAAGTCGATCCGTGGCCGCGCCACCTGAGTCGGTCAACTTGCCCTGCTGGGTCCACAGGTTCCCGTGTCCGGCCGAGAGCGCGAAGGCGTAAGCGGCGCCAACGTTGCCGCCGGCAGCCGAATCGTCACCCCAAGCTCCGATGACGATTGTGGTGCCGTCGATGGCAGCAGCAGATCCGAAGCTGTCGAACGCCAGGCCATCGGATGCAGTCAGCTTCGTTGGCGAACCCCACGACTCTCCCGACCGGAGAAAGGCATAGGCCGCGCCTGGCGAGCCGGCCTGGGAGAACGGATCTCCGGGCGAACCGACGACCAGCCGATCGCCTGAGATCGCGACCGAACTTCCGAACTGATGGCCGGCAAGCGGATCGGACGGTGCCAGCTTGGCCTGCTGGATCCAGGTGTCGCCGCTTCGGACGAAGACGAAGGCCGAGCCGGCGTCCTTGCCGGCCGCCGTGTCGTCGCCGGGCATGCCGATCACCGCGGTGTCGCCGGAGATGTCCACGGTCTCACCGATCCGGTCACCACCGGAGATCCCGTTACCCGTCAGCGTCGCCTGCTGTGACCAACTCGCGCCCGTACCGCTGAAGACCCATCCGGCGCCACTGTTGGTGGACCCGCCCGGATCGTCCGACGGAGCGCCAACCAGCGCGGTGTCGCCGGACAATGCCACCGACTGTCCGGCCTCATCCGCGGCCGAGCCTGCAGGCGAATCAAGCCGTGCGCGATATGTCCACGTGCTCGCGGCGCCGGTGAAGACATACGCGGAGCCCGCTTCGGTGCCGATCGTGTCGTCGCCTGGCGCGCCGATGACCACCGTCCCGCCACCAACCGCCACAGCGTCACCAAAGCGATCATTGGCATTGCGCTCCGCCTCTGGGGCGGTCAACTTCGTCCCTGCACTCCAGCTCGCGCCCGACCGCGTGAAGACGAAGGCCGAGCCGAACTGACCGTCGTCGCCACGGGCACCGACGACTGCTGTGTCGCCGTCGAGTGCGACCGCCCAGCCGAGCAGGTCGCCGTCGACACCCGCCGGGTCGACCAGCTTCGCCTGCTGGGTCCACACCCCGTCCGATCGCGTGAAGACCCAGGCCCGCCCGACATCCAGCGCACCGTCGGCGCCGGTGGATCCCGGATCCCCCGGGGCACCGACGAGCATGCTGTCGCCGGCCACGGACACGGACAGGCCGAACTGGAAGAAGTACATGTTCTCGCTGGGTGTGATTCTCGCCCCCTGCTGCACCCAGTTCGAACCGGATCGCGTGAAGACGTAGGCCGCGCCGGAGTTCCCCTTGGCCTCAGGTTGCTCCTGATCGAAACCCGGGACGCCTACGACGACGGTGTCGCCGGACACGCCGACAGACGTCCCGAACCAGTTGAGGTTGTTCGAGACGCCCGGTGTTGTCGGTTCCACGAGGCGGAACCTCGTGCCCCAACTCGAGCCCGAGCGGGTGAACACGTAGGCGGCGCCGCGATCCTGACCGGCATCGGTGATGTCGTCCTGAGGCGCTCCCACCACGACGGTGTCGCCCGATATGGCCACGGATGATCCGAACCGGACACCCTCGTTTCCCCCGTGCGTCAACCGTGCCTGCAGCGTCCATCCGATGCCGGAACGGATGTAAACGTAGGCAGCACCCGTGTCGTTGTTTCCCGCCGTGTCATCAAGCGGCGCACCGACCACCGCGGTGTCGCCGGAGATGGCCACCGACCGCCCGGCAATGGAACTCGGATTCGGGTCAGTGACGATGAACTTGTCCTCACCAGGCACCGCGATGGTCTGCGCCGATGCCGGGCTGAGTTGCCCCACGCCACCCACGACGCCGGCGACCACGAGTACGGCGACTGCGTGGCACAGCATGCGGGTTGTCATGCCAGCCAGCCTGATCCTTTGCGACGGCCAGCGCGTGAGGCATCCGCCTCAACGTGTGGTCCCTCGACTCGCGCTGCCCGACGCGCCGAAGCCCGCGGTCAGCGGCCCGACAGCCGGTGGGGCTAGGCCGCCGCCGGCTGCCGCGCGTCGAGCGACCGCGTGAGCGCGCCGAGCACCACCGCCACGAGGAGCAACGCAGGCACGTCGCCCCACAGGTGCCCCATGTGGTCGCCGTGCCCGAACGACTGGACGGCCATGATGCCCGCGTGCACGACGCTGGACCACACCGTGAACCAGATCAGACTCAGGTTCGCTCGTGGATCTCGCGCTGCCCTGATCAGGAACACACCGAGAGTTGCGTAGACCCCGACGATCATCATGAAGTACTGCGACGCGTGAGGCGGGCCTTCCGCCCAGGCCCAGCCGGACGGCCACACCACGGCCAACGGATAGACCAAGAGCATGATCACGCCGAACGCGATCAGGGCCACTTGCAGGCGCTTTTCCTGAGATGCCACTTCGACTCCAAACTCCCCCGCGCCAGTATGGTCGCCGCCCTCCCTCGGGTCTAGCGAAAATCCCGGCTTCGGTGACGGACGGGGATCGGCAGCGGCTCGATCACCTCGGCGATGAGGTTCACCACAGTGTCCTTCCGTTCCAGCCGCCCGCGGATGATGACGCCCGGCGCATTGCGGGCAACGCGGCGGAACTTCTGCCAGACCGCGCCGAACACGACCACGTTGAGCATGCCGGTCTCGTCCTCCAGGTTGAGGAAGGTGACTCCGGCCGCAGTGGACGGACGTTGACGATGCGTGATGAGGCCGGCCACCCGGACGCGTCGATTGGCCTCGTGGGTCTCGGTGTCCCCCACCGCAAGGATTCCCTGGTCCCGCAGGTTGGCGCGGAGGAATCCCATGGGGTGCCCATCGGGTGAGATGTGCGTGGCCCACAGGTCGGCCGCGGTGAGCTCGATGTCGCTCATGCCCGGCAAGGTCGGCGGTGGAGCCGAGACCGCGGTGCCGGCCAACCGGTCGGGCGCATCGGTGTAGCCGGCGTTCCACAGCGCCTGTCGACGCGTGAGACCGAAGGTGTCGAAGGCGCCGGCCGTGGCGAGCGACTCCATCTGCGCAACCGTCAGTCCGGTACGGCGCGCGACGTCGGCCATGTCGCTGAACGGGGCGTCGTCACGCGCCGCGACGACGCGCTCGGCGTCCGCCGTGCCGATCCCCTTCACCTCGGTGAGCCCCAGCCGAACCGCGAACCCCGCGTCATCCCTGCCCTCCGGGCGCGACGCATCTTTAGACATAGATGCGGTGCCATCTCCGGTCGGCGGCCGATGTATCGACGTTGATGCGGCTATAGCGCCCAAAACGTCGATACATCCGTGGTCGGACGCATCTATGTCTAAAGATGCGTCACCGAGCGAGTGGGCCGAGAGGCCTTCCAGGTCTGCCCAGACACCGGAACATGCGATGTCGGGGCGGCGGATCTCGACGCCGTGGCGGCGCGCGTCGGCGACGAGGGACTGCGGTGAGTAGAAGCCCATCGGCTGGCTGCGCAGCAACGCGGCGAGGAACGCCGCCGGGTAGTGCAGCTTGAGCCACGACGAGGCATAGACCAGGAGCGCGAACGAAATCGCATGGCTCTCGGCGAAGCCGAAGTTCGCGAACGCCTGGATGCGGGCGTAGATGGAGTCGGCCAACTCGCCGGTGATGCCGTGCTCGCTCATGCCCTCATACAGCTTCGCCTGCAGTCTCTCGATCTTCTCGACCCCCCGCTTGGAGCCCATGGCACGTCGCAGCAGATCGGCCTCGGCACCGGTGCAGTTGCCGACCGTCATCGCGATCTGCATCAGCTGCTCCTGGAACAGCGGGACGCCCAACGTCCGCTCGAGGACCGGCTTGAGCGCCGGATGGATGTAGTCGATGGGTTCAGCCCCGGTCCGTCGCCGGATGTAGGGGTGCACCGCCCCGCCCTGGATGGGGCCGGGCCGGATGAGCGCGATCTCGGTGACCAGGTCGTAGAAGCAACGCGGCTTGAGCCGCGGCAGCGTGCCGATCTGCGCCCGGCTCTCGACCTGGAAGACGCCGATGGAGTCGGCCTTGCAGAGCATGTCGTAGACGGCCGGCTCCTCCTTGGGAAGAGTCGCCAACTCCCACCGGACACCGGTGTGTTCGGCCACCAGGTCGAAGGTGTGCTGGATGGCGCCGAGCATGCCCAGGCCGAGCAGGTCGAACTTGACCAAGCCCATCCAGGCGCAGTCGTCCTTGTCCCACTGCAGAACCGTCCGGCCGTCCATCCGACCGCGCTCGATCGGCACCACCTCCCCCACGGGGCGCTCGGTGAGCACCATGCCGCCGGAGTGGATCCCGAGGTGGCGGGGCGCCTTGAGCAGTTGGTTGGCCAGATCAAGAACCTGCGGCGGAATCGTCGTCTGGGGATCGATGGACGACCACGAATCGATGCTCTTGCTCCACGCGTCCTGCTGGCCGACCGAGTAGCCGAGCGCCTTGGCCATGTCGCGCACCGCCGACCGTGGCCGATAGCTGATGACGTTGGCGACCTGCGCGGCGTTGCGACGTCCGTACGTCTCGTACACCCACTGGATGACCTCCTCGCGGCGGTCGGAGTCGAAGTCGACGTCGATGTCCGGCTCCTCGTCGCGGGTGGCGGACAGGAACCGCTCGAACGGCAGGCCGTAGAGGATCGAGTCGACCGCGGTGATGCCCAGCGCGTAGCAAACCGCCGAGTTGGCCGCCGAGCCGCGGCCCTGGCAGAGGATTCCGCGACTCTTCGCGAACGCGACGATGTCGTGGACGATGAGGAAGTAGCCCGGGAAGTCCTTCTCCTCGATGACGGCCAGCTCTTTCTGCAACCGCTCCTCCGCCTCGTCCCGGTTGTCGGCGTAGAGCCGGTCGGCGCCCTGCCGGACGAGTTCGCGCAGCCAGCTCATCGGCGTGTGGTCGGGCGGCACGTCCTGCTTGGGCAGCCGGGGCGCCGCTTTGCGCAGGTCGAACGCGCACTCCTGGGCGATGACGAGGCTGTGCGCGACCGCGCCCGGATGTCGGGCGAACCGCAGCTGCATCTCCAGGCCAGACCGCAGGAACGCCTGTCCCGACGCGGGCATCCACCCGTCCATGTCAGCGAGGGAGCGCCGTGCCCGCACCGCGGCAACCGCCTGTGCCAGGCGTCGGTCGGCCGGCGTGGCGAAGTGGACGTTGTTGGTGGCCACGACGGGCAGCCCCCGCTCGGCGGCCAGCGCAGCGAGGGCGTCACTGGCCACGTCGTCGCCCGGATGGCCATGGTCGATGAGCTCCACAGCCACGTTGTCGCGGCCGAACAGGTCGATGAGGGCGTCGAGCCCCTCCGGCGTGCGCCCGATGCCCTTGCGGCAGCCGGTCAGGATCTGCCACTGCCCACCGGCCTGCTGGGCCAACTCGTCGAGGTCGTACGCCGGCCGCCCCTTCTCGTCACCGCGCAGTTGCGCCTCGGTGATGGCGCCGGCCAGCCCGTGATACCCCTCGACGCCGCGCGCGAGGACGAGCAGGTGGGTGCCCTCGGGGTCGGGAACGCCGTTCTGCGGCGCGGTGAGCCCGAGCGAGAGCTCGGCGCCGTAGATCGTCCGCAACATCGGATACTCGGCGGCCGTCTCGGCGAACCGGACCGCGCCGTAGAAGCCGTCGTGATCGGTGATGGCCAAGGCGGTCAGGCCCAGCCGCACCGCCTCCTCGACCAGCGCCGACGGTTCGCTGGCACCGTCGAGGAAGCTGTACGACGAGTGGCAGTGCAGCTCGGCGTACGGCACGGCATCCGGCGGCGGTTCGATGGGGGGACGCTCGTACTTCTCCCGTTTGCGGGATGAAGTTCCCTCCTCGGGTCGGCCGGACAGCTGTCGCTCGAGCTCCCGCCACGGAACATCAGGATTCGACCAGCCCATTACGCAACCCGCCGGGCCCTAGTCATAACGCGCCTCGGTGAACCAGCGGCCGTTCTCGACGACCATGAGCCACGCGCTGCCGTCGACGCCGACGACCTGGAAGCGGGCGATGCGACGGCTCGCCACCTCGTCCCACCACAATTCTTCGATCGGCCACGGGCCGGCCCACGACGCCACCGGCTGCCAGGGTGTGTCGGCCGAGGCGCGGAACCGGTCCGGCGGGCAGGTGACCGAACCACGACCGGTGACCACCACCGGCTGGCCTTCGGCCCCGACGACGAGCGCCTCGGCCGGCCGGGTGAACACGGTCGCGGGAGCGGGCGGCGGAATCGCTCCCGGCCAGGATCGACCGAGCGGACGCACGACCGCCGGCTGCTCGCCGTAGGGAGATACCAACGCCCGGTCGGCTGGCCCCCGTCCGCCCTGCACACCGACGGACAGGACTCCCTCGTGCCCGACCATGCCCTGCACGCGGGAGATCCCGCGCACGATCCGGTCGTCCGGAGCACCGCCGAACAGGCTGTCGGCGTGGTTCGACAGCGGCTCGACCGTCTCCGGAACGAGCCGCACCCCATCGACTGGACCCGGCATCCCAACGGCGAGCTGCCAGCGCACCCGGTCGATGAGGTCGGTGGCGCCGAACCAGCACGGATGCATCCATGACCGGGCGCTGCTCAGTACCGAGTCGGAATCGACCTCGATCCGCACCGTCGTGCACACCAGCCCATGGGCGGCGAGGTCGGTGACGAACCGCTCGGACGTGGTGCGCAGGCTGAACGCGATCGGATCGATGAGCTCCAGGGGCGGCTCCAACACCAATGCGGCGGTGAGCTCGGGTGGGATCGACCGGCGGGAGATGGGATGCGGGTCGAGTCCGCGGGCATACCGATGGAGCAGCGCCCCATGCCTGCCGAACCGGGTGTGTACGTCAGCAGCGCTCAACCGCGCGAAGGCACCCAGCGTGGTGAGGCCCATCCGGCGCAGCAGGCTGACCAGTCCCCCGCCGGCCGAAACCAGCGTGCCAGCGGGAGGTGCCCCCACCGGGGCATCCAGGGTCTCGATCGGCAAGTCGGCCAGGAACGCAGCCGACTCCCCCGACGGCACGACGAGGACGTCCTGCGCCAAGGCCCGCCGGGCCGCCTGCTCGGCTGCGAACAACCCGTCGGCCACCCCGAGCCGGACGTCCCACACGCCGAGGTCGACCAACCGCTCGGCGATGACGGCTGCCGCCTCGGCTTCACCGCCGTAGAACGCCCCCCGCCGCCAGCGGGCCCCCTCCGGCATCCTCAGCGCACACAAACCGGGCCGCAGCGGCGCCACACCCGGACTCAGCTCCTCGATGGCGAGCAGGACGTCTTCGAACGCGCGAGCATCGGCTTCGGGCCGGTGATCAGCGACGACAAGCCCCGGACAGCGTGACTGCGCATCGCGCCGGCGCATGCCGCGGCGCACCCCCTCGGCGCGGGCGGCCGGGTTGCAGGCGAGCACCATGCCTTTCTCGAACACGGCCACCGCCGTGCCAGCCGGATACTCGGCCATCGAGGCCATGACCGGCCAGTCCGGGCACCAGATGACCATCGTCCGCGTCAACTGACACTCCTCAACGCCGGCGGTCGAGGTGCGAGCGAAGTGGTTTCGAGGAGCGGCCTCTGGCCTCCCACCTCGACCACCGAGAGGTTCACATCCGGCAGCCACAATCGGCGCTCGACCGCGGGAGCCGTTCCCTTGCGCACCTCGACCGTCGCCTGCCGCGCCTTGAGGTGCCCCTGGCCCCAGCCGGCACCGTGCCATTCGACGTCGGTGAGCCCGACCCGGGCATCACAACGCGGCCAGTCGCCCCAGACGACGAGGATCGAGCCCCGGGTGCGCAGACGAGCCGACAGCCGCGAGACGTCCTTGGCGGTCGGCCGGTGCTTGGGCGGCCGCACCACGACGATCCCCAGGACGTCGACCAGAGCCGCGACGACCTCCAGCCACGCCTCACCCGGCTCGGGTACGACGACGACCCGGTCGAGATCGACGCCGAACATCGCTGCCGCCTCGACGCCGAGCTCGCCGGTGCCGACGATCGCGCACCACGCGCCATCGACCGACGGGCCGGCCATGAGCAAGGCCGCCAGGCTGGCCGAGGTGACGCCGTAGGTGGCGCCGGTCTGCAGTTGCAGGAGGCCGTTCAATGCCGGGTGCGTGCGCACCGGCTGAGCCGCCGGCCGGCCTTCCATCCGACTGACCTGGACCCGCAATTCAGTGAGCGGATCGGTCGGAAGGGAGGGGGCAATAGTCATTCATTCATGTTCGAACACCTGTTCGAACATGTCAAGATCGAATCAACCCGTTTCAGTTCACCTTGAGCGAGTTCAGGCAGCTCGTCAGGCCGTTGACCAGCGAGCAGAACGTCGGCGGCCGACTCGGCACATATTCGTCCGGAACGCCGTTCGCCGAAATGATGTCGCGATAGGCGTCAACGGCCGGTGTCGGGACTCGTTCCAGCGTGGGGTCGGTCTTCACATCGACCGTGTACAGCCCGAAGCGCGGCGTGTAGCTGCCCCACTCGTAGTTGTCCGTCAGGCTCCAGTAGTTGTACCCCGCCACATTCATGCCGTCGGCCTTGGCCTTCTCCAGGTAGAAGACGATGTCGCGCAGGTGGTCCTCACGCAGGTAGCCGTCCGAGCGCGGCTTGTGATCCTCCGTGGGGATCGAGTTCTCGATGATGAACAGCGGCAGCTTCGGATACTTCTTCGCGTAGTACTGCAAGGCGTAGTAGATGCCGTCGGCCGAGGAGTCGGCCTTCCAGAACTCGTCGATGAACGAGTACAGCGTCCGCGCTTGGGTCGGCGAGGCCGAGTAGTAGTAATCGATTCCGACGAAGTCGAGCTTCTTGCCGATCTTGGCCAGGAAGAGGGCGTCGATCAAAGGCTCGGCCAGCGGGATGTACGCGACGTTCGACGACACCATGGCGCCCGGCTGCCGGGCGTGGATGTAGTCATAGATCGCGACATGGGCGGTGCCCAACCGGGAGGCCAGCGTCGTGATGTCGAGCGGCGTCAGCGCGCCGATCTTCATCTCCCGCAGGAAGTAGGCGAACGGTTCGTTGATCGTGATCCAGATCGGGTCGTAGTGGGCATACCGATCCACGACGAACTTGGCGTTGCGCAGCCAGTCGTTGACCATGCCGGCCCGCTTCCAGCCACCTTGGTCGGCCTGCCAGCCGGGATAAACCCAATGGTCGATCGTGATCATCGGACGCATGCCGGCGTCCACGATGCTGGCGATCAGGTCGTCGTAGAACGCCAGCCCCTCGGCACTCCGAACCCCTGGCTGCGGCTCGACCCGGGCCCACTCGACGCCCACGCGATAGACCTTGACGCCCATCTGCCGCGCCAGCTCGATGTCGCTCTTGTAGCGATGGAAGAAGTCGATGGAGTTGCCGATCCGGTCGGCGGCCTTGTCGGATTCGGCGTACCGCCGCCAGTTGCTGTCCGGTGAGTAGCCCTCGGCCTGGAAGCCGGACGAGGCGACGCCCCACAGGAAGTCCGAGCCCAGCGTGTTCTCGTCCTCGCCCGCCTGGGCCGGCAAGGGCCCACTCACCACGAGGGCGAGGACAGACAACGCCCACAGAAACGCACGCATCCCGGAAGTAGATCACGTTTCAGTTCGGCCGACCACGAGTTTCGGAGCTGTTGCCCTATCCGCTGGAACCGTCTGAGGCACAGATCGCGATGACGTAGAGGTTCTTGGCCTGCGGCAAGCCATTGGTGCCACCGACGAACCAGCCGTTCGGCTGCCCATCGACATACCAGGGCTCCGACGTGGACGCCGAGAACCCGGTAGTGCTTCCCCACTCGTAACCGCCCCCGAGGACGACTGGCGCCTCCTCGGGGCAGGCCACGGTGAAGTTTCCGGTCTGGTTGGCGGCCACCTGATGGAACTGCGACACTTTCGTGACCCCGGAGACCACGTCGAGGCCCAGGTCCTGCCGCACGATGGAGCCATCGCGGACATCGGCACCAGTGATCGAGCCATCGATCACCTCGGTCCCGCTGACCGCGTTGTCCTGGATCTTGACCCGAGACACCGAGTTGGTCCCGAGGTCAGCCCCAGTGATGGCCCGGTCGACGATGTCGTCGGAGTACACCGTGTTCGAGCCCGACAGCCCGGTCGCCGCGCCTGCACTCATCAGCACGACCAGCCCGACGTACCCCGCCACAGCTGCCGGCCGACTCACGGTCCGGCCCTGCCCGTTCATGGACGCGTCCCGGAGACGACGAGCATCTCGCACGGCCCGACGAATCCGTCCGGACCCTCGAACTGCCGCAGCGCTTCCTCGATCTCTCGCCATGCGTCCGCTCGCGCCGCCTCGTCCACGCCCGACAGCATCTGGTGCAGCGCACCGAACGACTCCTGCTCGAAGCGCACACACTCGGCGGCATCCGTCATGCGCACCGGCGAGGGAACCCTGGTCACGGTGACGTCGACCAAACCGGCCTTGGTGTAGGCCGCTTCGGCGACGCCCTCGCCTCCCAGGCTGAACGGTCCGGGCATGCCGGGCGCGGGCGCGGGGAGGCCCGCAATGCGCCGAATGATGCCCACCGGGATCGAGAAGAATCCGTTCAGGTCCGGCGTGGAGTAGACCACCGCGGACAACCGTCCGCCCGGGCGGAGCACCCGGCAGATCTCGGCCAGCGCGCGCTGCTGGTTGGGGAAGTAGATCAGCCCGACGCGGGAGATGGCCGCGTCGAACGAGCCGTCGGGAACGCCGGCGAGATCCTCGCCGTCGGCCTCCAGCGTCTCGACGTTCGTCGCACCCGACTCGGCGGCGACGAGCTCGGCATACTCCAGGATCGCCGGAGAAATGTCGGTCGCCAGGACGTGACCGCTCGGCCCGACTCGACCGGCTGCGGCCAGGGTCTGCCCGCCGGCACCGGCGGCAACGTCGAGGACACGAGCCCCCGGCGCGAGGTGTACGTCGTCGAGCATTTGCTCCGTGGCCTCGCCGAGCCAGCTCTCAATCGCCGGACTCCAGCGATGCCAGGCCTCTGCGGCCGTCTCCCACTGTGCGCGGGTGGTGCGCTTGAAAGCGATGGGGTCAAAGGTGGCGGTCATGGTTGCTCCCAGTTCTCGAAGTGGTCTGCATCCGAGCCTCCTCGGGCCACACGCCTTCCTCCAGTGCCGGTTCTGGACCTGAGTGGAACATTTTCTGGACTGCCGGCGGGAACCAGCGGAGGATGTGGGGATGAAGGACTACGTCCAGTACTGCCCGGTCGCGTTGGCGAGTTCGGTGATTGCCGAACGTTGGACGCCGCTGATCGTCCGCGAGCTCGTGCTGGGCGGACGCCGCTTCAACGAGATCGATCGTGGACTCCCCGGAATTTCCAGGACACTGCTCAAGCAGCGGCTCGATCACCTGGAGCGCAAGGGCGTGGTCGAGCGGGTCGAGCTCGGTCAGGGTCGCGGGCACGAATACCAACTCACCGAGGCCGGACGGGACCTCGAGGGCGTCATCATGGCCGTGGGCGAATGGGCCGTGCG
>DATEDT010000080.1:0-2035 GCA_035281505.1 Aeromicrobium sp. | reverse complement strand
CGAGACCGGCGATGAGGTCGGACGCGCCGGACTCCTTGCCGAGGATGTAGTAGACGCCCGCTGAACCGCGAAGGTAGAGGAACACCATGCGCAGGGGCGGTCCGTCGCCACGCAGCCGGGTGACTGCAGCGCGCGTCGCCTCCACGTCGTCCGAGATCCGCTTGGCGAGTTGCCGGCCCGCTGCCGGTGCGCCGTAGATCGTCGCGACATCGCGGGCCAGCTCGGCCGCACCCGCGAAGGACGAGTCGTTGTCGACGTAGACCAGCGTGACGCCGGCGTCGCGCAACTGGTCGACCACGTCGCGGGGCCCGATCGACCCGTCCGTGATGACCAACGTCGGCTCGAGCTCGAGGACGGCCTCCACGTTGATCGAGTGGCCGTCCCGCGTGACGACCGGGAGCTGCTCGGTGCCGGGGAAGTTCGCCGCCACGTCGCGGCCGACGAGCGTCTCGCCGAAGCCGAGCCCCCACACCGTTGCCGTGATGCTGCCGGCGATGTCGAAGGCGACCACGCGCGAGGTGTCGGTGATCCGGACGTCCTTGCCGCCGCCTTCGGCGCTGCGCGCGGTCGTCGGGAGGTCCTGCTTCGGCCGGTCCGTGACCGGGCCGATCCGTCGATCCGCCAGGACGGCCGTCGTGGGACCAGTGATGCTCGCCGCGTCTTCGCGTGGCTCCACCTTCGTCAGCGCCACCCGCTTGATCGCAGGCGCAGAGCTCGTGGAGTGGCCGGTGAGCGGGCCTGCGCAGCCCGCTGACAGGGCGAGGGCGACCACCCATGCGCCGGCGCGCGCCGGCCAGGGCAGCCTCATGATCGTGACCTCACCCTGCGGATTCCGCGATCAGCGCCGATGGCGAGGCCCGCGCCGCCGATGGCCGCGAGCGTGATGCCCATCCACGGCGTGAGGCCAACCTTGTCCAGCGCCTCGGCGATCTCCCGGCCAGCAGCGGCGGCGGCTCCGGACACGCCGCCGGAGTCCACGCAGTCGTCGAAGGTCACCGAGAAGGAGACCGGGTCCAAGGCGGTCCCCGCCGGATAGCTGTCGAACGCCTGATGGCCGGCAGAAGTGAGTACGGCAGGAGCTTCGGTTGCCGACCACGTGTTTCCATCTCTCTTGAGGCCGGACAGGTTCACCGAGGCGAAGGCAATGTCCTCGTACTTCTGAGTCTCGCTCCGGCCGGCCATTGCGGCGTCGCGCTCAGCGCCCGAGACGTCCAGCGCCAAGGTCGCCTTGTCGCCGGCAATGGCCAGCGTGGGGTTGGCGATGGTCGTGTTGAGCGACCCGTTGTGCCCGCTGAAGCGAACGGTGCCGGTGAAGGCCACCCGTGCCTTGGTCGACGACGTCGCTCGTCCGGTCGCCTTCGTCCAGCCAAAGCTCGGGGTTTCGTAGGTCGCTCCGTTCGCGACCTCCCATTCGCCCTGCGCGATGCTGCCGGAGATGTAGGACCGGAATGACTCCTTGAATCCCCAGGTCAGGCTGGCCCGGGTGAGCGGGCACTCGTCAGGGCCGTCCATCGCGTCGGTGAGGGCAGAGATGAACGACGCCGGCGTGAGGTCGCTCGAGTCGTCGCTGTGGCTCGCCACCTCCTCGCTGTCGTCATCGTCGGCCGAGGCGTTCGAGCCGATCACGAAGGAGACACGGTCCATCGTCGTACCGCTGCTGTAGCGATCGTCGAAGGCGGCAGCGCCGTCGCCGGTGAGGGTGGCCGGCACATTGCTCCAGCGCACGACGCCGTCGGTCGCCTTGCGGGTGCCGTCGGCCAGGTCCAGCTTGATCGCCTCGACCCGGCGCCCGTCCATGTCGAAGCTGATCGATCCCGACTTGCTGGATGTGACACGCACCCGCGGCGAGCCAAACGTCATGTCCAGCTCGCCGGCGTGCCCGGTGAACCTGACGGTGCCGAAGTAGTCCGTGGTGCCGATGCCGTTCGTGGCGGACGTGGACTCCTGGCCCCACTGGTAGAGGTCACCGGAGGTCTTCGCACCATCGGAGACGGTGATGCTGCCCTTCGCGATCGAGCCGGTGATGTAGGTCCGG
>DATEDT010000079.1:0-23506 GCA_035281505.1 Aeromicrobium sp. | reverse complement strand
CTGGTGGTTCTTCCACCAGCAGGTCGTCGCGGCCGACGTGATCGTGATGCCGCGCTCCTGCTCCTGCTCCATCCAGTCCATCGTGGCGCCGCCCTCGTGGACTTCGCCGATCTTGTAGTTGATGCCGGTGTAGAACAGGATGCGCTCGGTCGTCGTCGTCTTGCCAGCATCGATGTGCGCCATGATGCCGATGTTGCGGACCCGAGTCAGGTCCGTCGTGATGTCGATTGCCATTGCGGCTCAAGCCTCTTCGTTGTTGCGGGAGCGATGGTCCGGCGAAACCCGGGTCACCAGCGGTAGTGGGCAAAGGCGCGGTTGGCCTCGGCCATCTTGTGCGTGTCTTCACGCTTCTTGACGCTGCCGCCAAGGCCGTTGCTGGCGTCGAGCAGTTCGTTCTGCAGACGCTCAGCCATGGTCTTCTCGCGACGCTCGGTGGAGTACTTGATCAGCCACCGCAGCGCGAGGGTGGTCTGGCGAGCCGGCCGCACCTCGATCGGGACCTGGTAGGTCGCGCCACCGACGCGGCGGCTCTTGACCTCGAGGGTCGGCTTGACGTTGTCCAGCGCACGCTTGAGCGTGATCACCGGATCGGTGCCCGACTTGTCGCGGGTGCCTTCGAGCGCGGTGTAGACGATGCGCTGAGCAGTCTGCTTCTTGCCATCGACGAGAACCTTGTTGATGAGTTGGGTGACCAGCTGGCTGCCGTAGACCGGATCGGTCTCCACGGGGCGCTTCGGCGCGGGGCCCTTGCGGGGCATTAGCTCTTCTCCTTCTTCGCGCCGTAACGGCTGCGAGCCTGCTTGCGGCCCTTGACACCCTGGGTGTCGAGCGAGCCGCGGACGATCTTGTAGCGAACACCGGGGAGGTCCTTCACACGACCACCACGGACGAGCACGATCGAGTGCTCCTGGAGGTTGTGGCCCTCACCCGGGATGTAGGCGGTCACCTCGGTGCCGCTGGACAGACGAACACGGGCGACCTTGCGGAGCGCGGAGTTCGGCTTCTTCGGCGTGGTGGTGTAAACACGCGTGCACACGCCGCGCCGCTGGGGCGAGCCCTTGAGGGCAGGCGTGCTGGTCTTGGTCACCTTGGACTGGCGACCCTTGCGGACCAACTGGTTGATCGTGGGCACTCAAGACTCTTTCTGATGTGATGGTGACTCGCAGGCGAATCACAGGTTCTTGCTCCGGTCTCCACCGCTCGGCCTGAGCCGTGCAGTCACAGATCATCAGGCGAGGCGCCTTTGTCTGTTCGAACGGTGGCCCACATGTTGCAGGCACAGCGAGAAAGACTACCGGGTTGCTCAGGACGGTGCCAAATCCCGCTGCGTGCGTGCGGCACAATCAGCACGTGCGGATTGCGGTGGCCGGAGCAACCGGCGTTGTCGGTCGTCATGTGGTGACTGAACTGGGCCGGCGCGGCCACGACGTGGTGCCTCTCTCGCGCAGTCACGGTGTCGATGTGACCCAGTTCGACGGACTCGCCGATCGTCTCGCGGGCGCGGATGCCGTCATCGACACCCTGGGCATCGCGACGACCCGACGCAGGCCGGCCACGGCCTTCTTCACCACGACCACGCGCAACCTGCTCGAGGCCGAGGGTTTGGCCGGCGTCGGAAGGCACGTGCTGCTGTCCATCGTCGGCATCGATGGATCCGGGTTCGGCTACTACCGCGCCAAGGTGGCCCAGGAGGATGTCGCCCGGACGCTCGACACGTCGACGATCATCCTGCGCGCGACCCAGTTCCACGAGTTCGCCGAGCAGATGCTGGAGCGGGCGAAGGTGGGACCGGTCGTCGTCGTTCCGCACATGCGGTCTGCGACGGTGGCGGCCGCGGAGGTGGCGGCGGCGCTGGTCGACCTGGCCGAGAACCCTCGACCGGGAACGGTCGAGATGGGCGGCCCGGAGAAGCACGACATGCCGGACCTGGTGCGTCGCGTGGCCGAAGCGCGCGGCGTACACGTCCGGGTGGTCGCGGTGAAGGTGCCCGGCGCCGCCGGGCGGGCCATGACGGACGGGTCACTCATTCCGCGGCACCCCTGGCGAACCGGCACCCAAACCTTCAGCGACTGGCTCGCCCCGGGGACGCATCTTTAGACATTCGTGCGGTTCGGCCACCGATGTTTCGACGTTTATGACGCCATAGCCGCCTCAACAACAAATCTTCGAGCGCTGCACCGCATGAATGTCTAAAGATGCGTCCCGGGAGCAGTGCCGGCCAGCAGCTCGGCCAGGTGTAACGCTTGGACGCCGGCGAGGTCATCGAGCTGCGTGCGGCAGCTGAATCCGTCGGCGAGGAACACGGTGTCCGGCGCGGCGGCGCGCACCGCCGGCAGGAGCTGCGACTCGGCGACCGCCACGGACACCTCGTAGTGCCCCTTCTCGACACCGAAGTTGCCGGCCAGCCCGCAGCAACCGGACAACCGCTCGACCGAGGCGCCGGTCCGGTGCAGGAGCGCCACATCCGCCTCGAATCCCAGGACGGACGCGTGATGGCAGTGCGGCTGGACGACCACGGACGTCCCGGAGAGGTCCGGTGGTGCGTAGCCATCGGTTCGCTCAAGCAACTCCGACAGCGTGAAGACACCGGCGGCCACCTCGGCTGCCCGCGGATCTGTGATCAACTCGGGCGCATCGGTGCGCAGGACGGCCAAGCAGGACGGTTCGAGCCCCACCACGGGGACGCCGGCGAGTACGTACGGATGCAACTGGTCGACGGCGGCCCGCACCAGCCCGCGCGCCTCATCCAGCTGGCCAGTCGTGATCCAGGTCAGCCCGCAACATGCCGATCGCGGCAGCGTCAGCACCTCGTAACCGGCGTGTTCGAGCACGCGCACCGCGGCCAGGCCGCCGGCGGTGGAGAAGTACTCGGTGAACGTGTCGGCCCACAGCAGAACCTGCGGGCGCAGACCAGTCGCCGCCCGATCCAGCGTATTGACGGCTCTCGTGAACCGCTTCGTCGCGAACCGCGGCAGGCTGCGCCGTTGGTCGACGCCGGCGACCCAGCGGGCGAGGTGCGCGAGCCCCGGGACACGGAGTCCGAGATTCGCCAGCCACGCGATCGGTGAGGTGAGCCGCGCCCACAGGGGGAGCCGGCCGAGGATGTAGTGGCTGCGCGGGCGCCGCCTCCCGCGATACGTCTGGTTGAGGACCTCCGACTTGTAGCTCGCCATGTCGATGCCGGTCGGGCAGTCGGTTGCGCAGCCCTTGCAGGACAGGCACAGGTCCAAGGCCTCATGCACTTCCGGCGCCACGACGCCGCCCTTGATCAGCCGGCCGTCGATCGCCTCCTGCAGGACGCGAGCGCGGCCGCGCGTCGAGTCCTTCTCGTTGCGAGTGGCCACGAACGACGGGCACATGACACCGGTCGGGGTGGGGCCGGCGACGCATTTGCCGACCCCGGTGCATCGATGCACGGCCGCACCGAGATCGCCGTCATCGTGTGCAAATCGCAGACCCAATGGTGCAGTCACGACGCCCCGTCCCAACGTACGGAGGTCGGCGTCGATGGCCGCAGGCCGGACGAGAACGCCGGGGTTCAGGATGTCGTTCGGGTCAAAGAGGCCCTTGACCTGCTCGAACAGGGCGATCGCCTCGGCCGAGTACATCGCCGGCAGCAGTTCGGAGCGTGCGCGGCCGTCGCCGTGCTCGCCGGACAGCGAGCCACCGTAACCGGCCACCAGCGCCGCCGCCTCGGTGACGAAGTCGCGATAGATGCGGTGGCCGCCCTCATCGTCCAAGGGGAAGTCGATCCGGACGTGGACGCACCCGTCGCCGAAGTGACCGAACGGTTCGCCGTGGACCTCATGATCGGCGAGCAGCCGCTCGAAGTCCCGCAGGTATTCGCCGAGTCGCTGCGGCGGCACAGCCGCGTCCTCCCAGCCGGCGAGCGCCGGACGATCCCAGACCCGGGATGCCAGCCCGGCGCCCTCCTCTCGGATGCGCCAGAGGACGGCCTGTTCGGCCGGCGAGGTGACGTGCCGGAACCCGATCGCTCCCGAGGCCGCGACCACGTCGTCGGCCGTGGCGGCCAGCTCACGGGCATCGTCACCGGCCAACTCGACGTAAAGGAACCCCTTGCCGTCGGGATACTCCGGGACCGCGTGATGCCGAGCGCGGTACACGTCGACGATGCGCACGCCGAGGCCCTCGCAGGCGACTGGCCCGAACGGCAGGAGGGCAGGGACGGCGTCGGCCGCGTCGGCGATCGTGGGGTATCCGAGCACGACGACGTGGCGCGCGGCGGCATCGGCGACGAGGTCGACGGTCGCCTCGGTGATCACCGCCAAGGTGCCTTCGGTGCCGGCCATGAAGGAGGCGACGTCGAACCCGTTCTCCGGCAGGAGGTGCTCCAGGCTGTAGCCCGACACCTGCCGGCCGAAGCGGCCGAACTCGGTCCTGATGGTGGCCATGCCTCCGCCGACGATGTCGCGCAAGGCGGTGAGCGTCGCCGAATCGGCCGATCCGCCGGGTCCGATCTCCAGCAACTCCCCCGCCGCAGTCACCAGCCGAAGGGCCGCGACGTTGTCGGCCGCCCGGCCGTAGCCGAGCGCGCGGTTGCCGCATGCGTTGTTGCCGATCATCCCGCCGATGGTGCAGCGCGTGTGCGTCGACGGGTCGGGCCCGTACCGCAAGCCGGTGCCGGCCAGCGACCGCTGCAGCGTCGCGTGGACGGTGCCCGGCTCGACGCGGGCGGTGCGGGCTTCGGCGTCGATCTCCAGCACGCAGTTCAGATGCTTGGCGACGTCGACCACGATGCCGGTGCCGATGGCGTTCCCGGCGATCGAGGTGCCGGCCCCTCGCATGGTCAGCGGAACCCCGGAAGCGGACGCCACCGCGACTGTGGCCATGAGCTCGTCGACGTGACGCGGCCGAACCACAACCCGGGGAACGACTCGGTAGAGCGAAGCGTCAGAACTGTAGAGGGCACGGGTCAGGACCGAATCGTCGACATCGTCGATACCGTTGCGCCGCAAGGCACCAACCAGATCGCGAGGGACATCGGCTGCGGAAGTCACCCGGCGCTCCTCGGGATGGAAGAATGATGGCCTGCCCAGTCCAGATCAGTTCGGGCAGATGCGTTGGGCACATGGATCGGGCGGACAGTTCGGAGTCGAGAATATCTGGCACCCGCGGCGCGCCGCCGCAGGCCAACGGAGAGGGAGAGATGGGACGACGTGTCACCGGGGTGACGGCGATCGCGCCGGTCCTCCTCGTCGCCCTGCTCGCCGGGTGCGGTCCGCGGACCACGCAGCCACAGCCGACGCAGACAACTGCCACCGCACCGGATGCCTCGGAGACCACCGACGTCACCGAGAACGAATCTGGACCGGAGAGCCCGATCGCGTACGGATTCCGCGTGCCACGCGGTGCCAGCCAGGTCGGGCCGCTCGTGCGCTACCGCAGCGAGCGGCTCCTCAGCGCGTACGCGACCGAGCTGGAGGCGGCGCAAGCGCGCCGTGACGCTGATGCGCAGCGCCGATGCGACGAGCGCGAGGCTCGCGGCACGCCCTGTGTACCGACCAACCCCACGCCGACGGCGGCACCGACCAGCGACACCTTCCGGCTGCTGAGCAACCCGCCGAAGCCCGACGTCACCGTCTCGCTGATGCGGGTCACCGGTTCTCCCACCGCCGTCGTCCGCGCGATGCTCGCGCAGATCGACGTCATCCTGCCCAAGGCGGGCATCGTCCGCAGCGACATCTCCCGGTACTGCAATGCGAAAGCACGGCGCATCACGTCGTGCTACCTGCGCGCCACCGGAGTATCGCCGACCGGCCGCAAGCTCACCGTCACGCTTCGGGTGGATCCGGGCGATCTGGAGACCCGCACCTCCGCGCCGGCAACGAACCGCAAGCCGGTCATGTACCTCCGTGTCGCCTACGTCGGCGATCCTCGCGCCGGTCAGGCGAACCGCCGGCACGACAGCGATGTGGATGTGCCCGCCGGCGTCCTGCGGCGCGACACGTCGGGTCTGATCTGGCCCGGCATGGACCTCGACGCCGGAACCTCCTCACGCCTGCTCAACGGTTGGCGCCGACCGAAGGACGCCGAAATCCTGCTGAGCGCGTACCAGCCGGCGTTCGTGGTGGTGGCGACCACGAAGGCTCTGGACGCCAGCGCCATCGCGGAGAAGTTCGCGACGAGCATCCAGGAAGAACCCAAGGTCGACGTCGTGGAGGATCTGAACGAGATCACCACGACATACACGGCGGTCGGCCCCAAAGGCGAGCGCGGCCTGGCGAGCTACGTGCTCTCTGCGCGCGGCTACTACGCCGTGCTGTTCTGGATGCCGGCGCCCGAACCGGGCCCCGGTGCCTCGGCCTCGCCGGTGCCGCCCATCACGAACTGATCGATTCGCTCGAGCACGTACTCGACGACCGGCAGCAGCGCGAGACCTTCCGCAGCCTGGTCGTTGCCCGCGAGCTCGGTCAACCGGACCCAGTTGACCGCGTCGGTCGTTCCGTCCTGCTCGACCACCCGCGGCGTCTGGTCGACCGGCACATCGACCGCATAGAGCAGGTGGATGCCGTGGTAGTCCTCGAAGTGGTCGCCGCGACCGGGAGCCACCGTGTGGATGTCGTGGACGTCAACGAGCCGAACCGAGCGCGGCTCCAGCCCGGTCTCCTCGTACAGCTCGCGGACCAAGGCGGCTGACGGCGATTCACCGTGGTCGATGCCGCCACCGGGCAGCGCCCACCACCCCGGCGGATACCCGAGGGACGAGACACGGGTGAGCAACAGGGCGTCACCGCGGACGACCACGGCGTACGCGCCGATCCTCTGGGTGGACGTCGGTCCCTGCACATCGAGCAGCGTAATGCCTCAGCCGGGGCCCACTCGTTGTGCAGTTCGAAGCATGCGCGCGGTCCGGGCCGTGGATAGAGTCGAGCAGGTGACAGCTGTGTCAGAGCCTGAGACGTCGTCCACGCCATCGATGCCGCCGTCGACCCAACGGGTCGCCTTCCTCGACAATGCCCGGTTCTGGGTGATGATCATGGTCGTCATCGCGCATCCGATGTACCACTTGATCTCGCTCAGTTCGGGGCGCGCGATCTACTACTGGCTCAACCTGCTGATGATGCCGGCGTTCGCGCTGGTCACCGGCTATATCTCGCGGAACTTCCGAGGAACGCCCAAGGAGATCCAGCGGACGGTCAGCACCCTGGTCATCCCGTACCTCCTGATCGAGCCGCTCTTCCAGGTCCTGCAGCGCCACTACACCGGCCAGCCCGACCCCTATGTCCTGCTGTCACCGAAGTGGGTGGCCTGGTGGCTGGCCGCACTGTTCGTCTGGCGGCTCTCGACACCGATCTGGCGCAATCTGCGCCATCCGATCTTGATCGCCATCGCCATCTCTCTTCTCACGCCCCTGTTCGAGGTTCCGAACGTGATCTCGATGCCGAAGGTCCTGGGGATGCTTCCGTTCTACGTCATCGGGATGTTCATGACGATGGACAAGTTCGAACGTTTGGCTGCGACGCGCGTCCGGATCGCGTCAGCCGGCTTCCTGATCGCCGTCGCCATCGCCTGTGCGCTCTACAGCACCCGATGGGATGTCTCCTGGACCAAGTGGCGGCACCGCTACGACGAGGCCGCGCTCGACACCACCGCGCTCGACGGCATCGCCCACCGCGTCGTCCTGATCGCCGTCGGCGTCCTGATGAGCCTCGCGATCGTGTCGCTCGCCAGCCGGCGCGCGTCCTGGATGACGGCGTTCGGCCAGCGCACGCTGTACTGCTACCTCCTGCACGGGTTCATCGTGTTCTTCCTGCTGCACGAGACCAACGTCTTCCCCGCACTCCGCGCCATGGGCTGGCTCGGTGTGGTCATCACGCTCGCGGCAGCGGTCGTCGTCGCCCTGCTGCTGATGACCAAGCCGGTCGCGACCGTGTTCCGTCCGCTGTTCGAGAACAGCCTCGACTGGGCCTTCCGCCCCCGAGAACGACTGCCGAAGTAACGCCGAACAGAAAGAAGCCCGAGCCAACCGGCTCGGGCTTCTTTCGCTCAGGGCTGTTGGATCCTCAATCAGCTTTCATAGCTGGTGAAGTCGAAATCCTCCAGCTGGACGGGAGCACCATCGCTGCCGAATCCGTAGTCGCCGAACGACTCGTACCCGGTCACCGCGTAGGCGGCCTGACGAGCTTCCTCGGTCGGCTCGACCCGGATGTTCCGGTACCGCTCCAAGCCGGTGCCGGCCGGGATCAGCTTGCCGATGATGATGTTCTCCTTCAGGCCACGCAGCTTGTCCGACTTGCCGTGGATGGCTGCATCGGTCAGGACGCGCGTCGTCTCCTGGAAGGACGCGGCCGACAGCCACGACTCGACCGCGAGCGAGGCCTTGGTGATGCCCATGAGCACCGGACGGCCGGAAGCCGGCGTGCTGCCCTCGGCAACGACGCGACGGTTCTCTTCCTCGAACGCCGCCCGGTCGACCAGGTCGCCCGGGATGAGGTTCGCGTCGCCCTGCTCGATGACCGTCACCCGGCGCAGCATCTGCCGCACGATGATCTCGATGTGCTTGTCGTGGATGGCCACACCCTGCGAGCGGTAGACCTCCTGCACCTCGTCGACCAAGTGCTCCTGCGCCCGGCGAACACCGAGGATGCGCAGAACCTCCTGCGGATCCGGGGTGCCGTGCGTCAGCTGGTCGCCGACCTCGACGCTGTCGCCGTCCTGGACCAGCAGGCGCATGCGCTTGCTGACCGGGAACTCCAGCGGATCAGAGCCGTCGTCCGGGGTGACGATGATCTTGCGCGCCCGGTCCGTGTCGTCGATCGTGACGCGACCGGCGGCCTCGGTGATCGGCGCCTTGCCCTTGGGCTGACGTGCCTCGAACAGCTCCACGACGCGCGGCAGGCCGTGCGTGATGTCGTCACCGGCCACACCACCGGTGTGGAAGGTACGCATCGTCAACTGGGTGCCGGGCTCGCCGATGGACTGGGCTGCGATCGTGCCGACCGCCTCACCGATGTCGACCAGCTTGCCGGTGGCCAACGAGCGGCCGTAGCACTTGGCGCAGGTTCCGGCGGCCGCCTCACACGTGAGGACCGTACGGACCTTGACCTCCTCGACACCGGCCTCGATGAGCGCGTCGATCTCGACGTCGCCCAGATCGCCTCCGGCCGGGATGAGAACCTCGCCGGACTTCGGGTGGGTGATGTCGACGGCCGCCGTGCGGGCGTAGGCCGACGTCTCCACGTTGTCGGCCGCAACGACGACACCTTCGTCGTTCTTGACGCCGATCTTCTTCGGGAGACCGCGCTCGGTGCCGCAGTCCTCCTCACGAATGATGACGTCCTGGCTGACGTCGACCAGACGACGCGTCAGGTAACCGGAGTCGGCGGTACGCAGTGCCGTGTCGGCCAGACCCTTGCGCGCACCGTGCGTGGCGATGAAGTACTCGACCACGGACAGGCCCTCGCGGAAGTTGGCCTTGATCGGGCGGGGGATGATCTCGCCCTTCGGATTGGCGACCAGACCACGCATGGCGGCGATCTGTCGCACCTGCATCATGTTGCCGCGAGCACCGGAGTTGACCATCATCCAGATCGGGTTGTCCGGGTTCTCCCTGAACTTGGCCTCCATCTCGCCGGAGACCTCGTTCGTGGCCTGCGTCCAGATCTCGATGAGCTCCTGGCGACGCTCGTCCTCGGTGATCAGACCGCGGTCGAACTGCTGCTGGACCTTGGCGGCCTGGCCCTCGTACTTGGCCAGGATCTCGGGCTTCTTCTCCGGGGTGACGACGTCGTCGATGGAGATGGTCACACCCGAACGGGTGGCCCAGTGGAAGCCGGTGTCCTTCAGCGCGTCGAGCGCGACACCCACGTCGACCTTGGAGTACCGCTCCGCGAGGTCGTTGACGATCTCGCCGAGCTCCTTCTTGCCGATCTGCTTGTCGACGTACGGGTAGTCGACCGGCAGCGCGTCGTTGAAGATCGCGCGGCCGAGCGTGGTGTCCATCGTCTCGGGCACGCCGTCGGCGTTCGGGATCCGGATCTTGATCTTGCTCTGCAGCGAGATGTCGCCATGGTCGAAGGCCATGATGGCTTCGGCCTCGGAGGCGAAGGCACGCCCCTCACCCGGCTGACCGTCACGGTCGAGGGTCAGGAAGTACAGGCCGATGATCATGTCCTGCGTCGGCATGGTGACCGGGCGGCCGTCCGACGGCTTGAGGATGTTGTTCGTCGACAGCATCAGCAAGCGAGCCTCGGCCTGGGCCTCGGCGCTCAGCGGCAGGTGCACGGCCATCTGGTCACCGTCGAAGTCGGCGTTGAACGCCGAGCAGACGAGCGGGTGGATCTGGATGGCCTTGCCCTCGATCAGCTGCGGCTCGAAGGCCTGGATGCCGAGGCGGTGCAGCGTGGGCGCACGGTTGAGCAGCACCGGGTGTTCGGTGATGACCTCTTCGAGGACGTCCCACACCTCGGAGCGGACCCCGCGCTCAACCATCCGCTTGGCGCTCTTGATGTTCTGCGCGTGGTTGAGGTCGACCAGCCGCTTCATGACGAACGGCTTGAACAGCTCGATCGCCATCTGCTTGGGCAGGCCGCACTGGTGCAGCTTGAGCTGCGGGCCGACGACGATGACCGAACGGCCGGAGTAGTCGACGCGCTTGCCGAGCAGGTTCTGGCGGAAGCGACCCTGCTTGCCCTTGAGCATGTCGGAGATCGACTTCAGCGGACGGTTGCCCGGCCCGGTGACCGGCCGGCCACGACGGCCGTTGTCGAACAGCGAGTCGACGGCCTCCTGCAGCATGCGCTTCTCGTTGTTGACGATGATCTCCGGAGCACCGAGGTCGAGCAGGCGCTTGAGCCGGTTGTTGCGGTTGATCACGCGGCGGTACAGGTCGTTCAGGTCCGACGTGGCGAAACGGCCGCCGTCGAGCTGGACCATCGGCCGGAGCTCCGGCGGGATCACCGGCACCGCGTCGAGCACCATGCCCTCAGGCTTGTTGGTGCTGTTGCGGAAGGCCTCGACCACCTTGAGGCGCTTGAGCGCGCGGGTCTTCCGCTGGCCCTTGCCGGTGGCGATGATCTCCTTGAGCAGCTCGGCCTCGGCGTCGAGGTCGAAGTCCTGCAGACGCTTCTGGATCGCCGCGGCGCCCATGTAGCCCTCGAAGTACTGGCCGAAGCGGTAGTGCATCTCGCGGTAGAGCAGCTCGTCACCCTCGAGGTCCTGGACCTTGAGGTTCTTGAACCGGTCCCAGACCTCGAGCAGCCGGTCGATCTCGCGCTGCACCCGGTCACGACGCTGGCGCGCCTCCCGCTCGGCAGCGTCCTTGACCTTGCGCTTGGCGTCGGCCTTGGCGCCTTCGTCCTCCAGCGCCTTGAGGTCCTCTTCGAGCTTGGCCATACGCTCGTTGACCTCGTTGTCGCGGCGGCTCTCCAGCTGCTTGACCTCGAGGTCGATCTTGGTCTGCAGGCTGGACAGGTCGCGGTGACGCGCGTCCTCGTCGACCTTGGTGATCATGTAGGCGGCGAAGTAGATGACCTTCTCCAGGTCCTTCGGCGCCAGGTCGAGCAGGTAGCCGAGCCGGCTCGGGACACCCTTGAAGTACCAGATGTGGGTGACCGGGGCAGCCAGCTCGATGTGGCCCATCCGCTCGCGGCGGACCTTCGAACGAGTCACCTCGACGCCACAGCGCTCGCAGATGATGCCCTTGAAGCGCACCCGCTTGTACTTGCCGCAGTAGCACTCCCAGTCCCGGGTGGGACCGAAGATCTTCTCGCAGAACAAGCCGTCACGTTCCGGCTTGAGCGTGCGGTAGTTGATGGTCTCCGGCTTCTTGACCTCACCGAAGGACCACGCGCGGATGTCGTCCGCGGCGGCAAGACCGATCTTCAACTGATCGAAGTAGTTCACGTCGAGCACTTAGAACTCAATTCCTCTGTACGAAAGATTCGAATACGGGTCGGGAAGTGCAGCACAGATTTCTCTGGTCAGACTTCTTCGACGCTGGACGGCTCACGACGCGACAGGTCGATGCCCAGCTCTTCGGCGGCCCGGAAGAGGTCTTCCTCCGGGTCCTTCATGTCGACCGCAGTGCCATCCGAAGACAGCACCTCGACGTTGAGACACAGCGACTGCATCTCCTTGACCAGCACCTTGAACGACTCCGGGATGCCCGGCTCGGGCACGTTCTCGCCCTTGACGATCGCCTCGTAGACCTTGACGCGGCCGAGGATGTCGTCGGACTTGATCGTGAGGAGCTCCTGCAGCGCGTAGGCAGCACCGTAAGCCTCGAGGGCCCAGACCTCCATCTCACCGAAGCGCTGGCCACCGAACTGGGCCTTACCGCCGAGCGGCTGCTGGGTGATCATCGAGTACGGACCGGTCGAACGGGCGTGGATCTTGTCGTCGACCAGGTGGTGCAGCTTGAGCACGTACATGTACCCGACCGAGACCGGGTCCGGGAACGGCTCGCCGGTGCGGCCGTCGAGCAGGTTGGCCTTGCCGGTTTCGCCCACCAGGCGGTCGCCGTCACGGTTCGTCAGAGTCGAGGCCAGCAGGCCGGTGATCTCGTCCTCACGCGCACCGTCGAAGACCGGCGTGGCGACCCGGCTGCGCGGCGGGGCCTCCGACGCACCGATCGACGCGAGGCGCTTGGCCCACTCCGATGTCTTGTCGTCGACCTTCCACCCCTGGCTGGCGATCCAGCCGAGGTGCAGCTCGAGTACCTGACCGACATTCATACGGCCGGGGACACCCAACGGGTTCAGGACGACGTCGACCGGCGTGCCGTCCTCGAGGAACGGCATGTCCTCGACCGGAAGGATCTTGGAGATGACGCCCTTGTTGCCGTGGCGGCCGGCGAGCTTGTCGCCGTCGCTGATCTTGCGCTTCTGAGCGACATAGACGCGCACCAGCTGGTTGACGCCGGGGCTCAACTCGTCACCCTCGGACGCGTCGAAGACACGCACGCCGATGACGGTTCCGGACTCACCGTGCGGAACCTTGAGCGAGGTGTCGCGGACTTCGCGCGCCTTCTCGCCGAAGATCGCACGGAGCAATCGCTCCTCCGGGGTCAGCTCGGTCTCGCCCTTCGGCGTGACCTTGCCGACCAGGATGTCGCCGTTGCCGACCTCGGCACCGATGCGGATGATGCCTCGTTCGTCGAGGTCAGCCAGCATCTCCTCGGAGACGTTCGGGATGTCCCGGGTGATCTCCTCGGGGCCGAGCTTGGTGTCGCGGGCGTCGACCTCGTGCTCCTCGATGTGAATCGACGTGAGCAGGTCATCCTGGACGACACGCTGCGACAGGATGATCGCGTCTTCGTAGTTGTGGCCCTGCCAGGGCATGAAGGCGACGAGCAGGTTGGTACCCAGCGCCATCTCGCCTTCGTCGGTGCACGGACCGTCAGCCAGCGGCGTGCCGACCTCGACCCGGTCGCCGGCGGCAACCAGCGGACGCTGGTTGATGCAGGTGCCCTGGTTGGAGCGACGGAACTTGTCGAGCTTGTACGTGGTGTACGTGCCCTCGTCCTCCATGACCTCGATCGCGTCGGAGGAGACCTCCTTGACGACGCCGGGCTTCTTGGCCACGGTGACATCGCCGGCATCGACAGCGGCGCGGAACTCCATGCCGGTGCCGACCAGCGGCGCGTCGTTGCGGATCAGCGGAACTGCCTGGCGCTGCATGTTGGAGCCCATGAGCGCGCGGTTCGCGTCGTCGTGCTCGAGGAACGGGATCAGGGCCGTCGCGACCGACACCATCTGGCGCGGCGAGACGTCCATGTAGTCGACCTCGGAAGCCGGCCGCAGCTCGGCTTCGCCGCCGCGCTGGCGGACCAGGACGGCGTCGTCGACGAACTTGCCATTGGCATCGAGCGGCGAGTTGGCCTGGGCGATGATGTAGCGGTCCTCGTCGGTGGCCGTGAGGTAGTCGACCTGCTCGGTGACC
The DNA here is from genome assembly GCA_035281505.1 of Aeromicrobium sp. Lineage (GTDB taxonomy): Bacteria > Actinomycetota > Actinomycetes > Propionibacteriales > Nocardioidaceae > Aeromicrobium. The sequence continues at coordinate 9,604 of DATEDT010000079.1, read as the reverse complement.
TTGCCGTTCTGAACCTTGCGGTACGGCGTCTCGACGAAGCCGAACGAGTTCACCCGGCCGTATGAGGCGAGTGAGCCGATCAGGCCGATGTTCGGGCCTTCCGGCGTCTCGATCGGGCACATGCGGCCGTAGTGGGACGGGTGAACGTCACGCACTTCGTAACCGGCCCGCTCACGCGACAGACCGCCCGGGCCGAGCGCCGACAGGCGGCGCTTGTGGGTCAGGCCGGCCAGCGGGTTGTTCTGGTCCATGAACTGGCTCAGCTGCGACGTGCCGAAGAACTCCTTCAGCGCCGCGACAACCGGCCGGATGTTGATCAACGTCTGCGGGGTGATCGCCTCGACGTCCTGCGTCGTCATGCGCTCGCGCACGACCCGCTCCATGCGGGCCAGGCCGGTACGGAGCTGGTTCTGGATCAGCTCACCGACGGTACGCATGCGGCGGTTGCCGAAGTGGTCGATGTCGTCGGCCTCGACGATCGTCGTGCCGGCCGGCATCTCGAGCTCGGTCTCACCCGCGTGCAGGGCGACGACGTACTTGATGACGGCGACCATGTCGTCGATCGTCAGCGTCTGCTGGTCGAACGCCTCGGTGGTGCCGAGCTTCTTGTTGACCTTGTAGCGGCCGACCTTCGCGAGGTCGTAGCGCTTGCTGTTGAAGTAGTAGTTGTCCAGCAGGTTCTGGGCAGCTTCACGCGACGGCGGTTCGCCCGGCCGCAGCTTGCGGTAGATGTCCAGCAGGGCTTCGTCCTGCGTCGCGATGTGTTCCTTCTCCAGGGTGAGCCGGATGGACTCGTACTGGCCGAACTCCTCGAGAATCTGCTCGGTGGTCAGGCCGAGGGCCTTGAGCAGCACGGTGACGCTCTGCTTGCGCTTGCGGTCGAGACGCACGCCGACCATGTCGCGCTTGTCGATCTCGAACTCCAGCCACGCGCCACGCGACGGGATGACCTTGGCGGTGAAGATGTCCTTGTCGGACGTCTTGTCCGGGGTGCGCTCGAAGTAGACGCCCGGCGAACGGACCAGCTGCGAGACGACGACACGTTCGGTGCCGTTGATGATGAATGTGCCCTTGTCGGTCATGAGCGGGAACTCACCCATGAAGACGGTCTGGCTCTTGATCTCGCCGGTCTCGTTGTTCATGAACTCGGCGGTGACGAACAGCGGCGCGGCGTAGGTGACGTCGCGATCCTTGCAGTCCTCGACCGAGTACTTCGGCGGCTCGAACCTGTGGTCGCGGAACGACAGGCTCATGGTCTCGGAGAAGTCCTCGATCGGGGAGATCTCCTCGAAGATCTCCTCCAGACCCGACTTGGTGGAGACGTCCTGGCCGGCCGCCTGAGCAGCGGCGACGCGGTCCTTCCACGCGTCGGAACCGATCAGCCAATCGAAACTGTCGGTCTGCAGAGCCAGCAGTTCGGGAACTTCGAGCGGCTCACTGATTTTGGCGAACGAGATGCGCCGAGGGGCGAGAGTGGTGCTGGTGGGGGCGGCAGAGGTGCGCGAGGCGGCCAAGAGATGGATCCTTCCAAGGGCTCGCTAGATGGCACGGGATTCAGTTCTGTTTTTGGACTTTCCGCGCACACCGAGCAACCCGCGTCAAGGTCACCCGAAAGAGGGCATCACAAAACGCAGGGAACAAAGCGGGCGCGAAAGATGATTCTAACCCGGCGCGTCAAACAGATGCAAGCGGGGTCCTTGACAACCCCCGAATGGGTAGGGAACCCTATTGGGCCCCGCTGACGGGCTCGTGCGCCGACTACAGCGCCTTGATCTCGTCGACCAGCCAGGCGCCGTTGCGCTCGACCATGAACACCTCGATGCGGTTGCCGAAGACCGTCGGCTTGTCGGTGTCGGCGGAGACCCGCGCTTGATCGATGAAGATCAGGACCGTCGCCTTCTGCGGCGAGCACTTGTCCCCGCACTCCTTCGTCGCGACGTGGCGAACCACCGCCTTGACCTGGATGCGGCGCTGCGGAGCGAGCGCGCTCAGGGCCGGCGAGATGGCGCGGAACTTCTTGGCGAACTTCGGCGTCATCGTCGCCTGCGACTTGCGCAGGTGTTCGTCCAACTCGTCGTACCGGTAGGTGAAGATCTCTTCCGAGGCCGACGCCGCCGCGTCGGCCGCCGCGGCTCGGGTCTCGGCGATGCTGTTGCTGCGCCAGCCATCCACGCCACGCCAGGCGCCGTAGCCACCGAATCCGACGGATCCGATCGCCAGGACGATCAGTGCAACCAGGACCGCGGACGGCCGACGCCGTGGGACCCGGACAGCCTCCGGCCGCGCCGGTGCGGACGGCAGGTCGGCGGTGGTGGTCACCTGCGGTTCGGGGGTCGGTCGCTTCGGAAGCTTCGGCTTCGGCAGCTTGACCTTGGCCTTGGGGGGCTTGGCCGCAGGCGCGGCATCGGCCGGCTTGACCTCGCCGGCGATCCGGCGCCGCTTTGAGGGACCGCCCGGGTTCTTCGCGGCGCTCACTTGTCGCCCCCGCTCTTGTCGTCCTCGGTCACGTCGCCCATGGTGGCCTCGATCGTCGGCACGCCGTCGAACTGGCGCACCCGCCACTCGCCGCGCACCTTGCTCATCGAGATCTGCCAACGGAATCGCCGCGCCACGGCCTGCTCGGAGTCACTCCGACGAACGGCGGCGTCGATGGCGACGATCACGGACGCCGAATCCTTGTCGATGTTCTCCACCGCCGCCGACAACACCTTGACGTCGCCACTGGACTGCTTGCGGTCCTTCACCACCTGGAACATCACGTTGCTGATCTTGATGAAGTCCTTGTAGTACGCCGTCGTCATGAGTGGCTTGACCCGGCGCTGATAGTCGGCCTTCTCGTCCGACGAGTACGTGTTGAACGTGACGGCGAAGTCCGAAGCGCGTGTGATTGCAGCCTGACGGTCAGCACCGAACTCGTCGCGTGAGCCCATGACCTGCGGCAGCAGCAGACCCACCGCTCCCACGAGCACGCCAACCACACAGGTGGCGATCAGGAGGAGTCGGATTGCTTTGGACGATGTTCCCGGTGCAGCCGTCAGTTCGAGGCTGTCCCCAGCAGAAGCCACTTCCAAGAATCCTCTCCGGTTGCTGGTGCCACGACCCCGCGGTTGAAGTTGTACTCGGTCTTGTCCGGGCTGAACGGCACCTTGTCCTCGTTCAGGCAGTCGTAGTGCTCAACCGCCGCGTTGGTCAGGTCGTTCGGTGGTCGCCTTGCACGATACCCGGCCGCGTCGGATCCTCCGTACTGGAACAGGCAGGTGGTGTGTTCGTACTGACCCGGCAAGGTGTCGGTGAAGATCACCGGGATCCGGCCGTCGAACAGACCGGCACGCTTCGGATCGGTGCTCGGGATCACGGCCGCGAAGCCGCCGTCGACCTGTGCCATGAACAGGATGGTCAGGACTTCCAGGCTCTTCCAGCGACGGTCGAAGGTCTCGGTGACCGCGGCCAGGCTGTGGAAGAGCGAGATCAGGTCGTCGGAGTTCTCCTCGACCACCTCGCGCACTTCCTTGGCTGCACCGGGACCGTCGTCGAGCAGGTCGCGCACCGAATCGTCCTCGTCGACCAAGGTCTCGGTCAGGTCGTTGAAGTTCTCGGTGAAGTCGGCGAACTGGCCGCGCTTGTCCACGAGAGTTTCCAGCACGGTGCGCGATCCCCGGATCAGCGACTGGGTCTCCGGGAAGCTCTGATTGGCCTGCTTGATGAATGACTGGAAGGACTCGATGATCACCGACAGGTCCTGGCCGTAGCCGGCAAACGCGATGCCCACTTCGTTGATCAGTGTCTGCAGGGACTTGGTGTCGACGGAATCGACGAAGGCGCCGACGTCGATCAGGAGGCGGGTCGCATCCAGTGGCACCACCGTGTTGGCGGCCGTGATCGTGCTGCCGCTGCGCAGGTAGGGACCGCGGTTCGTACGCGGCTGAAGATCCATGAACTGCTCGCCGATGGCCGACTTGTTGGCCACGACCGCGACGGTGTCCTGCGACATCTTCGGCGCGTCCTTCTCGATGTCGAGCGTGGCGCGCACGCCGTTCGGGATGTACTCCATGGACCCGACCTTGCCAACCACAACGCCGCGGTACGTCACCTCGGCACCGGCGAAGATGCCACCCGAATCCTTCAGCTCGACCTTGACCGGATAGGTCCGCTCGAAAACCAGGCGGTCGATCTCGGCGTAGCGTCCGCCGACGATCGTGGCGCCGATCACCGTGACGATGGCGAAGATCAGCAGCTGGATCTTGGTTGTCGTCGTAATCATTCGGCCACCACCGGTCCCACGAGAAGCCTTCCGACATCGGTCTGTTGCGCTTCAGCGATGCTGACCGCGGGGGTGCGGTTCAGGCCCAGGAACCCGAGCAGTCCACCGGACTTCTCTTCCTGCTGCGACGGCGAGGTTGTCGGCCCCGGGAGCAACCCGTTGAGCTTGTCGGTGAGGTCTGCTGCCCCTCCTGCTGCATCGTCGCCGACCGCGGCGCCCGGCGTGGGCGTGGCGGCCGCGCTCGACTTCGGCGCTGCCGCGTCCGCGGTGGCCGCCGGCGCTGCGGCGGGCATCGCTGCCGGTGCGAACCCGCCCATCGACAGCAGGCCGAGCAGGAGCGACTGAGCCTGTTCGGCGTTCAGGGACAGGTTGATGTCGAGGTTGATGTAGTCGCCGAAGCACGCACCCGCGCGCGCGACCTCGACGGTGTTGGCCGGGCACGACGCCGACGCCCGAGCGACCGAATCGCCCACGAGCTCGTCCGGGAACGGGAAGGTGGGGAGCTGTCGAAGAACCCCGGCAAGCGAGTCGCCGGCATCGGCCAGGCCCTTGAGGACCGGCTGCAGCAGCCGCAGATCGGTGAGGGTGTCCTCCTTGGACTTCCTGATCACCTCGGTCGCGACGCCACCCAGGCGGTCCAGTGACTCCAGCATCTTGACGAGGTCCTCGCGCTGGTCGTCCAGCACCTCCAGCGCCGGCGGGATGTCCCGCAGCGCCAGGTCGATTTCGTCCTCCTGGGCGTTCGTCGCAATGGCGAGCCGGTTGATCCGCTCAAGGGCACCGATGATCGCGTTCTTGTTCGCGTCGAGCGTCTGGGTGAACTCCGTCGAGTTCCGGATGAGCTCACGGATGTTGCTCTCGCGACCATCCATCAACAGGTTGAGCTCGCGGGTGATGGTGTTGAACTTGTCCAGCCCGCCGCCGTTGAACAGCAACGCAGCCGCGCTCAGGACCTCTTCGAGCTCGGGGTTGCGCCCGCTGCGGTCGAGTCCGATGACATCGCCGTCGCCGAGCTGGCCGTAACCGCCCTTGGCCGGTGCATCCAGGGAGACGAACTTCTCACCCAGGAGGCTGGTCTGGCGGATGGTGGCGAGGGTGTTCTCCGGCAGCTTGGTGTCGCCGTTGATCTCCATCGTGACGATCGCAGTCCACCCGCTGGGCGAGCGCTGGACGTCGGTGATCTTGCCCACCGTGACGTCGGACGAGCGCACACCACCCTGGGGGACGATGTCCATGGCGTCGCGGAACTCGGCCTTGACGGTGTAGGGGTTGTCGCCGAGATCGGCACCACCGGGCAGCGGGATGCTGTACGGCGTGAAGTTGCAGCCGCTGAGGACCAGCGCTGCGGAGGCGACCAGCCCGAATGTCCGGCCACGGCGCAGGATCTGCATGCTCGTCATCAGTTCACCGCCAACATTCCGGACAGGTTGTCGATGACCGAGTCGAGGCCCGGCACCAACGTGGGGTTGGACTCGCCGGCCCCGGTGGTGGCCCCCGCCGGCGACGTTGCGCCGGCAATGGCCGCGGAGAGCGCGCTGGTGCCGAAGAAGTCGTCGAGGATGCCCTGCGGGATCAGGCCCACGATGAACTGGAGGGTGGGGCACAACGCGCCGCCTCCCGGGTCCGCCTGACCGAGCGCGGCACAGATGACCGTGATCGGGCTCAGGTTGTTCACGAGCTCGCCGATGTTGGCTCGCGCAGCGACGCCGGGGCCGACGCCCGCCAGACCAAGGTTCGCCAACGCGGTCGGAGTCTCGGCCAACAGGTGATCGATCTCGTCGGTCCGATCAGCGAGCAGAGCAGCAATGCTCTCGAGGTTGTCGACATTGCCCCGGATGGCCGTGCGGTTGTCACGCACGAAGTCGCGCACCTCGGTCAGCGCCTCCTGGAGTGCCTTGATCGTGTCGGCGAGATCCTCCCGCTCGTCGGCGAGCACCTCGGACACGTCCGCCGTGCTGTCGAAGAAGTCCCGTGCGTCGTCGTCGTTGCGACGCAGCAGGGCGACGAACTCGTCCATCTCGCGGATGCTGGAGAAGAGCTCCTCGTCGTTGTTGTCGAGCGTCGTGCTCAACTTCGCGAAGTTCTCCAACGTCTTGGCCAGCTGCTCACCCTGGCCGTCCAACTGATTGGCCGTGGTGCTGACGAGTCGGGACAGCGCACCGTCCTTGTTCGCGCCCTCCGGACCGAGCGCCAGCGCAAGGTTGTCGATCGATTTGAAGATGTCGTCGAGCTCCACCGGCACCGCCGTGCGGTCGAGACCGAGTCGAGCGTTGTCGGGGAGCGTCGGGCCGCCGGTGTAGGCCGGGCCGAGCTGGATGAAGCGGTCACCGACGACCGACGGCGAGATCACGACGGCCTTTGCGTCGGCCGGGAGCTTGATGTCGCCGTCGTACTGCAACGTGACCCTGACCCGGTCGCCGAGCGGCCGGATTTCGGTCACCTTTCCGACCGGAACGCCCATGATCCGGACTTCGTTCTCCTCGTACAGGGAGTTGGCCACCTTGAAGTCGGCGACGATGGTCTTCTCGGTGCCTTCGTTGGTGAACAGCAGGAACACTGCCGCCAGGAGCGCCAACACGACGAACGCGGTCAGCACCTTGGACAAGCCGGCGAAACGCGAAGCAGCGTTGTTCATCACGCGCCACCCACCTTGATGAAGACGTCCCACCAGGGACCGATGGCCAGCGTGTTGCCCAGGGTGTGGGCCCAGTTGGGAGCGATGCGTAGCGCTTCGTCGAGGCTGGATTCGTTGCGTCGAAGCATGTCGGTCACGCGCTCCAACTGCGCCAGGACAGGCTTGATGTCCGCACGCGTCTCGTCGACGAACCTGATCAGCTGCTCCGAGATGTCCTGAGTGGACACCAGCAGCCGGTGCACGGTGTCACGGCGGTCCGCCACGGCGTCGAAGAGCACAGCTGCATCCTTGAAGAGCTTGGTGAGGTCGGGGCCCTCCTCGTTGAGGACCTTCGACACCCGCTGCAAGTTCTGCAGCAGCGTGTTGAGCTGGTCGTCCCGGGCCGCGAGGTTGGCCGACAGGTCGGAGACACCCCGAATGGCGCCTTGGAACTCCTCCGGCGTTTCCTCCGCGATGTCGGCCAGGGCGTTGAGGGCCTTGGAAACCTGCTCCAAGTCGATCTGGTCCGTGGTCGTGCTGAGCTCCTGGAAGGCGTCGACGACGTCGTAGGGCTCATTGGTGCGCGAGTTCGGGATGCTCGCGCCGGCGTCCAGTTGACCGGACCCGGCCGGCACGAGGCCGAGGTAGGTCGCGCCCAGCAGCGTGCGCACCTTGATCTCCGCGGCCGTCGAGTTGCCGAGATCGGTGCCCTTGTCCAACTTGAAGGTGACCTTGACGTGGTCGCCGTCGAGTTCGAGCTTGTCGACGTTGCCCACGGGGACGCCGGCGACTCGGACCTCGTTGCCCGCGTGCAGGCCGCCCACCTCGCTGAAGTTGGCGTAGTAGATGTCGCCGGCGCCGATGATCGGCAACCGATCAGCCTTGAAGGCAGCGACCATCATCACCAGGATGACCACGATGCCGACGGCACCGATCATCGTCTGATTGCGTTCGCGGAAAGGCTTCATCACAGCTCCCCTTCCGCGGTGTCACAGCGTGGGCCGCCGGTCGGAACGCTCAGCAGCATGCCTTCGAGGCTGGAGATGAGCGCGGCCAGCGGTGCCGGCAGGCCGGTCGTGTCCAAGTCCACGAGGAACTCGCACAGGTACTGGTTGAAGATGCTGCCGCTGGCGACCCAGTTGGCTGTCTTCGTCTGCTTGAACGGGAGAATCCGGATCGACTTCTCGATCTGCGCAAGGTTCTTGGGCTTGCTGAGGTTCGCCGTCAGGCGATTCAGCTGCCTGAGGTCCGCGACCAGGAGCGGAGTGGCCTCCTCGAGAAGCCCCGCCGTCTCGTCGGTCAGATCGGCGATGCCGTCGAGGGAGTCGAGGATGTCCTTGCGATCGTCCTTCAGGCCGCTGATGAACTCGCGCAGTGTGCTGATCGTCGTACTCAATTCGGCATCGCGCGAACCGACGATGTCCAGGGTCTTCGACAGGTTCTTGATCACGTCACCGATGAGCTTGTCACGGCCGGCCAGCGTCTGCGTCAGTGACGACACCGACCCCAGCAGGCTTTCGACGTTGCCCGATTCGCCCTGCAGCGTCTGAACGATCTCGAACGCCAGCTTGTTGACGTCGGACGGGTTGAGCGCCTGGAACACCGGCTTGAAACCGCTCAGCAGCAGGTCCAGGTCCAGAGCCTCCTGGGTCCGCGACAGCGGGATGGTCGCACCCGGGCGGATCGGGGAGGTGGCACCCTCGGACCCCTGCTCAAGGGCCATATAGCGCTGACCGACCAGGTTGCGGAACCGCAGGGTCGCGGTGGTGTTCTGCGTGAGCTTGACGCCGGGTTCGACGCCGAACTCCAGGACTGCCTTGTCCTTGTCGGCAATCTCCACCGAGCGGATCGTGCCCACCCGGACGCCGGCGATTCTGACTTCGTCGCCGGCTGCCACGCCGGCGACGTCGGTGAACATGGCCTTGTAGACGTCGCGCTTGGCGAAGCCGCCGTTGCTCAGCGTCATGCCCAGCACGACGGTCGCCATGCCGGTGAGCACGCAGAAGATGATCAGCTTGACGAGGGCGGAGGTCGACTCCTTGTCCATACGCTGGCTCATTGGCTGGTCACCGCCGTCCCACGCACGACTGGACTGATCAACAGGGAAGCCACATCAGGAACTTTCTCAGACTTGACACCGGTCAGCTCTGTCGCCATCCGGTTGAGGACCTTCCGCTGGGCGGGGGAATCGATCCCGGCCGACGAGACCGCCGCGCGGTTGAAGTCGGCATCGGTGCCGAGCTTGCCGTTGTGCGAGTTCTTGATACCGACGAGCTTCCAGAGCTCAGGCGGGATCGGCAGCGGCTTGTCGGGCGAGCGCGGGTTGCCCGCCGCGGCCGCATACAGCTCGTCACAGATCGTGCCCAGACCCGCCGGGAACGGGTTGTCCGGATCGTCCGGGTTCGGCCGATAGCCGCGGATCTGCGGCTGGGCGAGATCAACCGACTCGAGGTCCGCTTCCGTCGGAACGATCGGATGCTCCGGCTCCGGGTCGTCCGGCAGCCCGTACCTGGTCGGCTGGGGCGTGATCGTCTTCATGGCGATGTGCAGCGTGTTGTTCTTGAAGGTGCCGTTGACGACGTCGTCGATCAGCGCGTTCTGGCCCTTGAACCAGCACGGGAACATCGTGGCGTACTCCGCACCGACCCGCAGCGGCTGCACACTGTTGGCCGCCGTGGCGATGATGTCGACGCCGGCGGCATCCAGGAACTCGCGGAAGACCTTGGCCA
>DATEDT010000078.1:0-34871 GCA_035281505.1 Aeromicrobium sp. | reverse complement strand
CAACCGGGACAAGGCCTTCGCCAACGGCCCGGGCTGGGGTTACTACATCGGGCCGTTCTTCACCCGGGGCATCATGCTGCTGGACTTCGAGGAGCATCTCCAGCATCGGCGCATCATGCAGGAGGCGTTCACCCGCGATCGGCTGCAGGCCTACCTGGCGACACTGAACAGCGGCATCGCCCGCGGGATCGCCGCGTGGCAGCCGGCCGACGACTTCCGGCTCTACGACGCCACCAAGCAACTACTCCTGGACCTCGCCGCCGAGGTCTTCATCGGCACCGAGCTGGGGCCTGAGGCCGACCGGCTGAACAAGGCATTCATCGACACCGTCGTGGGCGGTCTGGCAGCGGTCCGGGCCGACGTTCCCGGCGGCCGCTGGCACCGCGGACTGGTCGGACGCAAGGCCCTGGAGGAGTACTTCTACGCACAGCTGCCGGCCAAGCGCGATCAGCACACCGACGACCTGTTCAGCGTCCTCTGCCACGCCCAGACCCCGGACGGCGAGCGGTTCAGCGACGAGGACGTCGTCAACCACATGATCTTCGTACTTATGGCCGCGCACGACACCTCGACCATCACCGCGTCGACGATCGCCTATTACCTGGCCAAGCACCCCGAGTGGCAGGACAAGCTGCGCGCCGAGTGCCGGGCGCTGGCCAAGCCGACGCTCGACTACGACGACCTCGCCGAACTGCCCCTGATGGACCAGGCGTTCCGCGAAGCGCTGCGCATCAACCCGCCGGTTGGGATGCTCGTCCGCGAGACCGTCAAGGACACCTCGATCAGCGGGAAGTTCGTTCCGGCCGGCACCAAGGTCTTCGTGGCACCCCTGGCGATGCACCGCTTGGCCGAGTACTGGCCCGAGCCCGATCGATTCGACCCGGACCGCTTCTCCCCCGAACGGCAGGAGGATCGCGGCCATCGCTATCTCTGGGCACCGTTCGGCGGGGGTGCCCACAAGTGCATCGGCTTGTACTTCGGCGGCATGCAGGTGAAGGCGATCCTGCACCAGCTCCTGCTGTCGTACGAGTGGAGCATCGACCCGGACTATGAGCCACCCATGGAGCACGGCACCGGCCTCTACCCGGCCGACGGCCTGAAGGTCCGGTGGCGGGAGCTCGGCCACTGACTCAGTGGCTCCCGAGCAGCTCCATGATCTGCACCTGGAGCTCGCCGACCAGACCGCCGAGGATGGCGCCGACCGCGATGACGAGCGGCTCGTCGTCCTTGAACACCGGCCGCAGGATCGACTCGTACTCCTCGTCGGTCAGCTGGCTCATCTTCTCGACGATCGTGTTCTCGAGGTCGATGGTGCGCTTGGCGTAGGAGTGCGCCTCGGTCAGCGTCTCCGGCATCCGCTCGATGACCATGTCCACCAGGCTCGCCTTGAGCATGTTGTACCGCGCCGTTCCCACCGCGAGCTGGACCAACGGCTTGAACGGACCGGTCTGCGCGTCCATGGCCGCACCGATCTCCTTGGCCATCAGCGCGAAGAGCTTGTCCGCGCCGGGACCCTTGAGGATCGCGTCGAAAAGGATCTCGGGGGCGAACAGGTCGTCGGCGAGGATCTTTGCGTAGTCCCGCGTCACCTCGTCACGCCAGGCGTGCAGCAGGCCCTGGAACGGGATGAGCCGCAGGTACTTCTTGGGGCGGATCGGACGGAACAGCATGTTCAGGGCGATGTAGTCACTGATGAATCCGACACCGAAGCCGAAGGCGGGCATGATCCACGGGTTGTGGAAGACCCCCCACGCGACCATCTGGACCAACCCGATGCCGAGGCCGAAGAAGATACCGGCGCGCCGCATGAACACGATCGACTTGCCGCCGAGGCCGCGCATCAGGCGATTGAGCTTCTCCTTGTTGCGCACGAGCGTCGTGACGGCCAGGAACTGGACGTCCACGTAGCGGGAGAGGTCCGCGCGCAGATCGGCCATCAGTCGATCCAGGACCTGCGGCAGCTGAGCGTGGATGCGCGCCATGACGGCGGACCGGGCCACCTCGGGCATGCTGTGCCAGAGCCCGGGTTGAACCTTCTCGGCGAACTCGTACGAGATCTCCTCGATCGTGCGCGAGAGCGGGTCGCGCAACGCCTCGACGGCCTCACGGGCGTCGAAGTTCTCCAGCAGCTCCTCGGGCTTGAGCAGGTTCGTGGTCAGCAGCTCGATGGTCTTGGCGCCGACCTTGCCGGCGCGACGGGGCACGATGCCCTGCCATCCGATCGGTCCGATGCCCCTGAACTCAACCGGCCGGTAGAGCATCTCGATCGCGACGATCTTCGTGCTCCACCCGACGAAGGCCGCCACGAAGGGCATGGACAGATAGATCCACCAGTTGGCATCGACGTCGGCCTTGATCTCGTTCCAGCTCTGGACGGCGACGAGCGCACCAATCATGCAGGCGGATCTTCCTGCGTCGCCTCCCACAGCTCATGTCCGAGCTCCGACAATCGCAAGGTGAGCTTCTCCACCCGGGCCGGCACCGGACCCCGGGCGGCGGACTTCAGAGCGCGCAGCACCGGCGACTCGGCCATCAACACTTCGTAGTCGGCCTTCAGCGACGTGTCTTCCGGGCCCACCTCGACCAGGCCGAGTGCCATGAGATGGCTGACGTACTGCGGAACCAGCGCTGGCAGCGCGACGCTCGCCGACCGGCCGATCAGCGACGCATTCTCGAGCTCGGGTACGCCGGACTCGCGGGTGCGGCTGCGCACGTTGACCAGCGGCGACGCGTGCCCGTCCGAGAGCGCTCCGATGATGCGTGCCTCGTCGGCCACCAACTGATCGACCAGCCGCTGGAAGAACTCGGCCCGACTGTCGCGGGTGCCCTGGTTCAGGGCCCGGTCGAGCAGACGGCTCATCTTGGCGTTCAGTGGCTCGACGCCCGTCGATTCGGCCGGCGCGGCGGGCAGGGCGCGTGCTTCGGCCAGGTCCACCTCGCCCTGCAACAGCGCGAGCACCTGCTGCTCGCTCCAGATGGCGACCCGAAGGCCCAGCTTTGCCGCACCCACGGCACGACCCATGATGCCGGCCGGAGACAGCAGGCTGCGCCGTTCGTTCCCGCTCATCCGCACCTCACCGTCGGGAGTGGACGGAGGCTAGCCCAGCCCGTCCATCTTCAGCAGAACGTACTGTCCCACGGTTGAGGCGACTTCGGTGCCGGATTCGTCGGTGAGGGACGACGAGAGCGGAAAACGGATCTTCGGCTCACCGGCGGCCAGCTCGTCCCGAACACGCTGCAGGTCCTCTTCGGCGACCGTCGCCGTGGCGCGGATCGTCCCGAAAGCCGGCCGCCGGAACTTGATGTCCAGGCTGGCCACGACCGGAACGTAACCCGAGATGTCCCAGGTCACCGGCGGGAGCAGCCCGCCGAGCAGCTCGCCCAACGTGAAGAGCGAACCGGCGTACATCATCCCGGCGTGATTGATGTTGGGTTCCGGAGGCGCCTCGATCGCTCCGGTGCCCGGCTCCAGACTGACGACCCGGACGCCCATGGCGGCCGTGATCGGAATGCTCTCCAGGATCGCCGCCGAGGCAGCGTTGAGGTCGGAAGTCATCGAAGTCCCTTCACGTCTGCAGCCACTGCTGCGGGTTCGCCATTCTCACAGCCCGCTGTCAGTACGACTTCGGCAGGCCAAGCACCTGGGTACCGATGTGCGCCAGGACCAGCTCCTCGGCCACCGGGATGTTCTTGCCGATGCGCGCGTCGCGGAACATTCGCTCCACCGGGTACTCCTTGCTGTACGCCATGCCGCCGAGCGTCTGGAAGGCCTGGTTCGCTGCCTCCCACGCAACCTGAGCGCCGGTGAGCTTGGCGATGTTGGCCTCGTTGCCGCACGGCATCCCGCGGTCGAACAGCCAGGCCGCCTTGTAGGTCATCAGGCGGCCGAGCTCGGTCTTCGCCTTGATCTGGGCGAGCGGGAACTGGATCGCCTGGTTGGCGCCGATCGGCCGACCGAAGACCCGACGCTCGCGGGCGTAGTCGACGGCCACGTCGAGAGCCGCCTGCGCCGACCCGACTCCGCCGGCGGCGGCGAGGATCCGCTCGGGGTTCAGCACGTCCCAGAGCACGCCAAAGCCTTGGTCGACCTCACCGAGAACGTTGGCCGCCGGCACCCTGACGTCGTCGAAGAAGACCTGGCTCGAGAAGAGGATGTTGCTGCCCATCTTCGGGATCGGCTGATAGGTCAGCGTCCCGGCCGCCAGCGCCTCCTTGACGTCGACGAGGAACAGCGTGAATCCGGCGGTGCGTGGCTTGGCATCGGACGCCGGAATCGTCCGGGTCACCGCGACCATCCATTCGGCACGTTCGACGTTGGAGATCCAGACCTTCTGCCCGCGGATCAGGAAGTCGTCCCCATCCCGCCGCGCGGACGTGGTGATCTCGATGGCATTGCTGCCGGCGTCGGGCTCGGTGAGCGCGAGGCAGAACTGCGATTCGCCGGTGGCAAGGCCGGGAAGGATGCGCTGCTTCTGCTCCTCGGTGCCGTGGCGGGTGACGGTCATGCTGCCGAAGCCGGGTGTCGTGACGTAGAAGAAGGTGCCGGCCGTTCCGCCGGAGGCACAGAGCGTCTCGTTGGCGACGGCCAGTTCGAGGATGCCCTGCCCGCCTCCCCCGTACTCCTCCGGAACGGCGAGGCCGAGCCAGCCACCGGCGGCCAGGTCGTCGTAGGCCTCCTGCGGGAAGCGGTGCTCCTCTTCACACCGCGACCAATAGGCGTGGTCGTACTTGGCCGCCACTGCGGCCACACCGTCACGAACGGCGATGGCGGTGTCAGGCAGTTCGAAGTCCATGACGCTGACAGTATCACTGTCAAGATGCGTCCCGCGAGTGGCGGAACTTTGGGCGTCTACCGGGTGGGTTTGCCCAAACTCGCGCCACTCGGCGTGCGGTTTCCGCCACTCGTTGAGGTCTGTGGAAGGCAGTGGGCATCCACAGGCTCCGGTACGCGACTGGACCGGCCCCTGTCGCGGGCAAACGCTTGCGGCGATGGGTCCCTTCCTGCACAGCGACGCCGCGTCGTCGGGCGTCGGCCGCTGGGCCGTGTACGGCCCCACATGGTCACACCCGGTCGCTGGAGTTGCCGTCCGCCGCGAACACGCCGGCGATCTCGCCGAAACCTGCCGCGCGGTTCAACTGGTACTCCCGGAAGACGCCGTGTTCACCCATCTGACTGCCGCGCTTCTGCGAGGCTGGCCGACGCCGGCCTTGACGGCCCCACCGCTCATCGCCTGCACCGACGGCGATGCGCCGCACCTGGACCGTCGCGGTGTCTACGTCCGTCGCTGCGAGATTCCACCGGCCCACCGGCTCACGCTACGCGGTATTGCCATCGCTTCGCCGGCGTGGACCATCGTGGAACTGGCTGAGCACCTGTCGCTGATCGATCTCGTCGTGGTCATCGACCACGCGCTGCACCAACGGCAAACCACCCTCGACGCGATTCGGGCAACGATGGTCAAGGGACGGCGCGGCGTGCGGGTGCTGCGGCGGGCCATGACGCTCGCGGACGCGCGCAGCGAGTCGCCATGGGAGTCGATCCTGAGGCTCGTGCATGTCCTGTCGGGAATTGCGGTCATCCCGCAGCATCGCGTCCTGAATGCCGCTGGGATGGTCGTGGCCCGCGGCGATCTGGGAATCGCCGGCACGAACCGACTGGCCGAGTACGACGGCGCTGATCACCGCGATCGTGAACAGCACCGGCGGGATCTGCGCCGGGAGAAGATCCTCGCTCGCCTGAGTTTCGAGCGGTACGGCTACACGGCGGTCGAGATCCTGGAGCATCCGGCCGACGTGATCGCCGACGCCTGCGATGCCCTCGGTGTCGCCTTCGATGAACGTCGGATCAGGCCGTGGCTCGAAGAGGTCGCGAAGTGCTCTCTCTCGGCCTCCGGGCGCCGAGCACTCACCCAGCGGCTGCGACGGTTCGATCGGTCGCAGGTGCCCCGCAAGCGACGTCCGAATGCCGACGGCTGACGGCACCGAGTGGCGGATTCCGTACGCCGAGTGGCGGAGCTTTGGGCAAATCCAGCGGCACGACGCCCAGGAATCCGCCACTCGCGGGTTTGGGGGTCTACTACTGGAACTGCAACTGCACCATGTCGTCGACGAGCCAGGTGCCGTCGACGCGGACCATGGTCAGCTCGACGCCGCTGCGGGCATGCAGCGGCGCAGTGCGCTCCTTGCGAATGTCCTTGTCGGTCAGGGTCTGATCGGTGAAGAGCAGAACCTTGACGTGATCCGCGTCCTTCGCCGTGGCCGCCGAATTCACCACCCGACCGCGGCTGACCAGTTGGCGCGGCCCGACGATGCGCTTGCGCATGCCCTCGAGGGCCTCGGTCGAGAACTCCTTCGTGAACTTCGGTGTTCCGCTGCTCGCAATCCAGGACATGTCGTTGCGATAGGTGCGGTAGTCGTAGGTCAGCCAATTGGTGACCACCCGCTCGGCCGCCCGCGTGGCGGCGCGATCGGCATCGAGGCGCGCTTGGGTCTGGGCCCGGCTGACGGCGAGCCCGACGCACGCAATGAGGGCGGCGGCGAGCAGGACGGCAAGGACAATGCTGATGCGCTTGAAGTCCCGGTCGCGAACTGCGCCGACGGGCTCGTTGGTCACGTCGCTCACCTTAGGGGACCCGGTGCCCACTGGGCCCCGCGCTGCGAAGCCGGCCAGTCGCGGGAGCAATGCCCGTCGTCCTGGAACGGATAGCGGGTCGTGTCGAGCGCATCGTGCTCCACCTGGTTGTAGCCGCAGTGGTCGAAGTACTCGAAGAACGCGTCGAGGTGCGCAGCTCCACCACGGATGGCACTGCTGAGCGCACGGAACCCGCGCGGGTAGTTCTGCAGGAGTGCGCGCAGGTGCGGTTCCCGGGCGGCCATGAAGTCGGCCAGCGTGATGTACGGATCGAGGTAGCTTCCCAGCACCTCGTCGGTATCCCGCACGAGAGCCCGCAGCTCCTCGATCTGACCGGGGCCGTCCTCCAGCATGTCCACGAGCACCGGGTCGATCTTGCGGAGCCAGTTCGCGAACGTCTCCGCATCGTCGGTGATGTCGTTCATCTCCGGGATCAGGTCCTCACCGAGGCGCAGGAGCTCGTCACCGTTGTCGATCAGGCGCTCGGTCTGCGGCCACCGCTCGTTGAAGTCCTCGAGCAACTCCACGCTCTGGACCAGCAGCCGCTGCAGGTCCTCTTCGGATCCCTCCAAGCCCTTGGCAGTCTCGGTCAGCACCAGCCGGACCGTCGCCGGGTCGATCTGCTTGATCAGCTTGTCCAGATTGATCGCGGTCGTCGCCAGCGCCGTGGGGAGGTCCTCGGCCGACCCTCGAACGGCGTCTCCATCGGCCAGGAACGGCCCGCTCGCACCGCCCGGCTGGAAGTCGATGTACTGCTCGCCGACCGGCGAGAGACTGCGCACCTTGGGCCGTGCGTCCCTCGGCACTCGCGCCGTGCTGTCCAACCGCACGGTGGCACGGACGCCACTGTCACTGAGGTCGAGCTGGGTGACCCGGCCGACCCGAATGCCGCGATACGTCACCTCCGAGCCTTGGTACAGGCCACCGCTGGCGGGCAGGCTCACTGCGACCTCGACCGGCTTCTCGGTCAACGGCGTCTTCAGGGCCACCGCAAACAGGTACAGCACACAGAGCGCGAACACGCTGGCGATGCCCACGCTGCTGACGACATGCTTGCGCTCCATCATCGGCCTCCGCCCAGGAGCCCGCCGAGATCCAGCAGCGGCTTCTTCGGCTGCGGCGTCCCGGAGCTGGGAGCAGCCTTGGACACGATGTCCGTGATCGACTTGACCGTGTCGGACAGGAGGTTTGGTGCGTCCTCACCGAGCAGTCGGCTTGCCTCCGGTCGAGCCGCCGCGGCGACCTTCTGCTGCGCGGCGTTCGGGGTCGCGACGCTGCCGACCTGCGTCTCATCGACGTGCACCAGCGCCAACAGCGGCAGCGTGTCGCTGGGCACCGTCGTGAGCATCTGCGCGGCGACCTTCTGCAGGTTGACCAAGCCCGGATGGAGCTCCGGCTGGGTCGCGAGGACGGCGTCGGCCACCGGAGCCAGCTGCGCGAGGATCTGCAGCAACGGGTCGTCGACCTTGGTGGCGAGCCGCTGGCCGGTCCGCGCCAGCTGATCAGCCCGCTTGAGGAGCGTGACGACGTCCTCAGTGTTCTCGCCCAACGCGTCGGCCGCCGGACCGATGTCGTCCAGTGCCTTGCGGATGGTGGAGCGCTGGTCGTCCAGCACCTCCGACACGTCGCGCAGAGCCTCCAGCGATCTGTTCAGGTCGCCGGTACTGGCATTGGCGTCCTGCAGGAAGCTGGCCAACTGTTCGGTGCTGTGGCGGAGCTTCTCCTCACGTCCACCGACCGCGGTGTTGAGTTCCTCGACGATGACCTGCAGCTCGCCCAGCCGACCGCCGTTGATGAGCGTCGACGCCGCGGACAGCGTGTCCTCGACCGTCGGTGCCGTGGTCGAATTGGCAGGCTGGAAGTGGCCGCCGTCAACGAGATCGCGGGCCGAGCCGCCCGGCGTCACCTGGATGATGAGTTCGCCGAGCGGCGTGTCGTAGCGAAGTCGCGCCGTGGAGTCGTCCGGGATCCGGGTGCCTTCACGCACGTCCATCGTGACCAGGGCCTGATAGTTCTTCGCTTCGACCGACTTCACCCGGCCGACCGCCACACCGTTCACCCGCACCTGGGCACCTTGGGCCAGGTTGAGGGCCTGGTCGAAGGTGGCCTGAACCTGGTAGACGTCGCCCCGGACCTTCGAGCCCGGCAACGGCAACTGCTTGTAACCGACGCCACACCCGGCCAGGCCGAGCACCACGGCCACGGTCAGCACGGCACGCACGATCGGACCCCTCATGGGTTCAGCCCCCCGAACTCGGGCAGCTCCGGGAATGTGAGTTGCTCACAGACCGGGCCGATGATCTGACACAGCTCCTCGACCAGCGGGCCCAAGGGCGTGAGCTGGAAGATGTTGGTGCGGACCCAGATCCGGTTGTCCGGACTCAACGCCCGGGCAATGTTGTCGGTCGCCAGCGGCATGACTTCGACCGTCTCGGCCAGGTCCGCCCGGGTGCGCAGCGTCGTCTGCAACAAGGTCGTGACCTCCTCGACGCTCGCCTTGACCGCGCCGCGGTTCTCCTTGCTGAACTCGGTCATTTCCTCGAGCGTGTCCCGCAACGCGCGCAGGACATGCCCGATCTCGTCGCGCTCGGAGTTCAGCAGGTCGAGCGCGTCGCCGAGGTTCTCGACAAACGTCTCGATGAGGTCCTTGTTGTCGACCAGGTCGGTGGACAGCTCGTCGAGCGCGTCCATCGTGTCGAACAGCTCCGAACGCTGGCCGTGCACGGTGTCGACGAGGTCGGCGAGCCCGTGCACTGCGCTGTTCAGATCATCGGCGTTGCCGGTGAAGGCGGCGGCGACGGTCTGGAGCACCTCGCTGAGGCTGTTGGTCGCCTCCGGCGTGTCGGTCAGGTCCGAGGCGATCTCCGACAGCGAGCTGAGTACTTCGTCGAAGTCGACCGGGGTGCGGGTGCGTTCCACCGGGATGACCGTGCCGGACGCCATCTCTGCGCCGCCGGCGTACGCCGGCGTGAGCTCGATGTACCGGTCAGTGGCCACCGAGCGCGAAACCACGACCGCGGCGGCGTCGGCCGGGATCTTGATGTCCGGGTCGGTCACCTCGAGGGTCACTTTCACCACCCTGCCGGCCGGCTCGACTTTGGTCACCTTGCCGACGGGCACGCCGAGAACGCCCACGTCGTTGCCGACGTACAAGCCGGCGCCGTCGCCCAACAAGGCGGTGATCTCCCGATCGCCGCCGGGCAGGGAACATCCACCCAGGAGGGCACTGAGGACGAGACCGAGGACCGGACACAGAAGACGCTTCATGTCAGCACGACCCCGGTATGCCGCAGCGGAGCTTGTTCGGGACGCCGTCGGTGAAGTACAGGTTGATGAACGGTCCGTCGCCGGTGGCGTTGGCGAAGTAGCGCGAGGCGACGGCGAGGTTGTGGGTGGCCCGGGCAAGATCGTCGTCACGCGCGTTGAGGACCTTCGTGACCGCGTCGAGATCCCTGAGCATCGGCCGCAGCTTGTCGGCGTTGTCCGCGAGGATCCCGTCGATGGAGGCAGTGATCGAGGAGACGTCGGCCAGCAGGTTCCTGATGGCCTTGCGCCGCTTGATCAGCTCCTCGATCACTCGATTCGACTCGCGCATCAACTGGGTGAGGTCTCCGGTGCTCTCGGACAACTGGCTGGAGATCGACTCGGACGCCTTGAGCAGTTCGGCGATCTGCTCGTCCCGCTTGGTGATCACCTCAGAGACCCGCGCGACGCCCTCGAACGCGGGTCCCAGGCCTGGGCCGGCCGCCTTCAGGGTGTCGCCGACCACGCTCAGCGATTCGGCGATCTTGGCACCGTCCAGCTCCTCGACGGCATCGGTGCCTTCGTCGATCACGTCTTGAAGGTTGAACGGGACGGCCGTACGGGCGAGTGGGATCGTGGCGTTCGCCAGCTCGCCGGTTCCCTGGGGCTCGACGGCGAGGTAGTGGGTTCCCAACAGCGTGCCGACCTTGACCGAGGCCTTGGTCTGCGCTCCGATGCGAATGTCCTCGTCGACGGTGAAGTCGACATTCACGTGCCGGCCGACGACCTCCAGTCGCTTGACCTCGCCGACTTCGACTCCGGCGATCTGGACGCCCTCCTTCACCCGCAGCCCGCCGGTGTGCGCGAGTTGAGCGTGGTAGGTGTTGGAGCCGAACGGGATGACGCTGATCACGACGATGAGAGCGCCCAGGACGCCGAGCGCAATGAAGGCGGCGACGCCGATGCGGGCAGGGTTCTCGCGGCTGAAGCGGATCACTGGCACACCGCCGAGTACTCGAGGGGCAGCGTGCTGGTCTCCAGCGTGATCGGCCCGAGGTCCAGATCGAGCGCGCAGAAGTAGTTGGTCAGACCGTTGCGGTACGACAGAACCCGAGCCAGCGTCTCCATCAGCGAACCGACGTCGTCGATCGACTGGCCGAACCTCGGCGCCTCGGCGGCGTACATCCGCAGCACCCCCTTGGCCTTGTCCACATTGGTGGCCAGCGGCTCGCGCACGTCGCCCAGGAACTCATCGGTCGTGTCGAGCACCTCGGAGATGTCGTCAATGGTGCGTCCGAACGTCTTGCGCTCCTCGGCCAGACCCTCCATGAACTCGTTCAGTGACTGGACCGTGTCGCGAAGCTCGTCGCCCTGGCCGGCCAAGTCGACGAGCACCGGCGTCAGGTTGTCGAACACCGCCCCGAACAACTGGTCGCGATCGGCCAGGAAATTGGTCAGCTGCGCCGTCTGGTCGAGCAGATCCGCGACCGTCCCGCCCTCGCCCTGCAGAACCTTGATGACCGACTCGGTGAGCTTGTTGACGTCCGCCGGCTTCAGGACGTCGAACAACGGCCGGAACCCGTTCAACAGCTCGGTGAGGTCGAACCCGTCGCTGGTGCGATCGATCGGCACCGTGGAGTTCTCCGGCATGACGGCGCCGAGTTGCTTCGGCTGGACCAGCGAGAGGTAACGCTGCCCGAGCAGGTTCTGGTACCGCATGACGAGCGTCGCGTTGGACCGCAGCGGCTGGTCCGTGCGGAGTGTGAAGCCGACCAGCGCGGTGTTGCCGCTGGCCGGGTCGACCTCGACCGAGGTCACCTTTCCGACCTGGACGCCGGCCACCCGGACGTCATCGCCGGCCCGCAAGCCGCTCACCTGGGAGAACCGGGCATCGTAGGCGTAGGTGTCGCCGCCGACGTCGTCGATCATGGTGTTGGACAGCAGGAGCAGCAGGACGGCCGAGAATGCGAAGAAGGCGATGACCTTGGCGTAGAGAGGCCGGAAGCGAAGGCTCGAGAGGGACCTAGTCACAGTTGTCCCCCTCCAGCGATCCGTAGCGGGGGCAGTCGGCTGAGGTGTAGTCGGCCGGGCCGTTGGTGTGGAGGTATCCCTCGACCCGGCCGTAGCCGTCCTCCAGGACGGTCAGGAGCGATCGCGAGACGCGACCGGTCTCCAGCAGGGTGTCCTGCAGTCCGGACCGGTTGTCGTAGAGGGCGTCGACCAAGGTCACCGACAGGCCGAGGGCCGTCAGGTAGTCGGCCTCGTTGGTGGTCAGGAACGCGTCCGACTCCTTCATCAGGGTCGTTCCGCCGTCGAGGAGCTTCTCCAGCTTGTCCTGGCGGTCGGCCAGCTTGTTGAGCGTGATGCGGCCGTCGTCGGTGGCCTCCAGCAGATCCGGTGCGTTGCGACGGACGGCCTCGAGGTTGACCGCGAGCAGGCGCAGGTCGGTACGGAGCTTCGGGACCAGCGGCTCGAACCGGTCGACGAGGATGGTGAACTCGTCGATCGCGCGGCCGAGGTCGTCACCGCGGCCGTCCAGCACTGAGGAAACCGTGTGCAGGGCCGTCGCCAGCTCGCTCGGGCCGAGCGCGTCAACCAGCGAATCGATGCTGTCCAGCGCCGTCTGCAGCTCGACCGTGGCCTGCGATGCGTCCTGCCGGATGAGATCGCCGGCCCGAAGGGCCGTCGCGCCGGCCGCGCCCTCCGGGATGACCAGGTCGACATACGACGTTCCGAACACCGACGCCGGCAACACCCTCGCCTGCACGCTGCTCGGGATGCGGCTGACGTGCCGGCGGTCGATGCTCAGGTCCAGCCGGACGTGACCGGCTTCGGCCTGCAGCTGGCGGACCTTGCCCACCGCCATGCCCCGGAGCTTGACGTCGACGCCCGGCTTCAGCGATCCGCCGACGCTCTGCAGCTCGGCCGTCACGGGCACGGTGTCGCCGAACTCGCCGTTCAGCTTCATCGACAGCATGGCGCCGACCAGCACGATGACCACGATGAAGACCACGCCCTGCATGGCGAGCTCGCGCTGCGTGGGCTCGCGGTGCTTGCGCGCCCCGAAGATCCGGGGGGCCATCAGCCGGACAACCTGACGCCGGGATCGGTGCCGTAGAAGAAGAGTGTGAAGACCATGTCCATCACGATCACCGAGACGATGCTGGCCCTGATCGCACGTCCGGTCGCCTCGCCGACCCCGGCCGGACCCCCGGCCGCATTGAAGCCGTACCAGCAGTGAATCAGCGCCACGATGAGGGTGAAGACCAGGATCTTCAACGTCGAGATCGCCAGGTCGCGTCCGGAGATGAACTGACCGAAGTAGTGATCGTAGGTGCCCCCGGACTGGCCGAAGAGCACCACCACGACCGCCCTGGACGCGATCCAGGAGCCGATCAGGCCGATGTAGTAGAGCGGCAGGATCGCGGTCATGGTCGCCGCCACCCGGGTGGTCGCCAGGTAGTAGGTCGGCGGGACGGCCATGACGCTGAGCGCGTCGATCTCCTCGTGCAGCTTCATCGAGCCGATCTGCGCCGTGAACCGGCAGCCCACCTGTGAGGCGAGCGCGAGTGAGGCGATGAGTGGCGCGAGCTCGCGGGTGCTGACACCGGCGTTCACGGCGCCCGCCAAGGGGCCCAGGCTCAGGAGCTCCAACCCGCTGAATCCCTCGATGCCGAGCGACGTACCGGCCGCGACCGAGAGCAGCACCATGATCCCGATCACGCCGCCACCGACGAGCAGCGCCCCGGTGCCCCACGCGATGTCGGTCAGGTGGTTCAGGTACTCGCCGGGGTAGCGGCGCAGCGTGGTCGGCAGTGCCCGCAGCACCTTGACCGAGAAGGACCCGAAGTCGCCCATCCGGGCCAATCCGCTGATGGTCGACCCGGTGATTCTCGTCAGCACCTCGGTGCCGGCCATCACGCCAACCTCTGCGGCACGAGCATCACGTAGACCTGGGTGATGCCGACGTTGATCACGGCCAGCAGGATGACGCTGAGTACGACCGACTGGTTGACCGCATCGGCCACGCCCTTGGGGCCTCCACGGGCGTTCATGCCCTTGTGCGCTGCCACCACGACCGCGACGAAACCGAAGATGACGGCCTTGAGAACTGCCATGACGAGGTCGAGCGTCTGCCCGAACGAGATGAACGCTCCCAGGTAGGTGCCCGAACTGACCGAACCTCCGCCGACGACGATCATGTAACCGGTGATGATGGCGGTCGTGGCCACGACGGCGCTCAGGCAGATGCCGACGAGCACAGCAGCCACGACCCGCGGTGCGGCGAGCCGCTGAACCGGCGAAATGCCCATCACCCGCAGCGCATCGAGCTCTTCGCGAACCGCACGGGCACCCAGGTCCGCCGTCACGGCCGCACCGACCACGCCGGCAATCAGGACGGCCGAGACCAGTGGGGCCGCCTGGCGCATGACGCCGATGGCGTTGACCGCGCCGATGAACGACTCGGCGCCGATCTGCCGGGCAACGCCGCCGACCTGGACCGAGACGATGACGCCGAACGGAATCGAGACCAGGATCGCCGGGAGCAGCGAGACCCGGGTCATGAACCAGGCCTGCTCGAAGAACTCGTCCCACGAGAACTCGCCGCGAATGATCGACGTGAAGGCCGAAACCGCCGAATCAATGGCCAGCAGGACGATTTCTCCCGCAGTGTTGATGCCCGCCCGCGCATGGCCGACCAGGAAGTCGGTCATACCGCGGGTTCCGGTCAGAACGCTGGTCACAACCACTCTCGACTTCGCCTCGACGGACCCCCGAAACCAAGCAGGACCGATGTCCTGACCGGCGCTGGCGGGAGAATTCGCAAAACTGTAATCAAAATCACGTTGGCACGCGATGGATTGCGAAATTTACACGACTGAATTTTCACTGTGAAGGGCCCACCTGTCGCTCGCGGAGCTGCTCGAGCCGCTTCAGCGTGATGACGCTGCCTGCTTTCGGCCGCGCGATCTTCACCGGCTTGCCCCAGTCGGTCCAGGCGAAAGTCGCGCCACCGGACTGTGCCAACTCGGTCTGGCGACGCACCACCCGGCCGCGGCGGTCGAACCAGTACTCGGTGACCGTCGGTCGATCAGCTCCGCCGGACGCCGGGGTCGGCCTGGCTGTGGGCTTGGTGATCACCTGGAAGCGCCGCGCGCTCTGACCGCCGATCGTCTCGGTGCCGCTGAACCGCACCTCGATGATGTTCTCGCTCAGGCTGTCCATCGACCGGCGCGGGTCGGCTTCAACGGCCAGGTCGGCGCCGGGCAGGCTCGAGCCACCCTCGCTGAGGTTCACCCAAAGCCCCCGCGACTCGGGGACGCGCATGTAGGTCGTGCCCCCCACGGTGCGGATGTCGATGGCGGCGCCGCGGACCTGCCAGTCGTCGATCCGGAGGCTGGCGTCCACGTCGTCGGCCCTATAGCGGACCGAGCCGGTCCCGCGCAGGCCGGCACCACCGCGCACATCGAAGCTCACCGCGGCCGTGGAACCGCTGCGGAAGCTGGCACGGAGGGCATCGAGGAAGCTGTCCGGATCGACCCGATCGCCCTTGACCGGCTCGTCGAACGTGGGCAATGACGAGTCACTCGCGCCACATGCCGACGCCAGGAGGCAGGCGGTCAGGACGACGACCATCGTCACGCGCCTCATGCTTCCCCCCTCCGCTGTGGGCACCGTGGCTGTGCACCGCATCATCGCCGGTGCTGGACAAGGATCGAGCGATATTGACACATTGTCAACAGCGCGGGAGGATTCCACCCCAGGTGCAAGGGAAGCAGGCGGGAGAATGGGTGGCGTGTCCATGACGGCCGAACCGACGCCCGCACGCCTGCCACCCGAGGAGCGGCGGGAACAGATCCTGCAGAGCGCGATCCGCTTGTTCGAGGAACGCCCCCACACCTCGGTGAGCACCGCCGAGATCGCGACCGAAGCAGGCGTCGCCCGACCGCTGATCCACCATTACTTCGGCACCCGCCGCGATCTCTACATCGAGGTCCTGCGCCGGCTGTACTTCATTCCGCCGATCGAGCCGGCGGAGCTTGCCGGCAGCTCCCTCGAAGAGCGAGCCGGTCAGTTGCTCGACCGATGGCTGGCCGGCGTCGCTCGCCGACCGAACATCTGGCTGACGTTCACCGCTTCCGGCGGCCCGGGCGCCGACCCGGCGGTGGCCGCGGTCCTGCGCGAAGCCGATGTCCTCGTCGCACAGCGCCTCATCGACGCCCTCGAGCTCGGCGCGACCGCGCCCGCAGAACGCCTACTGCCCCTCGTCGTCGCGTGGGGCGGATTGGCCAAGGGGTCGATCCACCAGTGGCTCGCCGAGAAGACACTGACGAAGGACGACGTCCGCACCGTGCTCGTGGCGACGCTGATGACCGTCCTCGACGTCGCGTCAGACCAGCGGTAGACCCAGACGCTGCCGGATCCGCATGTCCCAGAGCAGCAGGCGAAACGGGAGCACCCGAAGGAAACGCGGCAGGAGGCGCTCACGTCGGCCGTAGCGCTGCATCAGCCGGTCGAATCTCGCCTGGTCGTCGTCCGTCCAGGCCAGCTTCATCGCCTCGCGAAACGGCGGGGGCAGGAACCCGGTCGTGATGAAGACGCCGAAGTCGGCGCTGCGCCTGTTCTTCAGCCACCACGGCATGTTGTCCAGGCGGATGAGCGTCATCAGCAGCTCGCGCACCGGCTCGTCGATGCGCACCTCGGCCAGCGAGTCCTCCCAGTACCGGTCGAAGGCCGCCCGGTCGACCGGCCACGCATCCGCGGGCATCTGCAGGGTGGTGCCGAACCGTGCGCCGTAGGCGTAGATCGCGTCGGCGGTCGCGTCGTCCGGGGCACCGTGCATCTTCTCGATCATGTCGATGGTGCCGTAGTAGAGACAGGCTGCGACCCAGGTCTGGAGCCGCGGATCCATCGCGCGGTACTGGACCGGCTCATCAGCGGTCGAGACAACCTGCGCGTGCTGCCGGTTCACCGCCTTGCGATAGGCCGCTCGGTCCTTCTCGGTACCGAGCATCGCCACCGCGAGGTACGTGAAGGTCGTACGCGTTCGCTTGATCGGGTGCTTGAGGGCCGAACCACTCTCCACGCGGCTGTTGAGGACGCCGTAGCCGACACCGGGCCATGCCAGCTGCATCGTGAAGTTCGCAGGGCCGGCAAGGCGAGCCCCGATGATCGACATGTGCCGCGCCATCGTGAAGCCCTCCGGCACCGGGACGTCACGCGCGAAGCCGGCCGGTTTTCGCCCGGCGCCGTTCGGCCGCGCCTTCGGTGACGCCGGGACGCCGGCTTGCGCCGGCGTGCTCGCCGACTCGGTCGCGCTCATCGATGGGCCTCCCTGGTGTCCGCCTCGACCCCAGCATAACGCTGTTGTCAGTGTGTCAATAGCGTGCCCGGTCGGGCTGTGCACCTTTAGGGTTGCGGCCATGGGTCACCGCTGGACACGAACCGAGCTCGAGGCAGCGTTCGAGCACTACCAGGAGCAGGTTCGCCGGGCGAGCGAGTCGGGTGACTGGTCCTTGTTCGCTGATCTCTTCACGACCGACGCCACGTATGTCGAGCACTCCTACGGGACGTTCCACGGTCGGGACGCCATCCGCGACTGGGCGATTGCGACGATGACGACACCGCCCGGAAGCTGGATGACCGGCTTCCCGCCGGCGTGGTCGGTGATCGACGAGGAGCGCGGCCGGATCGTGTGCGACATCCGCAACCTCATGCCCGACCCGGGTGACGGCAGCGTCCATGAGGCAACCAACATCACGATCCTCGGCTACGCCGGAGACAACCTCTTCAACTATGAAGAGGACGTCTACAACCCGGCCAAGTTCGTCGCCATGCTCGAGGAGTGGGGACGTGCAGCCGGTCGCCACGGCACCCTGCCGGAAGGCGCCGAGGCTTGGCTCGACGCCGCAGTCCCCCGCTGGCGCAATACTGACCGCTGAGCAAGGCTTGCCCGGGAGGCCGTCGGGTATCTCTCTACGGTGAGGCTTCGCACCGTCTCCTGTCAGGGCCCGGGCTGGCGGCGCGTCCGCCACGGCCGGGGCTTTCGCTATGTCGACGCCGAGGGTGCTCCGGTCGGTCCGGATGACGTCGAACGAATCAAGGCGTTGGCCATCCCGCCGGCGTGGACCGACGTCTGGGTCTGCCCCGATGATCGCGGCCACCTCCAAGCAGTCGGCACCGATGACGCCGGCCGCCGTCAGTATCTGTACCACCCGGAGTGGCGGCGGAAACGCGACGAGCAGAAGTTCGATCGCGTCATCGACCTCGGTCGGCGTCTCCCCCGACTGCGCACAGCCCTCCATCGCGAACTCGCCGGGGACCCCGCGGATCGCGCCACCGTCGTGGCAGCGGCCGTGCGCCTCGTCGACCTGGGCTGCTTCCGTCTCGGCTCGGAGACAGCGGCGGACGCGAACGGAAGTTTCGGGCTGACGACCTTGCAGGTACGGCATGTCCGGCGCGACGGTCAGAGCCGTGTGTTCCGGTTCGTCGGCAAGAGCGGCGTCGACCACGAAATCGTGATCGCTGATCGCCGGCTCGTCGCCGTTGTCGACGCCCTCACTGAGAGACGCCGCCAGGACGGGAGGCTTCTCGCGACGCGGGACGGTCGCCGGTGGGTCCCGGTCGTCGCCGCCGAGGTCAACGAGCGCATCCGCGAACTCTCCCGGCTCGATGTCACCGCCAAGGACTTCCGCACCTGGAAGGCGACGGCAACCGTCGCCAAGCATCTGGCCGACGTGGAGCGGGCGCCATCGGCCTCAGGGCGCGGACGCCAGGTCCGTGCCGCGATCGCCGAGGCAGCTGACCTGCTCGGGAACACCGTGAGCGTCGCCCGTTCGTCGTATGTCGACCCGCGGGTCGTCGACCTGTTCGAGGACGGGCACACCATCGGCCGGGTCCGCTCCGAGAACGGGGTCGACCGAGCCGTCGTGGACCTCCTCACGAGGTGAGGGAGGCGCACGACGGAGTGTCAATCGGCGCGTCGATCGCTCAGGTGAGGATGCTCACGCCCCCGGGCCCAATGAGGAGCCCGGCGACGATCAGTGCGATCCCCCAGATGACTTCACCGCGCACGATGCCGAAGATGCCGGCGATCACGAGAATCACTGCAACGATCCAAAGAAGTGTGTACATGCCTTTCGGTATACCCCTCTGGGGGTTCGCGTATGCGCCTTTCGACGGCGATGCATTGCCGCCCCTGCAACGGGTATGTGAATCGGGCGCGACCGCGCATGACACCGGACCGAAAGCAGGCCAGCATGGGAAACGTCGTCGACCTGATCATGAACGACCACCGCGAGCTCGAGCGGCTCTTCGACCAGCTGCAGGACCAGCCCGAGACTCGGGCCAACACCCTGCCGGTGATGATCTCGCTTCTGACGGCGCACAGCCGCGCCGAGGAGGCCGAGGTCTATCCCGCCGCCACCGAGGCCGGCATCGACGAGGATGTCGAGCACAGCCAGAAGGAGCACCTCGAGGCCGATCAGCTCGCAGCAGCGCTCGCGGCCACGCCGGTCGACGCGGCCGACTTCGAGGAGAAGCTCACCAAGCTCGTCGACGCGGTCAAGCACCACGTCGAGGAAGAGGAGTCGACCGTGCTGCCGGGGATGCGGGACGGGCTGCCGGCCGACCAGCTCGAATCACTCGGTGAAGCCTTCCTGACCAGCCGCGAGACGCATCTCGGCGAGATGCCGGCCGACATCACCAAGGCTGAGCTCGAGCAGCAGGCGGCGAATGCCAACCTCAGCGGCGCGTCGAGCAAGTCCAAGGACGAGCTGGCCGAGAGCCTCAAGGCAGCCGCCGAGGAGTAGCCGCCCCGCGCACCCGCAGGGCGGGCTCCGTCAGGCGGTCAATGCATCGCCGACCGACACGACCGTCGGACGGGCACCCCAGTCGAGCGTCACGATGACATCGTGGAGCGACTCGGCGCGGCTTGAGTCGGGGCAAGCCACCACGACGAGTGGTTGGTCTCCGATCGTCGGCGTCTCGACCTGGATGTCATGGAAGTTGCCGAGCAGATCGGCGATGAGGTGCTGCGCGTCCGGGTTACTGGCTGCGTAGGTGAACGTCAGCCACGCGCCGTCGGGCGAGGTGTCTCGAATGGAGCCGATGGTTGCGCTCATCGGGCTGATCCCCTTGTGCGGCCAGACCCCGGGTGGCCAGTTTTGTGACCATGGGTCTCCTCCATGACTACTACTCCCGCCACGCTCCAGGGTCAAGACCTGGGCTCAATCCCGTTGCTGGAGCCGGTCGACTTTGCGCTGTAGTTGTCGGTTCTGCGCCTGCAGTTCCAGCACGCGCCCGACCCCGGCCAGATTGATGCCGGTCTTGACCAGCGCATCAATCTCGCGAATGCGCTCCAGCTCGCTGCTGGAGTAGCGACGGGTGCCACCGGCTGTTCGGTGAGGGGTCACGAGGCCACGCTCCTCGTAGACCCGCAGCATCTGCTGATTCACTCCGGTGACCTCGGAGGCCACCGAGATCGAGAACAGAGCGCGATCGGGTCCCAGATCGACCATGTGTGTCCCCGCCTCCCGATCTGTCAGCACCGCGAAATTTCTTCGCGTCACCTCTTGAAATCCTGACACGGATGTAGAAAATCTTCAATGGAAACTACATATTTCGGGATCTGACGATCCCGGTCGTCGTGAGGAGGATGAACTCATGCTCATGCGTACAGATCCGTTTCGTGATTTCGACCGTCTCACCGAATCCGTGCTCGGCACGCGTGCACGTCCGGCGGTCATGCCGATGACGGCGTACCGGGAGGATGGCCATTTCGTGGTCCACCTCGACCTGCCCGGCGCCAGCCCTGACTCGATCGATCTCACGGTTGAGCAGAACGTGCTGACCATTCATGCCGAACGCAAGGCTCCCGACGCCGACGGCGTGGAGCGCATCGTCGACGAGCGCAACTACGGCGTCTTCAGCCGCCAGTTGTTCCTCGGCAACACGCTCGACTCCGACCATCTCACCGCGACCTACGATGCCGGCGTCCTGACGCTGAGCATCCCCATCGCGGAGAAGGCGAAGCCGCGCAAGGTCGAGATCGCCACCGGCGAATCGCGCAAGGAGATCAACGCCGCCTGATCGGTTCGGCGATCGACTGCTGGCCCGAATGATCGGGGCGGAGGGCCGATGCGGCGCCTGCTTGGCGCCCGCGGCCTTCCGCCCGGAGGTTCCACGGCTTCGAACCCCCGCCCCGAAAGGTGGTGACCACGACATGGCTGCGCCCGTCGTCCAGGTGTACGACATGAGCGACGCTGACACCCAGGGACGCGTACTCGAGCTGCTCGAGGGCCGCGACGACGTGGCCGCCCGGCTCGCGTTCAACGGGCCGGATCATTACCTCGTCGTCGAATGCGGTGACCCCCGGCACGCCCACGCGATCTTCACGATGGTCACCACGGCTGATCCCCGCGCAACCCTGATCCACAGTACGGACGGTGCTGCTCCGGAGTTCGATCGCCCGCTGGAACTCGAGTTGGACTGACCTGCGCAATGCGGCCCGCGGGTTTCAGCGATGGGCGACGACCGGCGCCAGGAACCGCTCGAGCAACCGCCGCTCGTCGTCAAGGCTCTCGCCCGGTTCGCGCAGGAAGCTCATCACCACGCGCAGCAGCCAGTGCCCGAGATCGCCGTCCGGCTCCTGGCCCCCCGGGGACAGGAAAGCCCCGGCCATGGCCGAGATGACCGGCGACTCACGGAACACTGCGAGGAGATCGGCGGCTGCACCGGTGTACCAGGGCTCCAAGTACGGACGCGCCCGCACCGCCGCGAGCGTGGCGACGACTGCGTCCACGACGTCCGGCCGGCCCACATCGCGCGCCAGTTCTCGTGCCACCTGCTCGGTGATGTCACGCGCCTCCCGGTGAACGAACGCGTGCAGGAGCGCCTGTTTGGTCCCGAAATGGCGATACACCGTCGCGCGCGAGCAGCCGGCCGCACGAGCGATGTCCTCCATGCCGGGCCGCCCGACCCCTTGCTCAGCGAAGAGCTGGGCAGCCCCGTCGAGGATCCGCTCCGCCCCGAGTTCGGATCGCTCGGCCGCCAGCCAGTTCATCCGCGCCCTCGATCCACGACCGCAATCGGCACAGACAGCGGCCGTCGGACGTAGTTGCCCGGAGCCCACACGATTCGCTCATGGTCGATCTCGAACTCCGGAATTCGCGCAAGGAACTCTCCGAGCGCGATGCGTCCAACCATTCGCGCGGCCGCAGCGCCGAGGCAGTGGTGAGCGCCGTGCGAGAACGTCAGGATGTGTCGCGGGTTCCGCGTGACGTCCAGGTCCTCGGCCGTTGGCCCATAAACCCTGTCGTCACGGTTGGCGGCGCCGTACGCCATCAGCACCTTGCGTCCGGCCGGAATGGTGACCCCGGCGATCTCAACGTCGCGCGTCGTCATCCGAGCCAGCGCCTGGACCGGGGACGTGAGGCGCAGCAGCTCCTCGACGGCCGCCGGCAGATCCTGCCGAGCGAGCGACCGCTGGGCGGGCTGCTGCTCCAGGAGTGGAACGCTGCCGCCGAGCAGTCCGGTGGTGGTGTCGTTGCCACCCGCCACCATCGTGAACGTGAAGGCGAGGATGCGCAGGATGCCGGCGGTGTCATCGCCCTGACCGGCGGCAACGAGGTGCGAGACCGTGTCATCCCCCGGATCGGCTCGACGCCATTCGATCAGCTCGGCGAAGTAGCTCATCAGCTCGGCCGTCGCATCGGCCGGCGCGGTGGAGGGATCCTGCGCGTTGGCAGCGACGATGGCGTCGGTCCAGCCATCGAAGCGGGCCCAGTCGGCCCGTGGCACGCCCAGATAATGGGCGACGACCATGCTCGGCAGGGGCTTGAACAGCTCGTGGACGATGTCGCCTCCGCCGTTCGCCCGCAGCCGCTCCAGCCGTTGCACGACGAAGTCGGTCACGACCGGTTCGAGCGATTCGACCTGGCGCGGCGTGAATCCCCGGCTGACCAGTTTGCGGAAGTCGGTGTGCACCGGCGGGTCGGTCATGACCATCGGCGGGTTGTCGACCAAGCCGATGCGCTCCAGCTCGCCGTACTCCGTGGTCAGCCCGCCGGCCGACGAGAACGTCTCGTGGTCTCGCACCGCTGCGTACACGTGCGCGTGCCGGGTCAAGACCCAGTAGTCACCGTCTTCGACGTGGTGAACCGGGTCGCGGTCGCGCAGCGCGCGATACATCGGCCACGGGTCCGACCAGGACTGCCCGGACGGCGGCCGGTAGACGGCCGGCGCCGTGACGACGGAGTGAGACAGATTTTCCGACATGTCTCATACTAGAAACGTGCAGCGCCAGCCTGTCAACCTTCGCTATTGCATGTCAGGGCGTCAGATCCTCGTCCTCTGCCCCGCGTCCGCGGCGTGAGCCGAGGTACGCGAAATGTCGCAGCGGCGCCAGCAGCCGCGAATGGCGCACGCGCGGATGCTGATGCGCGACCGGATCGTAGGCAATCTCCTCGTCAGCGACCGACTCCAGGGTCAACGTCCCGATCGGGCGCCACGACCGGCCCGACGATTCCCGGACGGTGAACGCCAGAGGCGCGAATGACACTGCCTTCAGGATGGAGGCCACATCACCCTCACGTGCCACCTCCGGCTCGACCGGATCCAGCCGGAGGATGACCTGCCGGTCGCCGACACCGTAGGGCAGGAAGGTCGAGTACGGATGGTCGCACCAGCCCATCGACGGCGTGAGGATCCACGGAACGCGCCGACCGACCGTGGCAAAGAGCAGGTCGAAAGGCCCTTGCTCGTGCACGATGCGCAAGGCCAGCCCGTGCACGTCCGGCCACCCGCCAGGGGTTCCCAAGGCCTTCGACGCCCGCACGTGAACCGGCCAGGTGCCGCCGAGAGCACCCGCGGTGGGCGAGTGCGCATCGGTGAAGGCCACCGTTCCGACGAAGGTGGCTCCGTCGGGGTGGAAGACGCGGGCCGACCTGAGTCTGGCGAGCCCCGCGAAGACCGCCTCCACCAATTCGGCCGGCTTGGTCTGCGGTTCAGCACTCGTAACACTCATGCTGGTCGCGTACCCGACGCTCTCGGGTCCAATCAGGCATCAGCCCAAGGCAAGCTTCGCCGCGACGAACAGCATCGTGGCAGCGATGATCAGCTCGAGAACCTGCCATGCCCGCGGCCGCGCGAGCAGCGGGGCGAGGCCGCGGGCGCCGAAGCCGAGCGCGTTGAACCAGGCGAGGCTGGCCACCCCCGCCCCGGCAGCGAACCACCACCTGCCTCCGGCGACGTCGTCATGCGTTGCGGCGATGGAGCCAAGCAGCAGAACGGTGTCGAGGTAGACATGCGGATTGAGCCAGGTCAACGCGACCGCCCGGCCGACCACGCGACCACGCGACTCGCCCGCCGATCCCTCGTTCGCTGCGGAAAGCGCCTCCGTCCTGACCGCGCGCCGCAAAGCAGCCGAGGCGTACCAGAGCAGGAAGACCACGCCGAACCAGCGCACGACGTCCAGCAGCACGGGCGCCCGGTCGACGACAGCGCCGATTCCGCTCACGCCGGCGAGGATGAGCACCAGGTCCGAGAAGGCACACACGGCGACGACGACGGCGACATGGGCGCGCAGGATGCCTTGGCGCAGGACATAGGCGTTCTGCGCACCGATCGCGACGATGAGCGAGAGGCCGGTGAGGAATCCGGCGGCCGCGGAGTCGATCACGAGGAGTCAGATCTCGACGGCCGGAGGGCGTTCGGTCAGGTCGACGGTGCGCAGCTGCCAGGTCCGCTCCCGGGTGATCGCCGGCATGACCCCGAGTTCTGGCCCGGGCACCCTTCCGTTGCGCCGTTCGGCGACGGCCAGCACCTCGTACGCCATCGCGCCAAGATCGTGCAGGTTCTGGTGTCGGTGTCCACGCCGGCCGAGGTCGACCTGCGCGATGGCATCGACCCCCGCCGTGTCGGCGGTGTCGACGAGCGTCGCGATCTCGATGCCATAGCCCACGGGGATGGAGAGCCGCTCGATGTGTGAGCGGCGCACCGCCCATTCGCCGGCCAGTGGCTGGACGACAGCGGACAACTCGGGACGGTTGAGCGCAAGCCACGGCCGGGCCACCAGTTCGGTCACCCGCCCGCCCTCGGCGGCGACACCTTCGCCCACATCGAGTTGGCGGTCGTAGAAGCCCTTGACCAGCAGGGTGGTCTCGGCCGCGAGCAGTGGGCCGACCAACCCGGTCACGAAGTGCGGACCCCAGTCGGTGAGGTCGGCGTCGATGAAGACCAGCAGGTCGGCGGAGGTGACGAAGAGGGACTTCCAAAGTGCTTCGCCCTTGCCCCGGCGGAAACCGAGGTCCGGGCGCACCTCGGCAACCGAATGCACCACCGCCCCGGCCTCGGCCGCCACTTCTGCCGTGTGGTCGGTCGACAGGGAGTCCATGACCACCAGTTCGTCAACGAGTGGGACCGCTGCCACCAGGTCCCGGTGGATCTGGGTCACAACGTCGGCAATGGTCTGCTCCTCATCGCGCGCCGGGATGACGACGGCTACCCGGTGGTCGCCCTTGGCGGCGACCACGTCGGCGACCGGCCAGTCCTGCCAGGTCGACGTGCGCGTGGCGAACCAGGCCCGGGCCCGGGGGTCGAGGTCGCTACTGCTGGGGCTCATGGCGGATGGTGTCCGGGAGGAGGTAATCGCGCGGGATGTCGCGGAGGCTGGAGAGGACCTCAACGGTGGCCACAGCGTCGCGCGCGGCGGCGACGTCGTGCACGCGCACGATGTTGCCCGGGCTGCCGGCGAAGAACGCCACTGCTGCGGCGGTGGCCGCGTCCCGGCCACGCGGACTGCGACCGGTGATGGCACCCAGGAAGTCCTTCCGCGACAACGCGAGCAGGACCGGTCGGCCGAGCTCCCGCACGGCTTCGATCCCCCGTAACAACTCGACAGTCTGGTGCGGCGTCTTGGTGAAATCGGGGCCGGGATCGAGGATCACCGACTCGCGTGGCAGCCCGAGCTCAATGACGCGCGCCAGACGCTCGGCCAGGAAGTCACGCACCTCGCCGACGACATCGGCGTACAACTCCGGGTCCTGCCGGCGCACCTTTGGCTTGGCCGCCGTGTGCATGATCACCAGTGCTGCGTCGTGCCGGACCACGGACGAGACGATCTCGGGGTACAGCAGTCCGCTCACGTCGTTGATGATCGACGCACCGGCGTCGAGCACCGCATCGACCACACGCGGCTTGTAGGTATCGACGCTCACCAGCACGTCCGGATGCTCGGCAACCATCCACTCCACCAGGGGGGCGACCAAGGCGGCCTCGAGCTCGGCCTCGACCTCGGGACGGTTGGTGATGGCCGACTGGCCACCGATGTCGATGATGTCCGCGCCAGCGGCGACCAGTTCGTCACAGCGCGCACGCTGTGCGTCGATGTTCGTGGCCCGGCCATCGGAGAACGAGTCGGGGCTGGCGTTCACGACGCCCATGACCAGGGTGCCTTCGACGGCGAGCGACACACCCTTGATCCGCAACACCGGGGCACTGGACACGCTCTGGTGTCTCGCCGGAAACGCCGATGTCACGCGACCTCGCTAGAACTGGGAATCAATGCGTCACTACATTCGTGGCTGCCATCAGATCACGATGACGAGCGAGAGCGCGACACCACCATGACCGAGGCCGTCGAGGACCCCGACCCGCCCATCGATGCCGATGCCCTGGCCGAGGCGCTGCTCGGCGAACGCATTGCCCTGACCCGGCGGGAGGTTGCCGCCCGGACCGGTGTCCCGGCCGATTCCTACGCTGCGCTGTGGCGGACGATGGGGTATCCGGACGTCGACGACGAGGACGTCGCATTCACCCGGGCCGACGTCGAATCACTGAAGGCGACGGCCCGTCTGTTCGACCTCGTGGCGATCGACGAGGCAAGCGAAGAGGCATTCGCGCGGACCATCGGCCGCACCTTCTCGCGGCTCGCCGAATGGCAGGTCCGCGCGATGCTGCCTTCGGTTGCCGACCCCGCGACCGGGCGGGTGAGTGATCGAGAGCTCCGCAAGCTGCGGGAGCTGCTCAAGTTGACCGCCCGCGTGCAGGAGAACGTGTGGCGACGCCACCTTGCCGGCGCGGCCACCCGGCTTGCCGTGCAGTACGGCGCCACAGCCGACGAGTGGGAGCCCGCCTGCGCCGGATTCGTCGACATCGTCGGATTCACCGGCCGCAGCCGGTCGATGTCCGGCCGTGACCTCGCCGCGTTCGTCGACCGCTTCGAAGGCGTCGTCTCCGACCTCGTCGCCGAGCACGGCGGCCGCGTGGTCAAGACCATCGGTGACGAGGTCTTCTTCGTCGTCGACGACCCGGTGGAGGCAGCCTGGCTCGGCGTGGAGCTCGCAGCCCAGTCCGTGCACGATCCGACCTTCCCGAACGTGCGGGTCGGCATGGCCTACGGCGACGTCCTCCATCGTCTGGGCGACGTCCTGGGTCCGGTCGTCAACATGGCGTCGCGCCTGACGTCGGTCGCGTTGCCCGGCCGGGTCATCATCGACCCGCGGCTTGCGGACCGGGTGAAGGGCGCCGCCGGCCTGCGCCTGCGCAAGGTGCGCCGAATCAACGTCAAGGGCTTCGACAGCGTGCAACCGTGGTCGCTCAAGCTGACCCGCGAGGATCGCAGCCTGCGCAACGCCTTCGAGGATCTGCTGGAGGACGCCACCGAGGACCTCGCCATGCGGCTGCCGCGCAGCGAGTAGCCGGGGTCGCGGCTACGTGCCCGACCAGCGCGGTTCGCGCTTCTCGGCGAACGCACGCGGCCCTTCCATCGCATCGTTGCTGGTGAAGACGATGCCCAACGCCTCGTTGTTCGCGTCCCACGGATCCTCACCGGACCAGGTGACATTCCAGTCCGACGCCCCGGACCAGGTGCGGTGAACCATCTGCTTGGAGACCTGCACGGCCAACGGAGCATTGGCCGCGATCGCGTTGGCGAGCTCGAGCGCTGCGTCGAGCTCGGCGCCGGCCGGCACGACGCGGTTGATGAGGCCCCATTCGGCGGCGGTGCCGGCGTCGATGCCGTCGCCGGTGAGAACCAGTTCGAGGGCGCGTTTCATCGGGATCTGACGTTGCAGCCGGATGACACCGCCCGCCGCGGCGTACAGCCCCCGCTTCACCTCCGGGAGACCGAACTTCGCAGTGTCGGCCGCGACTGCCAGGTCACATGCCAGGGCGATCTCCGTACCTCCACCCATCGCGAAACCGTTCACCGCGGCGATGACCGGCTTGTCGATCCAATGCTGGACGAGGCCGGCGAACCCCCACTCCGGATGACCTTCGGCATGGATCGACCTGCCGTGGGCGAGCTCCTTGAGATCCGCGCCGGCACAGAAGGCCCGGCCGGTTCCGGTGACGACGATGGCGCGGACGTCCGGGTCTGCCGCGGCCGCCTCCAGCCCTTCGCCCACGGCCGTGGACAACGCCGCATTGACGGCATTCAGGGCATCCGGGCGGTTGAGGGTGATGAGCGCAACCCGGTCGCGCACCTCGTAGAGCGCCGCCGGGGACGCAGCTTCGGGTTCGGTCATGCGTTCAACGTAGGTCACCTCGACGGTGGCAGCGACGAGTTTCAGGCAAAGCGCAGCCGGGTACCCAGCCCAGGTGACAGGGAGGCTCGAGATGCCGGCGATGGTTTCGGGTATTGCGGTTGTGGCACTTGCCGCCGGCTTCTTCGCCGCTGTCGCTCACGAATCGGCGCAGGTTCAGCCGCATGTCCTTCAGGTGCAGCGCCAGGGCCCGCCGGGACCGGCCTTGATCGAGCAGTTCGAGGCGTCCACGACCGGATCCGCAGGCGCGGTGACCGAGGCAATCCAGCCCGTGCCGGATCAGTCCTCAGAGCTTGGTGAAGCCGTTTCTGATGTGTGCCGGCCGGCCGCGCAACCCGTGCCGGTCACGCCGGAGGCCATGCTCTGTGCGCTGGGCAATCAGGCTGCGCCGATCCTCGCGCAACTGCTGGCCGGGCTCGACGACAGCGGGTGACGCCACCGCGCCTCAGTCGCGCCGGTCGGCCTGGGGAACGACGCTGCCGGCGCCGCGCTCGATGGCCGCACCGATGTCGACGAGGCGTGCCGCCACGATCCTGGGTGCTTCGAGCTCACGGGTCACGTACTTCGCGATGAACCGGCGGAGCTCGCCGTCGACGTTGGCAGCATACTGCGTGACGGTGGCCCGCAGACCCTTGGCCTTCAGAGCGACGGTGATGTCGTCCTTGGACGGCGGCTCGATGTCGATGTAGATCGCCAGATCGCCAAGCGCGTGCGCGGTCATCCGCAACGGCACCTCGACATCGGCGTTGAACCGATGCACGTCGACGCCCAGGTCGAGCTTGAAGTGCAGCGCGACCGGAAGTCGCACGTCGAACTGCACCGGTTCGGTCGATGTTCGCTCGCCCGTCGCGGTGCCGATCTCGCCGATCGCCGTCACCTTGGCGACGCGGCCCGGCCCGACGCCGAGCGGGCCGACGTCGATCTGTTGGCCGGCCATGGCATTGACCCCGGCGAGCACCCGCTCCGCGGTCACGGCGGCCTCGAAGAACCGCACGCCCCACTCGCCATACCCGATCCGGTCATCCGTCACGCTCCGCACGCTATCGGCTGCCAGCCCCTAATGTGACCACATGAGCGACGCCGACCGTCTGCAGGAACACATCGACTTGTGGCGACAGATGGTCGCCGAGAACGTCGCGCTGCTGCGCGAGCTCGACGCCGAGGATTGGGCCAAGCCGACCGACCTGCCGGGCTGGAATGTGCGTTACATCGCCGCGCACCTCGCCCACCTGGAGTCCGAGCTGGCCGGCAATCCACAGAGCCAGGTCGACGTGCCCGAGGCGCCACACATCAAGAGTGGGATGGGCGTCTTCACCGAGTCCGGCCCGCTGGCGCGCGCTGATTGGACCACCGACCAGATCATCGAGGAGCTCGAGTCGTCGGCTGCCAAACGAGACGACGCACTTCGGGCGATGATGCCGCTCGACCCGACTGCGCCGGGTGACGGTTTCGCCGCCGGGGTCGGCTGGGACTGGGCGACGCTGCTGTCCAATCGTGTCCTGGATCAGTGGATGCACCAGCAAGACATCCGGCGCGCGATCGGCCGGCCCGGCGGCCTTGCCGGCCCCGGCGGAGCACACGCCCTTGCCTTGTTCGCGCGGAGCATCCCGTTCGTCGTGGGCAAGCGGGTGGCTCCCCCGCCGGGCACGACTGTCGTCCTCGACATCACCGGAGAGCACCACGCCACGCTCGCGGCAGGGATTGGCGACGATGGGCGAGCTGCCCGGCTTGAACCAGCCCCGGCCGAGCCGAACGCGCACATCAGCATGGACTTCGAGACCTTCATCGTGCTCTCCGGCGGCCGGCGAACGCCCGACCAGGTGAAGACCGTCGTCACTGGCGACACCGACCTCGGCGCCGCCGTGTTGGAGAACCTCGCCGTCACACCGTGACGGCCGCACCGCTCAGGCGGAAATCGGTTCGGGTGGGCGGCCGTACCCGGTCTGGGTGAGCCGAGCGTCGAAGTCGATCGAGTTCACGATCCTGGCCACGGAGTCGGCCTGGAACACGTCATCACACTCGGTGATCACGAAATAGTCCGGTCCACTGG
This sequence comes from Aeromicrobium sp., assembly GCA_035281505.1. Taxonomy (GTDB): domain Bacteria; phylum Actinomycetota; class Actinomycetes; order Propionibacteriales; family Nocardioidaceae; genus Aeromicrobium. The sequence goes on along the minus strand of DATEDT010000078.1, from coordinate 4,402 downwards.
TCGCAGCCTCGACGCTGATGTCCTGGACACCGCGCAACAGACCGACGATCAACTCCTGCGCGCGCTCGTCGGACAATTCGAAGACCTGAAGAAGTCGCTGCGTCATCGTCCACTCCTATGGACTCAGTTCCCGAGCGGCCGGCTGTATGACCTTGGGGTCTGATCAGGTGATGACGAACACACTAGCCCATATTGACCATGTGCTGGCTAGCCCTTTGTGGCCAGAACATGGATCCTGCGTGGACTCGCCGGCCCTAGGCTTCACGGCGTGAGCGCCCTGTCCCTGGACCAGCCACGCGGACGATGGGTGGTTGCCGCAACCGTCGCGGCCTCCGGGATGGCACTGCTCGATTCGACCATCGTGAACATCGCCCTTCCGGCAATCAACGACGACTTGGACGCCGGGACGGCCGGCCTCACGTGGACGGTGAACGCCTACACGCTGACGCTGTCCGCCCTGATCCTGCTGGGTGGATCGCTCGGCGACCGGTTGGGACGTCGACGCGTCTTCGTGGTCGGCGTGGTCTGGTTCGCCGGCGCCAGCCTGCTCTGCGGGATCGCTCCCAACGTCGGGCTACTGGTGGCGGCCCGCGGTCTCCAAGGCATCGGCGGCGCCCTCCTCACGCCGGGCAGCCTCGCCATCCTGCAGGCGTCGTTTCGGCCGGAGGATCGCAGCCGCGCGATCGGAATCTGGTCCGGATTCGGAGCCACCGCAGCCGTGATCGGCCCGCTCCTGGGTGGCTGGCTGCTGGAGATCGGCAGCTGGCGGTGGGTGTTCCTGGTCAACCTGCCGGTTGCGGCTCTGGTGCTGCTGCTGGCGCGGCACATCCCCGAGACGAAGGACGCTGACGCGCCCCGGCGCTCCGACTTCTTCGGCGTCGCCTGCGCGGTGGTCGGACTGGGCGGGCTGACCTACGGCCTGACGGTCGGTTCACTGCCGATGAGCCTCCTCGGCGCCGCCGGCCTGGTCACGTTCGTCGTGCACGAGGGTCGGACCGCGGCCCCGATGATGCCGCTGGACGTCTTCCGGTCGCGCGCCTTCAGCGCCACGAACCTCGTCACCTTTCTCGTGTACGCCGCGCTCAGCGGCATGGTCATGTGGCTGGTGGTCGCCCTTCAGGTGGTCTCCCTTGAGTCCCCGATGCGGGCCGGCTTCGCGCTGCTCCCGCTGACCGTCTGCATGCTGCTGTTCTCGCCCCTGGCCGGCACGGTGTCAGACCGCATCGGCCCGACCATCCCGATGAGCGTCGGACCGTTGATCATGGCGGGCAGCGTGGTCGCCCTCACGCGGGTCGATGCGCAATCGTCCTACCTGGTCGACGTGATCGCGCCCACCGTCGTCTTCGGGATCGGCCTGGCCACCATGGTCACGCCACTCACCGCGACCGCTTTGGCGGCGGTCCCCGACCACCGCGCCGGGATCGCCAGCGGCGTGAACAATGCGGTCGCCCGCATCGGTGGCCTGCTCGCCATCGCCGTCCTGCCGCTCGTCACGCAGATCGGCCCGGACGGCTTCGACGACGCGGCGACGCTTCAACCGGCGTTCGTCACCGCGATGTGGATTTGCGCCGGACTGCTGGCCGCCGGTGGATTGCTCGCTGCCGCGCTGGTACGGCGACCGCGGAACGATCGCAGACCGCCGGATTTACTCACGCACGGGCCGGCTTCGTGATCGGAGAGGTATCGGAGACACCGGGGATGCTGACCCGCCCGCGACGCAGCGCGGCCTGCTCGCCGCGCGCAGCCGCCTTGTAGAACTCGGCGCTGCGGCCACGGAGCAGCGGCGTGCCCGCCAGCAGCGGGACGCGGCTGTGTCCGGTGCGGATCGCCGAACTCAGCAGACGCCAGGCGAGCTCGTCCTGCAGCCCCCACTGCAGGTCATAGGCCGCGCGGACCGCCGGCGGAAGGCTGCCCTGAATCAGGGTCCGCAAGACCGGCGAGGTCACGGCGCCGAGCGCCAGGTGATAGCCCGACACGCCGGCGATGTGCCGGCCGACGAGGTATGCCTCGTCAACCAGGTGCGGCTCGTCGGAGACGAGCCATGCGTCGAAGGACTGCCGGAACTCGGCATACGAGCCGGGCGCCGCCTCCCTGGGCATCCCGAACAGCTCGGCCCATCGGACAAAGCCGTCGAAGAGGTCCTGACGCTCGTCGTCGCGCAGCCGCCACACCAACGCATCGTGCATGAACTCGACCGAATCGAGCGTGAAGGCGGCCGTCCACCACATCAAACCCGGATCGGCAGCCGAGTACGGAGCACCGACCGGATGCGTCGGGCCGCCGTGGACGCCCATGGTGCCGCGCACCTGGGCGTGCCTCTTGGCGGCGAACTGCAGTGCCCGGTCGGCTTCGGACTTCGAACCCAGGAAGACCGCCTCGAACAGCCGGGCGGTGAGGCCCAGGCGGGTGTAGGGCGTCTCGCGGTGCTCGGTGTGTTGCGCGGTGCCCACGAAGAGCCGGGGGTGCAAGGCCCCCATGACGAGCGCACGCTGGCCGTAGGTCAGGGCGACGGCGCGCTGTCGCAGCGCGCGGACCACCATCGAATCGCTCGCGAAGTAGCCGTCCATGCGCGCGCCCTCCCGCAACGTCCCACCAGCACCGAGTCTGTCACGGCAGCGGTCAGGTCACACGGCGTCGAACCAGTCCTTGAAGCCGCTCGGGTCGTGCCGCCCCAGGACACCGTGCTCGAACAACCCCCAGCCCTCCGAGCCCTCCGGGACGCCTGCGCCGGGACCGCTTACCGTGGCCCGCCCGACGTGGTCGAGCAAGCCGAACGGCACGCGCCCGACTACCTGCGGGTCGTTGAGGTCGTAGGTGCGCCGCTCGGCGAACCCCGGCCCGTTCCAGACGCCGTGGGCCCAGTCCGAGTCACCGCCGTAGCCGCCGCCAACGTGGATCGGCACTCCCAGCCTCGACTCCACGTCGAGCCTGAGCTCTTCGCCGGACGGCGTGGTGCACCGAATCGTCGCGCCCGTCGGAATCCGGGTTCCCGCGCGATAGTGGACGTGCACCTGCGGCCAGCCGAGCTGCTCGACCCGGCCGTCCTTCCACACCCGCGTGCAGTCGTTGAGGACGCGGTAGCCGTCCGGAGCCTCCTGCACGATCAGGCACACGCAGAACTCGTCGAACCCGATCGGCAGGTAGAGCCACCACATCCCCTCGAAGGGCGGGTCCGCGGGCTTGCCGGCAGGGATGGCCTCGCCTTGGGGGCGGATGCCCCAGGAGCGGTCCCGGGACCCGATCCAGGTGTCCGGGGTGACCGGGATGGTCTCCCCCTCGATCGCAATCGATCCTTCCCAGCTGCCGACCTGGGCGAACCGCTGGGCGTCGAGCACCGTGCCGGACCCCTGCCGCATGATGTGCGGCTGTTCCTGGATGACCGGATACAGCCCCCGCCAGGTCAGGTCGACGGCGATCCCCTCGGTCTCCTCCAGGACAACCCTCAGCTGCGACAGCGGCTCGATGACGTCGATGCGGTAGTTCCCGACCTGGTGCCCCATCCGGTCGGCGGCGCGCGGGTCGGCCGCATCGGAGAGGTGTACGGCGGTCTGGATGTCACCGCGTCGGATGAGGACGAACGCGTCCTTCGTACCGAGGTTGGGATAGAAGCCCATGCCGGTGATCAGGAAGAGGTCACCGGTGCGGTCGTGGCAGTTCAGGTAGGAGCGGTCGTAGAAGTGGCGGTCGCTGCTGCCGGCCCAGGCCACGGGCCGAGGCACCTGATGAATGGGGTACTCGTCGAGCGGGCCGAGCCCGACGTACTCGCCGTGGAGGCCGTGCTCCGCGCCCGCTGGCCCGGCCATGTCAGGCCCCCACCTCGGCCAGGAGCTGCTCGACCAACGGGCGACAGTGGAAGAGAGTCTCGATGTCGTCCGGAAGCTCGATCTCGCCGAAGTGAACCTGGCGCAGGCCGGTGCGCATGAACACGATGCACCAGATCACGCCGTTGTAGAGGTGATACCAGGTCAGGTCCCCCAGCTGCGCACCGCTCAGGCGTTCATAGGTCTCGCGCACCTCGTGCTCAGCGAGGAAGTCCGGCATCCCGTCCAGGCCCATGAACTCGGTGATGGTCTGGAACACACGGTGGGCGAAGATCAGCCACGAGACGTCGAGTTCGCGCGGCCCGAGCGTCGCCATCTCCCAATCCAGGACGGCGACGGGCTCGAAGTCGCGATACATCGTGTTGCCGATGCGCGCGTCGCCCCACGTCACCACGCTCTCGGACGCATCGGGGAGGTTCGTTTCGAGCCAGGCCAGGGCACGGTCCACCAGTGCCGATCGGCCCAGGTCGACAGCCGCCCACTCGTACCAGGCGCGCGTCGCGGCCAGATTGCGGGCAACGAGGGTGTCGCCGGGATGGCTCGGCGCGAGGAAGCCCATCGTCCGCTCCGGCTCGGCGATG
>DATEDT010000077.1:0-6035 GCA_035281505.1 Aeromicrobium sp. | reverse complement strand
CCCGGCACCGAGCAGGAGTGGAACGGCATCATCCGCCGCGGCGCCAAGCTGATCTACGCGTACGCCGAGGCGACCGTGCCGCTCGTCACGATCATCACCCGCAAGGCCTACGGCGGCGCCTACGACGTCATGGGCTCCAAGCACCTCGGTGCCGACATCAACCTGTCGTGGCCGTCCGGCCAGATCGCCGTCGTCGGCGCATCCGGTGCCGTCGGCATCCTGTATCGCCGCGAGATCGCCGAGGCCGACGATCCCGACGCCAAGCGCGCCGAGCTCATGACCGAGTACGAGGACACGCTGTGCAACCCGTACCTCGCGGCGGAGCGCGGCTACATCGACGCCGTCATCGAGCCGGCCGAAACCCGCGCCGAGGTGGTCAAGGCATTGCGCCTGCTGCGCACCAAGCGGGAGACCCTGCCGCCGAAGAAGCACGGGAACATCCCGCTGTGAGCGAAGCGAACGGATCCAGCACTGTGAGCGACGAACAGGACCCCGCGGTGGTTGAGGTGCCGGCGGAGCCGGCCTCGAAACCACTCCTTCGCATCGTCAAGGGCAACCCGACCCCCGAGGAACTGGCCGCGCTGGTCGCCGTCGTTGCTGCGCGCAGCGCGTCCGGCACCCCGGCGAAGAAGCCGCTGCGCAGCGAATGGGGCCATCCGGCCCGCGCCGTCCGCGGCGCACACCGGCCCGGTCCCGACGCTTGGCGTCGCTCAGCCTGGGCGTGACATGACCCGGGTCGTTCTGGCGTCGGCGTCCCCCGCGCGGCTCGCGACGCTCGTGGCGGCCGGGCTGGACCCGGAGGTCGTCGTCTCCGGCGTCGATGAGGACAGCGTCCAGTCCCACGACGCGGCCAATCTCGCCGCAGCGCTGGCCCAGCTGAAGTGCCGGGCCGTGGCCGCGCGGCTCGACGATCCCGAGGCTCTCGTGATCGGCTGTGACTCGGTCCTGGCCTTCGAGAACGGCATCCTGGGCAAGCCCGACGACGCCCGCGACGCAGCCATGCGCTGGCGACGTATGCGCGGCAAGTCCGGCATCCTGCACACCGGTCACTGCGTCCGCCTGGGCGGCCGCGAGTTCGTCGAGACCGCCTCGACGGTCGTGCACTTCGCCGACGTCACCGACGCGGAGATCGACGCCTATGTGGCCTCCGGCGAACCGCTGCGGGTGGCCGGGGCGTTCACCATCGATGGCCTGGGGGCAGCCTTCGTCCGCGGCATCGAAGGCGATCCACACAACGTCGTCGGCATCAGCGTGCCGCTGCTGCGCGAGCTGGTCGCCGATCTCGGGATCACCTGGACCGACCTCTGGGTGCGGCGCTGACGGGTCGGTCAGGCCCCTCGACCGTCGCGGCCGAGCAGGAGGCCGACGACGGCCGGCGCGAACAGCACGGCGGCGGTCAGGACGACCGAGAGGAACTGGTCGCTCAGCCGCGTGGCGACGTCATCGGCGCCTTCGAAGATCAGCAGCGTCACCCACCAGAGCACCGAGACGACCGCAGTCACCACCAGCCAGTCGCGCAGGCCATCCGGTAGGTCGGCCGTGCGGCCATCCCGTCGCGCCCAGAGGAACACGCCGACGGCCACGGTGGCGATCGCCACCAGTCCGGCCACGGACTGGTTCTCTGCCGGCAGCAGGACGGCGATCCCGTAGTAGGCGGCGAGCACGGCCGCGAACGCGGCAAGGCGGACAGCGATCTTCACGGTGTCATTCTCCACGGGTTCGCCATGGGGACGGCACGCCCTACTCGACCGGCAGGCCGAGCCCTCGGGCGATGAGCATCCGCTGGACCTCCGACGTGCCCTCGCCGATCTCCAGGATCTTCGCGTCGCGGTAGAACCGGGCGACCGGGTACTCCTCCATGAAGCCGTAGCCGCCGAAGACCTGCGTGGCGATGCGGGTCGCCGTGACGGCGGCCTCGGTGGTGTAGAGCTTGGCCATTGCGGCTGCCTGCTTGTAGGCGGCGATTTCGGCCTTGGACGACTCCGGCGTCAGTGCGTCGCGCATGGCGGCCGCGTCGTAGGTCACCGCGCGACCCACGTGCGCCATCGTGGCAATGTCGGAGATCTGGAACGTGATCCCCTGCTTCGCACCGATCGGCTTTCCGAACGCCACTCGTTGCCCGGCGTACTCGACCGACATCTCCAGACACGCCTGAATGCAGCCCACGGCAAGTGCGGAGATCGCCACACGACCGTCATCCAAGCCGGCCAGGAACTGGGCATAGCCCCGTCCACGCTCGCCGAGCAGATGATCAGCCGGGACGCGAGCGTCGACATAGCTGAGCGGATGGGTATCGCTGATGTGCCAGCCGAGCTTGTCGTAGGCGGGCTCCACCGTGAATCCCGGGGTACCGGCCGGGACGATGATTGCCGAGATCTCCGGGCGGCCCGAATCGGACGTCCCCGACCTCACCGCGGTGATGACGATGGACGTGATGTCCGTTCCCGAGTTGGTGATGAACTGTTTGGAGCCGTTGATGACCCACTCGTCGCCGTCGAGGACCGCCTTGGTGCTCAGACCCCGGATGTCCGAGCCACCGCCCGGCTCGGTCAGGCCGAATCCGGCCAACGCGCGACCCGCGACCAGATCGGGCAGCCAGCGATCCTTCTGCTCGGTGCTGCCGTGCTCAGCCAACAGGCCCATGCCGAGACCCACCGCAGCGTCGATCGTGACCCCGAGTGCCTGATCAACCCGTCCGACCTCTTCGATGGCAAGGCACAGGCTGGTGAAGTCACCGCCGGCACCGCCGTACTCCTCCGGCGCCATGAGGCCGAACAACCCGAGGTCGCCCATCTTGTGGATCAGGTCCACCGGGAAGTGGTGGTCGCGGTCCCACTGCGCCACATACGGCGCGATTTCAGCCTCGGCGAACTCACGAACCGTCCGACGAAAGGCCTCGTGTTCCGGCGTCAGTGACAGGTATTGGCCCATGACCAGAGCCTAACCTGCCTTGTTAACGATCGTTAACCGGGGCCGAACTTGATCGGGACCTCGACCGAATCGTCGGTGGCCTGATCGCCCGACGGGTTGGCCTTGCGAATGACCACGAAGCCGTCCTCGCTCACCGGCGCCTTGAACGGCACCGTTGCGGTGAAGCGGACCGGCTTGGTCGTCATCCAGTCGCCTTCGACGGTGGCGTATCCCTCGGCGACCTTCGTGCGGTCGGCATCGACGATCTCGACCGGGAAGTTGGCCTCGAACGACCACGGACCGGGCACGACGCCGCTGATCGTCAGCGGGCTGCTGATCTGTTCACCGGACTTCGGTGCGTTGACCGTCACCGAATCGCCGTGCTTCGAGGTGTACTCCGTGGACGTTTGCGTCGACCCTTCCTTGGGCTGCAGGTACCAGTACGCAGCACCAGCACCGATCACGACAATGACGAGCAGCAACAACCCGCGAGACCTCATCAGAACTCCTCCCGTTCCTCGCCCTGAGCCTACTGACTAGACTGCCGTCGCAGCCCGCACCGCTCGAGGAGAACTGTGAGCAATTCCCCCCAGGCACTGAAGAAGGTCCTGATCGCCAACCGTGGCGAGATCGCCGTCCGCGTCATTCGTGCCGCCAAGGACGCCGGAATCGGCAGCGTCGCCGTGTACGCCGAGCCGGACCGAGACGCACTGTTCGTCCGGCTCGCCGACGAGGCCTACAGCCTGGACGGTGCGACGCCGGCCGAGTCCTACCTGTCGATCCCGAAGATCCTCGACATCGCCGAGCGCAGCGGCGCCGACAGCGTGCACCCCGGCTACGGCTTCCTCGCCGAGAACGCCGACTTCGCGCAGGCGGTCATCGACGCCGGGCTGATCTGGATCGGCCCCTCCCCCGAGGCCATCGACGCCCTCGGCGACAAGGCCAAGGCCAAGCACATCGCCGAGCGCGCGAAGGCACCGCTCGCGCCGGGCACCAAGGACCCGGTCAAGGACGCCGACGAAGTCGCCGCGTTCGCTCAGGAGCACGGCCTGCCGGTGGCCATCAAGGCCGTCTACGGCGGCGGCGGCCGCGGCCTCAAGGTCGCCCGCACCCTCGAGGAGATCCCCGAGGCCTACGAATCGGCCGTCCGCGAGGCGGTCGGAGCCTTCGGCCGCGGCGAATGCCTGGTCGAGAAGTTCCTGGACCGGCCACGCCACGTCGAGACCCAGTGCCTGGCCGACCAGCACGGCAATGTCGTCGTCGTCTCCACCCGTGACTGCTCGCTGCAGCGCCGCCACCAGAAGCTGGTCGAAGAAGCGCCGGCCCCGTTCCTGACCGACGACCAGATCGAACGCCTCTATGCGTCGTCCAAGGCCATCCTCAAGGAGGCCGGCTACGTCGGCGCCGGCACGTGCGAGTTCCTCGTGGCGCACGACGGCACCATCAGCTTCCTCGAGGTCAACACCCGCCTCCAGGTCGAGCACCCGGTCTCCGAGGAGGTCACCGGCCTGGACCTCGTCCGCGAGATGTTCCGCATCGCCGCCGGCGAGGAGCTTGGCTACGGCGATCCCGAGATTCGCGGTCACTCGATCGAGTTCCGCATCAACGCCGAAGACGGCGGCCGTGGCTTCCTGCCGGCTCCGGGCACGCTCACCGCATGGAATCCGCCGAGCGGCCCGGGCATCCGCGTCGACTCCGGATACGAGATCGGCGAGACGATCCCCGGCAGCTTCGATTCGCTCGTGGCCAAGCTGATCGTCACCGGCTCGTCGCGAGAGCAGGCGATCGAGCGCTCGCGCCGTGCCCTCGACGAGTTCGTCGTCGACGGCATGCCGACGGTCATCCCGTTCCACCGCTCGATCGTCGACGATCCGGCGTACACCGCGGCGAACGGCTCGTTCGACGTCTACACGACGTGGATCGAGACCGACTACGACAACCAGCTCCAGCCCTACGGCGGCGGCGCGGCCGAGATCGAGGAGCCCGAGGAGCGGCAGAAGGTCACCGTCGAGGTCGGCGGCAAGCGCGTCGAGGTCGTCCTGCCGGGTGGCCTGGGTGCGATCGCCACCGCCGGTGGTGGCGCCAAGAAGCCGAAGCGCAAGGCCGGAGGCGGCGGCGCTGCCGCGGTCAGCGGCGACTCGCTCACCTCGCCCATGCAGGGCACGGTCGTCAAGATCGCGGTCGAGGACGGTCAGGAGGTCGCCGAGGGCGATCTCGTCGTCGTCATCGAGGCGATGAAGATGGAGCAGCCGATCAACGCCCACAAGGCGGGCACGATCAGCAACCTCGCGGCCACGGTCGGCGAGACCATCGGTGCCGGCGCGGTCGTCGCCGACATCCATTCCTGATTCGTCGGCGACAGTCGCGTACGCCGACGGCCAAGCCGGTCGGCTCGTAGAGCCTTACGGCGTGACCGGGCTCTGGCCGGGGGTACCGGCAGGAGCCTTGCTGTCGGCCTCGCCGAATGCGACGCCGGCTGCCCACACGATGGCGGTGACTCCGAACCAGGTGGAACCGCCATCGATGTCGAATCCGTCGCCGGGAACGAGCCAGTCCGTCAGCGTGAGCGCCACGAAGGTCAGGACCAGTCCGCCAATCAGGGTGTAGCCGCGTGCAATCCGGTCGACGGTGCTCAGGATGATCCGCCGCAGGGCGACGGTCAACAGCATGAAGAGCACGACGGCGGCAACGAGCCACCCGAGCTCCACCCGGAACCCGCGGAACAGCCACGCCGCGAATGTGAGGGCAGCGCCGTAGGCCACGGCTGACAGCGCCAGCGAAAGCGGCAACGACCGGGACAACGAGCTCATGGCCGAAGTATGGCAGTCACCGGCGGGATGGCTCTACGCGCGATTCGGGCGAGCGGGTACGCCGGATCAGAAGGTGAACCAGTTGCTGCGAAGCCCGAAGGCCCAGCGTGCGTCGTTGCCGGTGATCGTCTTCGAACCTGCCGAACCGATCAGTTTCAGGCTGCGCACCCGACCGCCCCAGTCGCCGTACCCGTTGCGACTGGTGACCTGCATCGCCTTGAGCCTGCCGATGGACGAGTACTTGGATTCGACCTTCGCTGCACTGACCGAGATCGACCACGAGTGGCGACTGTTCCCGGACCAGTCGTCCCATGG
>DATEDT010000076.1:0-10466 GCA_035281505.1 Aeromicrobium sp. | reverse complement strand
TGCGGCGCACCCCGATGATCCGGTCATCGATTCGCCCCTTGATCCCGAGCAGCTCGTGGCAACCGAGCTCGGCGGGAAAGTCATCGACGAGTCGACGTGAACCCCGCCCGGACGGCCCGGGTGCCGCTCGACCTCGGTGGGGGTACCTCCCGCCGGGACGCTGGCTCCGGCCAGCGGGGGATCGAGCCGGTTGACGTCCTGCGCCGGCTGCGCGGCTCCGAGCACCTCGCCGCGCTCATCGGCGACTGGCATCAGGGCGAGGCGCTCATCGCGTGCGACCCGATACAGGTGGTCGCCACTGACGACGATCCGTTTGCCGCGGTCGACGTCGCCGATGGGTGGTGGATCGGCAGCTGGGGCTATCGGCTCGGCTCCCGGATCGAGTCACTGCCGGAGTTCGCGGCCCGCCCGACCCCCCAACCAGAACACCGCATCGCCCGTTACGACGTGGTGCTGCGCCTCGTGGACGGGTCGTGGTTCGTCGAGCACCTGCCCGATGCGGACCCGGGGCCACTGATCGCGCGGCTGACGACTCCACCCACGTCGCGGCAGTACGAGGTCGGGACTTTCGCCATGACGCCGACACCGGACGGGCATCGCCGCAGCGTCGCACGGGCCCTCGACCACATCACGGCCGGCGACATCTTCCAGGTCAACCTCTGCGCACGACTGGAGGCATCGTTCAGTGGTGACGCGCTCGACCTGTTCTGCGTCGGCGTCGAATCGCTCGCCCCCGCCTATGCGGCCTTCATCGACGGCGGCGACGGAGCCATCGCCAGCTTCTCGCCGGAGCTGTTCCTGCGGCGGACGGGCGACGAAGTACTGACCTCACCGATCAAGGGCACGGCCCCGCTCGATGCGGACGTCAGCGAGCTCGTCGCCTCAGCCAAGGACCGGGCCGAGAACGTCATGATCGTCGATCTCATGCGAAACGACCTCGGCCGCGTCAGCACGCCGGGCAGCGTCCGGGTGCCGGCCCTCGTCCGGCCGGAGCGCCACGCGGTCTGGCATCTGGTCTCCGACGTCGTCGGACACGTCGGTCACGACGTTCCACATTCGGCGCTCCTGCGGGCAACGTTCCCACCCGGCTCCGTCACCGGCGCCCCCAAGGTGCGCGCGATGGAGATCGCCGCCGAGCTCGAGCCCACCTCCCGCGAGGCCTACACCGGCGCCATCGGCCATGTTTCGCCCGACGGAACGCTGGAGTTGAACGTGGTCATTCGCACCTTCGAGATCGCGCACGACCGGGTGTGGCTCGGCGTGGGTGGCGGCGTCGTCGCCGACTCGACGCCCGAGGGCGAGTACGCCGAGCTCCTGGTCAAGGCCCGTCCGCTCGTCGACGCCATCGGCGGAAAGCTCGATCCGGCTCTCGAGTCGGCGGCCGGATCCAAGCCGGCAGCTGACGACGTCGACATCATCACCAACCCAGCAATGCTTTCGCGGCCCGTCGATGTGACCCAGGGCGTCTTCACCACGCTGCTCGTGCTGGACGGCGACCCGGTCGACCTCGAAGCCCACATCGCCCGGCTGGACGCAAGCGTCCGTGCGGTCTACGGCACCACAGTTCGCGCCGGCCTCGACGAAGCCGTGCGCCACAAAGCAGCGGGGCTACCCGGGCGCCATCGGCTGCGGATCGAAGCGATTCCGGACGCCGACTCCGCTGATGTTTCGGTCCGCATGTCGACCGCTGAACTCCATCCGCCGGCGTCCACGTGGCGGCTGACCCCGAAGATCGTCCCGGGCGGCCTGGGACAGCACAAGTGGATCGATCGGTCCGTGCTCGGACCCGTCACCGGCACCGTCGATCCGTTGCTGATCGACACCGACGGCAGCGTGCTCGAATCGGGGCGCGCGAACATCTTCGTGGTCCTCGACGACGGCGTGCACACTCCGCCGCTGGACGGCCGGATCCTGCCGGGGACGGCTCGCGCCCGCATCATCGAACAGCTGACTGCAGCCGGCGTCCCGGTGCTCCAGCGCCGGTTGACCACCGAAGACCTGGCACGCGCCAGTGAGGTGTTCGTGTCGAACACCCTGCGTGGAGTTGTGCCCATCACGTCGATCGAGGGCATGGGCGCATGGGTGCCGGGGCCACTCTCCGCCGCACTGATCGAGGGGCGGCTGAGCGCACCTCCGTCGACGCCGCGGGTGTGGCCCGAGTCGGCCCGCGTCCTGTTCATCGACAACTACGACTCGTTCGTCTACAACCTCGTCCAGTACGTCCGCGAGCTCGGCGCCGACGCCGAAGTCGTGCGCAACGACACTGCGACGGTCGCGGAGCTGGTGGCCGCTCGGGACCGCAGGGACTTCACGCACCTCATCGTTTCGCCGGGTCCGGGAACTCCCGCACAGGCCGGCGTCAGCGTCGACCTCATCCGACGTCTGGGCCCGACCACGCCCGTCCTCGGCGTCTGCCTGGGCCATCAGGCGATCGGCGAAGCCTTCGGCGCCACGGTGGTGCGGGCCCCTGAAGTCGTTCATGGCAAGCCGTCGCTGGTTCATCACGACGGGCGCGGCGTCTACGACGGGCTGCCGTCGCCGTTGACCTGCGGGCGGTATCACTCGCTGGTGATCGACGAGTCGACGCTGCCGCCTGAACTCGAGGTCACCGCCCGCACGGCCTCCGGAATTGTGATGGGCGTTCGACACACAAGGTTCCCCGTCGAAGGCGTCCAGATGCACCCCGAGTCGATCCTGACCAGCCACGGTCACGACCTGTTGGCGAACTTCCTGCGATGAGCGCCGACCCTCGGGCGTGGGACTTCAACGCCGCGGTCTTCTCCTGGGCCGGTGACCAGCCCGGCAGCTGGCGCTTCGCACGGCTTCCGGACGACGTCGCCGACGAGCTGCGGATGACCGAACGGAGCGGGTTCGGGTCGGTCAAGGTGCGCGCCACGATCGGCGGCTCGACCTGGGAGACGTCGGTCTTCCCGGACAAGGCTTCTCAGAGCTTCGTGTTGCCGGTCAAGAAGTCCGTCCGACAGGCCGAAGGCATTGCGGACGACGACGTCGTGGCTATCCGACTCCAACTCTCCTGAGTTCGGCGCGGCCGCGCCCGGCCCATGGGTGTGCCGGGACTAGGCTGGGATTCCTATGTATGACGGGCTGATTCAGGACCTCATCGACGAACTCGGGCGTCTGCCCGGAGTCGGTCCGAAGAGCGCCCAGCGCATCGCGTTCCACATCCTCGACGCGGACCCGGCCGACGTCGCCCGACTGGCGACCGCCCTCACCGAGGCCAAGGCCAAGGTCCACTTCTGCGCGACCTGCGGGAACGTGACCGTCGATGTCGAGTGCAAGATCTGTACCGACCCGCGACGCGACCCGCACGTCATCTGCGTCGTCGAGGAGAGCAAGGACGTGGTCGCCGTCGAGCGCACCCGCGAGTTCCGGGGCCGCTATCACGTGCTGGGCGGCGCGATCAGCCCGATCGCGGGCATCGGCCCTGACCAACTGCGCATCAAGGAACTGCTGACGCGCCTGCAGGACGGCACCGTCACCGAGGTCATCATCGCCACCGACCCCAACCTCGAGGGCGAGGCGACGGCCACCTACCTCATCCGGATGCTCTCCCCGCTCGGCCTGCGCGTGAGCAAGCTGGCCAGTGGGCTGCCGGTCGGCGGCGATCTGGAGTACGCCGACGAGCTCACCCTCGGCCGGGCCTTCGAGGGCCGCACCGCCATCGCCTAAAACTGGCTCGGACCTGCGGGAATCAAACCGATAGCATTGGGCACTGTTGTTGGACGCGGGGCTCGACCCGCCCATTCGCATTCATCCTGAGGATTTCTCGTGGGCATCGTGGTGCAGAAGTACGGCGGCTCGTCCGTCGCGGACGCCGCCGGCATCAAACGCGTCGCACAACGGATCGTTGCCACGCGCAAGGCCGGCCACGACGTCGTCGTCGTGGTCTCGGCCATGGGCGACACCACGGATGAACTGATCGACCTGGCCGACCAGGTCTCGCCGCTGCCCCACCCGCGCGAGCTCGACATGCTGCTCACCGCGGGCGAGCGCATTTCGATGGCGTTGCTTGCGATGGCGATCGGCAACCTCGGCCAGTCCGCGCGATCCTTCACCGGATCCCAGGCGGGCGTCATCACCGACGCCTCCCACGGCCGAGCGAAGATCATCGATGTCACCCCCGGCCGCGTCCAGGAGGCCATCGCCAACGGCGACGTCGCCATCGTCGCCGGCTTCCAGGGTGTCTCGCAGACCACCAAGGACATCACCACCTTGGGTCGCGGAGGCTCCGACACCACTGCCGTTGCGCTCGCCGTCGCACTGAAGGCCGAGGTCTGTGAGATCTACTCCGACGTCGACGGCATCTTCACCGCCGACCCGCGCATCGTTCCGACAGCCCGCCAGATTCCGCGCATCTCCTACGAGGAGACGCTGGAGATGGCGGCCAACGGCGCCAAGATCCTGCACCTGCGGTGCGTCGAGTACGCCCGCCGCAATGACATGCCCATCCACGTGCGCTCCTCCTTCTCCGAGAGGGAGGGGACGTGGGTGGTGAAGGCCGACGAGGTCCAGAAGGACGGAACCATGGAACAAGCCATCATCTCCGGCGTTGCGCACGACCGCAGCGAGGCCAAGGTCACCGTCGTCGGCGTGCCCGACAAGGTCGGTGAGGCCGCGGCCATCTTCGGCACGCTGGCGGACGCCGAGATCAACCTCGACATGATCGTCCAGAACGTGTCAGCCACCGACACGAACCTGACCGACATCTCCTTCACGCTGCCCCGCGCGGACGGCCAGACCGCGATCGACGCGCTCACGAAGGCCCAGGGCGACATCGGCTTCGAGGGTCTCCAGTACAACGACGCGATCGGCAAGGTATCGATCATCGGTGCCGGCATGCGTTCGGCGCCCGGCATCTCGGCCAAGTTCTTCGCGGCGCTCGCCGATGCCGGCGTCAACATCGAGATGATCTCGACCTCCGAGATCCGCATCTCGGTCGTCGTCGCCGAAGCCCAGGTCGATGCCGCGGTCCAAGCCGCGCACGAGGCCTTCGAGCTCGACGCGGACGAGGTCCAGGCGGTCGTCTACGGAGGGACCGGACGATGAGCATCTCCCTGGGAGTCGTCGGTGCGACCGGCCAGGTCGGTGCTGTCATGCGCCGGTTGCTCGAGGAGCGGAACTTCCCGGCCGACGAGGTCCGGTTCTTCGCCTCCGAGCGGTCCGCCGGCACGACGCTGCCGTGGAAGGGCGGCGAGATCGTCGTCGAGGACGCGGCCACGGCCGACCCGTCCGGATTGGACATCGCGCTGTTCTCGGCCGGCGCGACGATGTCGCGCGTCCAGGCGCCGCGGTTCGCCGCGGCGGGTGTGACCGTCATCGACAACTCGTCGGCGTGGCGCAACGACCCGTCCATCCCGCTCGTCGTCAGCGAGGTCAACCCCGGCGACATTCCGGCGGCTGACGGCCCGGGCGGACGCGGCATCATCGCCAACCCGAACTGCACGACGATGGCCGCGATGCCGGTCCTCAAGCCACTGCACGACGAGGCCGGCCTGATTCGACTGCAGATCTCCACGTACCAAGCGGTGTCCGGCTCGGGCCTCGCCGGCGTCGAGGAGCTCCACTCACAGGCCATGGCCGTGGTGGAGCACGCCGACGCACTCACTCACGATGGTTCGGCCGTCGACTTCCCGGCGCCCAAGGTCTACTCGGCACCGATCGCCTTCAACGTCCTGCCCCACGCCGGCGACTTCAGTGCCGAAGGTCGGGGCGACGAGACGGTCGAGGAGGTCAAGCTGCGCAACGAGAGTCGCAAGATCCTCGGCATCCCCGAGCTTCTCGTCTCCGGCACCTGCGTGCGGGTGCCGGTGTTCACCGGGCACTCACTGTCGATCCACGCCGGATTCGACCGGCCGATCACGCCCGAGCGCGCCACCGAACTGCTGGCGTCGGCCCCCGGCGTCCAGCTCGTCGAGGTCCCGACGCCGCTGCAGGCTGCCGGCGCCGACCCGAGCCTCGTGGGCCGCATCCGGCAGGATCAGGCACTCGCTGACGGCACCGGGCTCGTGCTGTTCGTCAGTGGCGACAACCTGCGCAAGGGCGCCGCGCTGAACACGATCCAGATCGCCGAGCTCCTGGTCTGACCTCAGTCGCTCGACTTCACGCCCATCTCGGTACGCAGGAAGTCGACCGTTCGCTGCATCGAGAGCTCCCAGTCACGGAAGAACGTGTGGTACTCGCCCGCATACGACTGGAAGTTCACGTCGACATCGGCACGCCTGAGCGCGTCTCGGGTGGCCAGCGCCCACGGGTAGGGACACGACTCGTCGAGCGTGCCGTGGTGCATCAGCACGGCGGCCTCGATGCGATCGAAGTATGTGCGCGACGACAACCCGGCCCAGAACTCGGGGTTCTCCTCGACGGTTCCCCATCGCTCGGTCACCTCGGCGGCGCGGTCCGGCCGTTCGGGCTCGGTCCACTGTCGGAAGTTGTCGATGTAGCGCGTGCTCACCGACGCCCAGACGACCGCTGCGTCCACCAAGTCCGGATCCACGACGAGCGCGTTGAAGACGACGCCCCCGCCCATTGACCGGCCGGCGAGGGCGACCTGGTCGTCGCGCACCTCGGGCATCCCGCGCAGCGCCTTGACCGCCGCGATCGCATCGCGGGTGTAGCCGAGACGGAACTCCAGGTCGGTCTGCTCGACATCGTCCGAGCCGGCGTGCCCGCGGTAGTCATTGTGCAACACGACGAATCCGGCGCGGGCGAGATAGTCCTGCTCGCGGGTCATGCCTTGGCCGGTGACATAGACCGACGGCTCGATGTAGCCGTGGTTGAGGACGACCGCGGGGAACGGCCCCCTGCCCGCGGGAACGTTCAGCACTCCCGAGATCGTCAGGTCGCCGCTGCGGAAGGTGGCCTCGTAGCTGCGGTACGACCCGAAGTCACCGAGCAACCTGCCCCGCCTGAGATCACCACCGGTGAGGCTCTCGTCGAACAGCGCCGGCAACGACTGGGGATCCGGGGTCGCCGAGGGTGACGCAGCCGCCGAGGGTGACGCCGGCGGTCGGTCGGGGCCCCCGGCGCATCCGGCCGCCAGCGCTGCGGCGGCGAGGATCGCGAGGGCCCGTCGGATCATCAGTCGCGGTTGACCTGCGTCTCGTCGACCGGCTCCCAGGGCAGCCGCTGCGGATTTTGCTCCTTCGCGGCCGCCGCCATGACGGCACTCGACGTGACGAAGGCAAGAACGGTCAGCGCCGGGATCAGCAGCCAGGCCCAGATGCCGGCGGCGAGTTCGATGAAGAACACCAGGACGAACAGCAGCACGAGCAGCACCGACAGGATGCTGACAACGCCGGCGTGCGGAACGCCGAAACCGGCCAGGAGCAGTTCACCGATGACGAACGCAACGAACGAGAGGAAGACGAAGGCCAGGAAGCCCCAGCCGCCGCCGGCCCTGGTGCCGAGCGTGGCGGAGAAGATCTCGTAGAAGCCCCAGCCGATGGTGACGGTGAAGACGCCCACGATCAGGCCCGTGATCACCGACCCCTGCACCGGAGAAAGGTGCGGGAGACGCAGGCTGACCAGCCAGTCCCATCCGTCCTCGAACCGGTGGCGCACCCCGACGAAGGCGTCGTGCACGCGGTGGCCGACACCACGGCCCAGTTCGCCGGCGCGGCCGCGGACGTCCGGCCTCGGCAGTGAGAATGACGGCATGCTCGGCCGCCGGCGACGGGGCGCCGCGGCTGGTTGCGCAGCCCGGGTCGGGGCCGGCACGGTCGCAACCGGCGGAGCCTGTGTCGTCGAGCGGGCGGCCTGTGCACGCGCCGCGGTGGCCAGGCGAGTGTGCGCAGGGCGAGCGGACGACGCGCTGGTCACAGGCGCAGCAGCCGGTCGACCCATCGGTGATCCTGCGCTGCGCGGTGAGCTGGGACCGCCCGGACGGACGACCGTCTTCTTGACAACCTTCTTGACGACTCGCCGAGGCGAGGCGTCCGGTTGCTCGGTCATGCGGTCAGTGTTCCACAGCGGTGGCCGCATACGAATACTCCTCATCGAAGGTTGCAGAGTCGTAGTCAACGGCACAGGAATCTCACAGGATTGGCACAGCCGAATCCGGCAAAAGCCCGTCAGACTGGGCGCATGGCTCCCGAAACGCTGACGCGGCCTGACGGCACGCCCGTCCGCGTGCTCGTCGTCGACGACGAGGTCAACATTGCCGAGCTGATCTCAATGGCCCTGCGCTACGAGGGCTGGGACATCAGCACCGCGCACACCGGCAACAAGGCGGTGCGCCAGGCCAAGGAGTGTCTGCCCGACGCGATCGTGCTGGACGTCATGCTGCCCGACATCGACGGTTTCGAAGTCCTCCGCCGCATCCGAGCCAGCCAGCCCGACGTCCCCGTCCTGTTCCTCACCGCCCGTGACGCCGTCGAGGATCGGGTGGCCGGGCTGACGGCCGGCGGCGACGACTACGTCACCAAGCCGTTCTCGATCGAGGAGCTCGTCGCCCGCCTGCGCGGCCTCATGCGGAGAGCCGGCGCGCGGCGCATGGAGGCGACGAATGTGCTCACCGTGGGCGATCTGACGCTCGATGAGGACAGCCGAGAAGTCTGGCGTGGGAACGATGAGATCGTGCTCACGGCAACCGAGTTCGAGCTCCTCCGCTTCCTCATGCGGAACCCGCGACGGGTGATGAGCAAGGCGCAGATCCTCGACCGCGTGTGGAACTACGACTTCGGTGGCCAGGCCAATGTCGTCGAGCTCTACATCTCGTACCTCCGCAAGAAGATCGACCACGGCCGGACCCCGATGATTCACACGATGCGCGGGGCCGGCTACGTCTTGAAGCCGGCCACATGAGGACCCTTACCGCGAGGCTGGTTGCCACCACCTTGGTACTGCTCACACTGGCCGCCGTCGGCATCG
Organism: Aeromicrobium sp.; assembly: GCA_035281505.1. Classification (GTDB taxonomy): domain Bacteria; phylum Actinomycetota; class Actinomycetes; order Propionibacteriales; family Nocardioidaceae; genus Aeromicrobium. The sequence continues at coordinate 1,577 of DATEDT010000076.1, read as the reverse complement.
GCGGCGCCACCGCGTTCGTCATGCGGTCCTACCTGCTGAATCAGCTGGACCACGAGGTGATCGGGAGTCTCGCCCGCGCCGCTCGGCCGGGATTGGGCCCGATCCCCGGACTCGGACCGGCCGGGCCGCCCGGCGTCGGGCCGGCCTTCGTGCGCGGTCAAGGGGTGGGCACGCTGACGGCCGTCATCGAGCCGGACGGAACAGCCGCAGGTGTCATCCTGCTCGCCCGCGGCCGCGGCGTGACCACCGATGCGTCGGTTCAGCGCGCGGCTCTCGAAGAGCTGGCCGAGGTCGAACCGGACGGCCGACCGCGCACGGTCAGCCTGCCGAAGTTCGGCGACTATCGCGTCGCCGCCATCAGCATGTCCAATGGTCGGCTGGTGTCCGGCCTCCCCCAGTCCAGGGTGGACGACGCCGTCGCCTCGCTCGTGCGCTGGGAGCTCGTGCTGATCGTCTTGGCGCTGGGTGCCGCCGGGACTGCGGGCGTCGTGCTGGTGCGCCGGCAGCTCGAGCCGCTGCGCCATGTGGCGGCGACGGCCGAGGAGGTCTCACGACTCCCGCTGTCCAGCGGCGAGGTCGACTTGACCCCCCGGGTCGCGGATCCCGACGAACACTCCGAGGTCGGGCGGGTGGGCGTCGCGCTGAACACGATGCTGGCGCACATCGAGCAGTCGCTCGAGGCGCGTCAGCGCAGCGAGCAGCAGGTGCGTCAGTTCGTCGCCGACGCGTCCCATGAACTCCGCACGCCGCTCGCGACCATCCGCGGATACTCCACCCTGGCCACGGCACACCCGGACGACCTGGAGACCCTGCGTACGTCGCTGGCCAAGGTCAGCGACGAATCCGAGCGGATGTCCTCGCTGGTGGAGGACCTGCTCCTGCTCGCGCGTCTCGACGCCGGCCGCGAGCTCGAGCGCCACCCGGTCGACATCTCGCGGCTGGCCGTGGAGGTGGTGGATGACGCGCGGCTGCTCGCGCCCGATCACCAATGGGTGCTTGACGTCGGCGACGAACCGGTCGAGGTGACCGGCGACGAGCGCAGCCTGCGTCAGGTCGTGGCCAATCTGGTGGCCAACGCGCGCCTGCACACGCCAGCCGGCACGAGGGTCACCGTCGCCGTCCGGCCGGGTGAGATCACTGTCGCCGACGACGGTCCGGGCTTCGACGACCCCGATCGCGCCCTCGAACGCTTCGTTCGCGGCGACTCCTCGCGCTGGACCACCGAGGCGAGCACCGGGCTGGGCCTCTCGATCGTCGATGCCATCGTGCGAGCGCACGGCGGTTCGGTGACGATCGCGTCCTCAGCCGAGGGCTCCGCGGTGACCGTTCGGTTGTGACCAGGCGATCACACCCGAGCGTTGAGCTCCTCCAGCCGAACCGTGGCGTCGACGTACTCCTGGACCCACCGCTCAATCACGGTTGAGGTCTTCTCGACACGGCCGAGCTGCCCCACGACCTGCCCGACCGGGTTGAAGCCGATCTCGGCGACCGTTTCGGGCTGGCGTCGACCGGCGGCGACGGCCATCCCGGAGACCATGTACTGCAGCGGCATGCCCAGCGGTTGGGGGCCGTCGGCG
>DATEDT010000075.1:0-6994 GCA_035281505.1 Aeromicrobium sp. | reverse complement strand
GCCCTGCATGCCCTTCTCGCCGTATGGCTGCCGCGGCTCGCCCCAGGTGGCTCTGCGCACCTGGTCGTGGGCAAGAACCTCGGTGCCGACCCACTGCAACGGTGGCTCATCGACAGCGGCTTCCCCACCGAGCGCATCGCCGGCTCCCGCGGGTTCCGCGTGCTGCGGGTCAGCTCGCGGGCTTAGTCACCGCAGCTTGAAGGCCCGGTTGGCGCTGGACCCGAGCACCACGTCGGAGTTCGACGCGTAAACGGCCCGAATCGTGTGCGTTCCAGAACCAAAGGGCGGGAGGAGCGCTGCCCGAGTGCCGCGGTATCCCGAGGAGAGCGTCATGCTCCGCAAGTAGCGAGTTCCCTCGTAGAACCGGACGACCCCTGTCCGCCGGTTCGCCGGAGCGGTCGAGTTGATGGTCACGACCACCTGGAGCGGCTTTCCGGCGGCCCCTCCCTTCGGGAAGGAAATGACGGGCGTCGACCATGCCGCGAGTACTGCTGAGGTCGGTCCGTAGCTCGCGGCGAAGGATGCAAACGCGGGGACGGTCGGAGTGACGTCGACCGAGATCGCCTTACCGAGGTCAGTCGTCCGCAGCGTGAAGGTCGGCCCGGTGCCACCGGGTACGTCGACGCCATCCGACTTCCACTGGTACGTCCGCCCGCCAACTGGGCCGTTCCACTGCGGCGCCTGGAGCACTTGGCCCACCCGACGCTTGCCGGCGATCGCGGCGTCCTGGAACGGCGCCTGCACCAGTCCCAGATCCAGGATCCCGTCGCCGCACCAGTAGTCAGCCGGCTTGCCGTCGTCCGGCGGATCGCAGTTGAGCTCCTGGCCGTCGAAGAAGTCCTCTTCCGCGCCGAACTCCCCATAGGCTGCCTGATAGGCGGGGAAAGCTCGGGCAGCTGCTCTCAGGCCGGCCTCGACCTCGTCGACGGTGTCAAGGCCAAGCGAGAACAACAGTGCTGCGGCGGCCGACACCAGCGGTGTTGCCATGCTGGTGCCCTCGTAGGTCGCGAGCCCACCGCTTTGGCTGTCGATGATCGTCGAGATCACACCGACACCGTCCACGTCCGAGTCGCCGCCCATCGTGGCGATGTCTACAGCCGGACCGAAGTTGGAATAGACCGCCTGCAGCCCTCGCCGTCCGCTGGCGGCAACGGTGAATGCACCGTCGCAGCCCGCCGGGACCACAGCCTCGGTGTTGCTGTACTCGTTGCCGGCGGCGACGACCACCAGCGCGCCGGCGGCACGCGCGTCCGCAATTGCCCCATCCCAGCCCAGTTCGGCGCAGTCCCGGACCGCGTAGCCTCCACCGCCAAGTGAGAGGTTGATGACCTTGGCGGGCGTCGGGTTCGTGGCAACTCCGGCCACGGGAAGGCCTGCCGCCCATCGAATGGCGTCGATGATGTCCGCGTCGGTGCCGCCGCACCGGCCCAGCACGCGGACCGGTTGGATCCTTGTGCCCGGGGCAGCACCCGCAATCCCGTACTCGTTGTTGGCGACCGCGGCGGCGATGCCCGCCGTGTGGGTCCCGTGCCAGCTGTCGGCCTCGCGGCCGAGCTCGGCGTAGTCGCAGACCCACGATTCGTCCGTGTCGCCGGTGTCGGTGGGGTCCGCGTCTCGGCCGGGCGTGGAGTCATCGGCCGAGATGTCGTCCGAAACGAAGTCGTATCCCGGGACGAGTTGCGATGCCGGCAAGTCGGTGTTCTGTGCGATGCCGGTGTCGAGGTTCGCAATGATCACATCGGGGGAACCCACGGTGGCGCGCCACAACGCAGGTGCTTTCGCGCTGTAGCCGCCAGGCGGAAACGGCGTGACCCCGCTGATGCGGTCCGCCGGATCCCACAGGTTGATCTGTGCGCTGAACTTGGCGTCATTCGGTTTGACCGGGGAAGGCTGCGCGTACGCGTGACGGATCGGATTGGGTCGAGCCGTGTCGACATCCTCGCGCCCCGCGATCTTCGCAGCCACCGCGCGGGCCCGGTCGCCCGTCAGCGGTTTCGCGAGCTGCACGATCCACTTGTCACCGACCTTGCGCACCTTCTGGACCGGCGCCCCAGCCGCCGCTGAGACGGCAGCGATCACGTTCTGGTTCAGCGACGAGGCATCCGGCTCGACCACGAGAGACGTCACCGGCGACGGGGCAGGCCCGCCCCGTCCACTGTCGCCGGGACGCCCCGACTCGCGGTCAGCGGCAGCCGGGTTGGCAGCGGCCCCCGTGATGGCGAGCGCGCAGGCGGCCGAGGCAATGAGGGCGTGACGCAACGACATGAAATCTCCCGGTTGAAGGCTCCAGAGAAAGTACCGAGGTGGCTGGGAGCCTGCAGGAGAATCTCAGAAACACCCACACCGGAAATGACGAAAGATTCGCCACTTGCGCTGTCAGAGCGCAACGCAAATCCCACCGCGCGTCGGCCCGTAGAGCACGTAGAGCGCAGAGAGCGCGGAGAGCACGGCCTAACACGCAAAACAGCCACGGAACCACTCCGACCCCACTAGCGTGTAGTTCGTTCAGACCATGAGGAAGGTTACAAATGCGTCCTGACATCTGTGTGCGTTTGGTCGCGAGCACCGTCGCGGCCATGTCCCTTTCAATGTTGGGACCATCGCCGGCGACAGCCGTCGACCCGGACAGGACTGACGAACCCCCAACGGCGGCGCCCTCAACTCCCACCCCAACTCCAACCGAAGCTCCGGCACCGGCCAAGAGCGAGGATGTCCCGTCCGAAGAGACCCCCGCCGAGGAGGCTCCCACGGTCGACATTGACCCCCCTCAGGCCGAGGCCGAGCCCGACGAGGTGAAGGTGGCCGAGGAACCGGCCGAGCCGGAGGCCACAGGACTGCTCGACCTGACCATCTTGGGCACGACGGTCCCGATCGCGCTTCCGGGCCTCACTTTGCCGCTCAACCTGGGCTGGCTCGACCTCAACCCGCAAACCGCCCCCGCCACGGCAGATCCTCAGTTCGGTGGCAGCGCCTCCGGCCTCTACGCAGAAGCCCTCGCCAGTGATGCGATTCGGGTAAGGACGGGACAGTTGGGCGCGGTCGCGATGCAGCCCGACGGCACTCCGACAGATCGCACGACCGCTCACGTGGAGGTGCCCTCCGTGGAGGTGCCGTCCCCGCTGCCGCCCATCCCCATCGCCGGATTGGCTGCCGATGGTGTCAGGGTGCGGACGAGCGGCGGCCTGACCTTCCCCGACAAGCGCCCCTCGGCCACGGCCAGGACCGAGATCGAGAACTTCAGCGGCAATATCTACTCCGCCAACATCATTGCCGACGGCGTCCACGTGAGCGCGAATGCACAGCGCCTTGCAGACGGTCAGTACCAGTTCACCGGCAGAACGAAATTCGCCTATCTGTCGATCTACGGCCTGGTCAACTGGGAGGACAAGGAGATTGAGCCCAACCGGACGTACGACGTCGCCGGCCTGGGCAAGGTCGTCCTGAACGAGCAGGTGCTCACCCAGCTTCCCGGCGACCGCCAAGGCATCAGGGTGACCGGCATCCACATAACGCTCGGCACTTCCAAGTTCGGGCTTCCCGCCGGGACCGACATCTACATCGGGTCCGCCGAAGCCATCATCTACGAGTAGGTCGACGCCAGCTCGGCCCCGCTCCGAGCGCCGCAAGTGGCCCGTACGACTAGTTCAATCGACGTTGCATCGGCATCGCGGCCTCGACGTCGGTACAAACAACTGGGACGCAACCACGTCAGTAGCTGCGTCCCAGTTCGTGTGCCTTGGTGCGAGTCTTACTCGTCCTCGGCGTTGGGCTTGTCTTCCTGAGCCTCATCCGACGGTGCCTCGTCAGCGGCCCCGCTGGCGGTCGCCTCCTCCAGGGCCTCGGCGGCAGCCTCGACCTCAGCGAGTTCGACCGGCTCGTTCTCGGCGGTGTCGGCAGGCACGCCGGGGATGACGTCAGTTTCCACGTCCTCGGCCGGCGTCTCCTCAACCGCGGCGGCCCTGGGCTTCGGCTCAGCCTTCGGCTTCTTCGGCGTCTGGTTCTGCGGCGGGAAGTCCTTGGCCTCGACGATCTCGATCACGGCCATCGGCGCGTTGTCGCCCTTGCGCGGACCCACCTTGGTGATGCGGGTGTAGCCGCCCGGACGGGTGACCATGGCCGGGCCGATTTCGGTGAAGAGCGTGTGGAGCACGCCCTTGTCCCGAATGACCCGGACGACCTGGCGGCGGTTGGCCACCGTGTCGACCTTGGCCTTGGTGATCAGGGCCTCGGCGTACGGACGCAGCCGACGCGCTTTGGCCTCGGTCGTCGTGATCTTGCCGTGTTCGAACAGCTGCTGAGCCAGGTTGGCCAGGATCAGCCGCTGGTGGGCCGGGCTCCCGCCGAGGCGGGCACCCTTTGTTGGGGTAGGCATCGTCTATCTCCAGAGGTGGTTACGGTCGCCGGAACAGTACGGATCAGTACTGCTCGTCCTCGGCGAAGCTGATGTCATCGTCGTAGGCGTCCATGACGGCCGACGGGTCGAACCCGGCCGGGCTGTCCTTGAGCCCGAGGCCCATCTCGACAAGCTTGGCCTTGACCTCGTCGATCGACTTCTGCCCGAAGTTGCGGATGTCGAGCAGGTCCTGCTCCGAGCGGGTGATGAGCTCGCCCACGGTGTGGACGCCCTCACGCTTGAGGCAGTTGTACGACCGGACGGTGAAGTTGAGGTCCTCGATCGGCAGGGCCAGATCGGCAGCGAGCTGCTCGTCGACCGGCGACGGGCCGATGTCGATGCCCTCGGCCTCGATGTTGAGCTCACGGGCCAGGCCGAACAGCTCGACCAGCGTCGAACCCGCCGACGCGATCGCGTCGCGCGGCAGCATCGAGCGCTTCGTCTCGACGTCGATGACCAGCCGATCGAAGTCGGTGCGCTGCTCGACACGGGTGGCCTCGACCTTGTAGGTCACCTTGAGCACCGGGCTGTAGATCGAGTCGACCGGCATCCGGCCGATCTCTTCCTCACCGGTCTTGTTCTGCGCCGCCGAGACGTAGCCGCGGCCACGCTCGATGACGAGTTCGATCTCGAGGCTGCCCTTGTCGTTGAGGGTGGCGATGTGCAGGTCGGCGTTGTGCACCTCGACGCCGGCCGGCGTCTCGATGTCAGCAGCGGTGACCGCACCGGCGCCGCTCTTGCGCAGGTAGGCAACCATCGGCTCGTCGTGCTCGGAGGAGACGACGAGGTCCTTCAGGTTGAGGATGATCTCGGTGACGTCCTCGGTGACGCCGGCCACCGTGGAGAACTCGTGCAGGACGCCGTTGATCTTGATCGACGTGACGGCGGCACCCGGAATCGACGACAGCAGCGTGCGACGCAGCGAGTTGCCGAGGGTGTAGCCGAAGCCGGGCTCCAAGGGCTCCAGGACGAACCGGGAGCGGAAGTCGTCAACGACCTCTTCGGACAGGACGGGGCGCTGAGCAATCAGCATTTCAGTGTTCCTTTCCGGCTTACCGCTATATGAAAGCCGGGTTGGGTTGCGGTGTATTCGGTGCTTGTCGGTTCACGGCGCGGATGCGGCCGCGAACCGGTGGTTTCGAGGGCGGCTACGCCGCCACCTCAACCACCGTTGGGGTTGTCAGATCTTCGAGTAGTATTCGACGATCAACTGTTCCTGGATCGGAACGGTGATCTGCTCGCGGACCGGGTTCTGATGGATCAGGATCCGGCCGCGCTCCGGCGAGACATCCATCCAGCCCGGCACGGTGTCCTGGTCGTGGGTCTCCCGCGCGACGATGAACGGCGTCATCTCCAGGCTCTTCGTCCGAACGTCGATGATGTCGTGCCGGCTGACCTGGAACGACGGGATGTCGGTCTTGACGCCGTTGACCAGGAAGTGGCCGTGGCTCACCAGCTGTCGGGCGTGCCGACGGGTGCGGGCGAAACCGGCGCGGTAGACAACGTTGTCGAGCCGGCTCTCCAGCAGGGTGAGCAGGTTGTCGCCGGTACGTCCGGGACGGCGGTGCGCCAGCTCGAAGTACTTGCGGAACTGCTTCTCGAGCACGCCGTACGTGTAGCGCGCCTTCTGCTTCTCCTGCAGCTGCGTCCGGTACTCGGACTCCTTGATGCGCGCACGGCCGTGCTGGCCGGGCGGGTAGGGACGACGCTCGAAGGCGGCGTCGCCGCCAACCAGGTCGACGCCCAGACGGCGGGACTTCTTGGTGAGGGGACCGGTGTAACGAGCCATGGGTCAGAGCCTCCGGTGCTTCGGCGGGCGGCAGCCGTTGTGCGGGCTGGGGGTCACGTCGGAGATGGTGCCGACCTCGAGGCCGACAGCGCTCAGCGACCGGATCGCGGTCTCACGTCCCGAGCCGGGGCCCTTGACGAAGACGTCGACCTTCTTCACGCCGTGCTCCATGGCCTGACGGCCAGCGGCCTCGGCAGCCATGCCGGCGGCGAAGGGCGTCGACTTGCGCGAGCCCTTGAAGCCGACCGTTCCGCCCGAGGCCCACGCAATGACGGCGCCGGTCGGGTCGGTAATGGTGACGTGGGTGTTGTTGAACGTGCTCTTGATGTGGGCTTCGCCCTGGGGCACGTTCTTCTTGATCTTGCGGCGCACCTTTTTGGCGCCAGTCTTGGGAGCCATTGGCTACTTCTTCTTTCCGGCGACGGTCTTCTTGGGGCCCTTGCGGGTGCGCGCGTTGGTCTTGGTGCGCTGGCCGCGAACCGGCAGGTGCGCACGGTGCCGACGACCTTGGTAGCTGCCGATCTCCATCTTGCGACGGATGTCGGCGGTGATCTCACGACGGAGGTCGCCCTCGGTCTGGTAGTTGGCCTCGAGGTGGTCACGCAGGGCGACGAGTTGCTCGTCGGTCAGCGCGTGAACCCGCGTGTTCGGGTCGATGCCCGTGGCGGCGAGGGTCTGCTGGGAGCGGGTCTTGCCGATCCCGAAGATGTACGTCAGTGCGATCTCGACGCGCTTTTCGCGCGGGAGATCCACTCCGATGAGGCGAGCCATTGTGGCCTTTCGTTCGTGCGAGGTGTGGTCGTCCGAGGCGT
>DATEDT010000074.1:0-7306 GCA_035281505.1 Aeromicrobium sp. | reverse complement strand
GACCTCGTCTGGGAGACCAGCGGAATCCCGTTCCAGTGGCGCCAGTCCACCCGCTACGAGATCCCGTGCCGCGTGACCGGCACCGTGCGCGTCGGCGACGAGGAGATCGCGTTCAACGGTCCAGGCCAGCGAGACCATTCCTGGGGCCCGCGTGACTGGTTTGCGACGGACTGGATGTGGAGCGCCTTCCACCTCGAAGACGACACTCACACGCACGCCGTCGTCGTCCCGGGGCTGCCCGGGTACGGGGTCGGCTACGTCCAGTCCGGCGACGAGATCAGCGAGGTCACCTCACTGCAGATGTCCGAGAAGGTCGCCGACGACGGCCTGATCGCCGGCTCGGAGATGACGATCGAGCCGGGCACCCTGCACCTGAACGTCGAGCCGGTGGCCTTCGGCGCGCTGCGGCTGGACGCACCGGACGGCCGGGTGTCGCACTTCCCGCGCGCGATGGCGCGGGTCACCACGAACGACGGCCGCACCGGCACCGGCTGGATCGAATGGAACCGCCCCCAGCAGTAGCTCAGCCGAACCCCTGCGTGATCTTGTCCGCCGGCGGCGCCTTGATGTCGACCGGCGCGCCCCAGTCGGTGTAGGTCACCACGAACTCGCCGTTCTTGTCCTTGTAGGTCATCTTGCGCGGCAGGTTGTCCGGCCCGACGAAGTACGTGAACGTCAGCGGTTCGGACGTCGTCGTACCGAAAGTCTCCGGGGCCTTGGACGGGTCGAGCGTGATCTCGTACGGAGTCGCCTGGACACCATCGATCTGCTCCGGCTCGCCGACCTGCTTGAAATCAGTCAGCGCCGCTTCGAACGCCTTCTTCTGGGCCTTCGGGTCGAGGTTGGACGACATGTCGGGCATCCCACTGCTGCGCAGCGTGTCCAACGACATCGACATGTACCGGTCGCCCACGCCCATGTACATCGTGTCGCCGATGAGCAGCATCTCCTGCTTGCCTCCACCGCCGGCGGGGTTGGGCATCGTCATGCGGACGGCCAGGTCGTCGCCGTACTCGACCTCGCCTTCGCCGATGAACTTCTTGCCCCCGGATCCGCTTTCGAAATGGATCTGCGCCGAGCCGGCATCCTCGATGGCACCGAAGACCTTGTCGGCGAAGGTGCCCTGCGCCAGGTCCGCGCGACCGGACTGGGACTCCGCACCGGCGCCGGCACCGCCGGCCGGCGCCTTGGTGTCGGTGTCGCCGCACGCGGCGAGGGACAAGCTGGCGATGAGCACAAGGGCCGCGGCGTGGGCCGCACGAGTAGAACGTGGCATGTCGACCACGCTATCGGCATGCGCGGATCACCCCGAAAGCCCAGATGACGAACCCCGAGCGTTCTACCGTGCGGACGTGAGCGAATCGCAGGAGCACCCGAAGCCATCCGAGATTGACGACCACCGCGAGTGGTTCGACGAGCTCGCCGCCCACGCGCAGCGCATCGTCTCGCGCGACGTCTTCTTCATCGTCCTGGTGATCCTCACCGCACTGTGGGCCCCGAGCTTTCTCCTCTTTGACAAGCTCGACCACTGGTACCTGGCCCTCGTCATCCCGGCCGAGATCGTGACCTTGTTCATCGTGGCGCTCATGGCCAACCACGACCGCCGGTCGGAGGAGGCGCTCCATCGCAAGGTCGACGCTCTCGCGGCCGCGTTGGCCATGGTGATCGAAGGCCCGGACGGCCAGGATGCGAAGCGTCACGCCACCGAGCTCCGGGCGGCGGTTGGTCTCGAGGATCGCCTCAGCACCGAAGATTCCTGAGCGGTCTAACCTGCATCCATGACCGATCTGAACGTGCTCGGCGAGCCCCTGCAGCCGTGCGGCACCGACCCGATGACGGGTTTCCTGCGTGACGGCAACTGCACCTGCGGCGACGCCGGGCAGCACGCGGTGTGCACGGTGGTGACGGCGGAGTTCCTCGAGCATCAGCGCGAGATCGGCAACGACCTGATCACCCCGCGGCCGGAGTATCAGTTCCCCGGGTTGAACCCTGGCGACCGGTGGTGCGTCGTGGCCGGACGGTGGCGGATGTCCTACGACGCCGGCGTGGTCGGGCCGGTCGTCCTGGCATCCACCAGTGCACGTGCCTTGGACTTCATTCCGATCGAGGCTCTGCGTACGGCAGCCGTCGACGTGCCGGACGACCCGGGCGCCTTGATGTAGCCGACAACAGAAGCTCGGTCACCGCCAGCGCGGCGCGATCGTGCCCAAGCAGTTGGTGTCGTCATGGATCAAGAGCGCAACCTCACGCAGCTTGTCCGCGTGTTGGCGGGCATGGTGCGCGCAGAAGAGCAACTCGCCACCGGCATCGAGCTCCACCTGAACGTAAGCCTGGGCGCCGCAGCGATCACATCGATCGACTGCGGAAAGCCTCAGAAGCTCTGCAGTTGACATCGTGGGCACCTCGTCTCAACCGGGGGGAACTGAGTCGATTCTTTCGGCCATTTGAGTGCCGATGCTGAAAGAATTACCCAAATTTGCCGAACCGAGACCGAGCCGTAGCCGAACCGTTGTCGTCCAGCGTGGATTCAGCGGAAAAACCGTCAGGCGAGCGCGCGCCGGGACGGATGCACCAGCGTGGTGGCAGCCGCGCGAACCTCGATGAGGCGATCCGACTCGTCGTGGATCAGCGCAGCAACTTCGCGCAGTTTGGCCTCGTGCTGGTGGGCGTGGTGGGCACAGAACAGCAGTTCCGAACCGGCTGGGAGCTCCACCCGGACGTAGGCCTGCGCCACGCAGCGATCGCAGCGATCGCTGGCGGAGAGCCGGGAGAGCTGTGCTGTTGGCATCGTGGCCACCTCGTTTACGACCGCAGGAATCTGACCTGATTCTTGCGGCGGCGCGAGTGCCGATGCAGGCAAACGGGGTAGAAGTAGCCGAACCGAAACCTAGTGGTTCACGAACCGTGGCTACTTCGGCGCAGATCCGCCAGCGACCTCGTACGACCACACCTCGCTGTGCGTGGACACCGGCTTGGGCGCCTCGCCGCCGGCCCGCTCGACGGCCGAGCGGTGGCCCTCAGCGAACGAGGGCGAGTCGACCCAGGCCTGGAATGACTCCTCGTCGCGCCACCGTGTGAGCACCAGCCACTGGTCCCGGTCGTCGGTGGGCCGGAGCAGCTCGAAGCCCTCGAATCCGTCGGCGCCGTCGACGGCACCTGCGCGAGCGGCAAACCGGTGCGCGAGTTCGTCACCGGCGCCGGCCGGCACGGTGATCGCGTTGATCTTGATGACATTCCCCATGCGGTGAGCCTACGAGCCTTCCAGCTCGAGCCGGGGCTCGGTCCGGTCCTCCGGATGGACGCCCTGCTTGTCGGCGTAGAAAGCGCGGACGAAGTCCATGTCGGCCACGACGTCGTCGGTCGGTTCGAACGTCGGCCCGATTCCGAGGGTGCGGGTCGGGCCGTCGATGAAGCCGAGACTGATGGGCAAACCGGTCTGCTTCGCGATCCGATAGAAGCCGGGCTTCCAGAACTCACCCTTGCCGCGGGTGCCTTCCGGAGCGATGACCAGCAGGAACGGCGCGTCGCCCTTGGCTTCCTCCAGCAGGGCGCGGATCGTGGCGCCCGGGTCCTCGCGGTTCAGCGGGATGCCGCCGGTGCGGCGCAGGACCCACCCGGCAATCCCCTTGAAGTACGTGTGCTTGACCAGCACCTGCGGGCTCATGCCGCTCGACCACGCGATGGCCAGCATCGCGACCCAGTCCCAGCGGGACGTGTGCGGCGCGCCCACCATGATTCCGGTGCGCGGAACCTCGCCGACGAGCCGCCAGCGCAGCGCCCGAAGCAGCCCACGGGCGAGCTTGCGTCGGACCCTCATCGTGTGTGCCATGGGCTGACGGTAACGCTCCCCCGCCGACCCGCCGACCAGGCCTGCCAACGGCGGCCTCGAAACCCCGTACCGTGGCAACGTGACCAATGACGACATCAAGGCCAAGATGCGCGAAGCGCTCGAAAAGAAGCAGGACGCAAAGCACAACTCGGCTGAGGGCGCCGACGGATCCGAGAAGGTCCACGGCCCGGAGGTCGTCGGCGGCGGCAAGCGCGTGCACCGCCGCAAGTCCGGCTAGCCCACCGCTTCGTCAGGCCACCTCGTACGCGGACGGCTCGATCGTCGCCGTCCGTCGGCGGAGCTCACTCCACGTCCACGGCCACTGGTTGGGGTCGTGCCCCTTCTCATCGACGTACCAGTTGGTGCAGCCCGAGTGCCAGACCGTGTCCTTCAAGGCTGTAGTCAGTTCGCGGTGGAACTGATCGGCCGCGGTACGACGAACCTGGATAGTCGACGCGTCACGCTGGTCCAACGTCTCCAGCGCCGCGATGACGTGGTTGATCCCGCACTCGATCGTGTCGATCACCGAGCCGGTTCCGCCGTTGGTGTTGGGGCCGTAGAGCAGGAACATGTTGGGGAAGCCCGGCACGCTCATGCCCAGGTAGGCGCGGGCGACCTCGGACCACTCGTCAGCGAGGCTGCGTCCGTCGACGCCGAGGATCTCCATCGGTGCGACGAACGCATGGGAGGCGAAGCCGGTGGCCAGCACGATGACGTCGGTCGGGCGTTCGGTTCCGTCGGCGGTGCGGATGCCGGAAGGTGTGATCTCGGCGATCGGGTCGGTGACGAGCTCGACGTTGGGCTTGGTGAGCGTCGGGTACCACTCGTCAGTGAGCATGAGCCGCTTGCAGCCGATCGAGTCGGTCGGCGTGACCTTGGCCTGCAGCTCGGGATCGGAGATCGCCTTGGTGATGTTGCGCCGGCCGGCGGCCTCGAACGGCTTGAGCAGCCAGGGCTTGCGGGTCATGGCGATGGCGCCGAGCTCCATGAAGGCGAAGGTGGCCTTGCGGTCGAGCTTCTGGATCACCGGGAAGCGCTCGAACAGCCGCTTGGTGCGCTCCGAGTAGACGAAGTCCATCTTCGGCATGGTCCAGCCGGGCGAGCGCTGGTAGACGTCGAGCTGCGCGACGGTGGGCTGGATCGCCGGAACGGTCTGGATCGCGCTGCACCCCGTGCCGACGACGGCCACCCGCTTGCCGGCCAGGTTCACGTCGTGCTGCCAGCGGGCGGTGTGGAACGCAGGCCCCTCGAACGTCTCCAACCCGGCGATCGGCGGGACCGTCGGTATCGACAGCTGCCCGCACGCCGTCAGCAGGACGTCGGCTTCGTGCGGCCCGGCGCTCGTTTCGAGCAACCACTTGTTGCGGCCGGCATCCCAGCGGGCACCGGTCACCTCGGTCTTGGTGCGGATCTGATCGATCACCCCGTACCGGCGGGCGATGTCCTCGATGTACTCCTTGATCTCCGGCTGCTGCGCGTAGCGGCGGGACCAGCGCGGGTTGGGCGCGAAGGAGAACTCGTAGAGGTGCGACGGCACGTCACAGGCGGCACCCGGGTATGTGTTGTGGTGCCAGACGCCGCCGATGCCGTCGCCGCGCTCGAAGACGGTGACGTCCTCGTAACCCGCGCGTTTGAGCATCACGAGCGCTCCGACGCCACCGAACCCACCACCGACGACCGCGATCGACCGCTGCTTGCTCATGGCGGGCACATTACCGCCGGGCCACCCGCCTCGGGATCACTCCGGCTCGGTCATCATCGCCCGCAGCTCGACCTTGCCGATGCAGGCCTTGGAGGCCTCGGCGGCGAGTTCGAGCGCGATGTCGCGGGTTGGGACGTCGATGACCCAGAAGCCGGCCATGTACTCCTTGGCTTCGGCGAACGGGCCGTCGGTGAAGAGCGGCTTCTCACCCATCCCGTCGACGATGACCGCCGTGCTGGGCGCCTCGAGGCCGTCGGCGGTGACGAGATAGCCCTTTTCCTCGAGCTTGCGGTTGAACGCGTCGGTGTCGGCCATCGACTGCTGCATCTGCTCGGCCGATTCGTAGCCGTAGTAGTCGGAGTCGTACAGTTCTTCCGGTCCGAACACGGACATCAGGTACTTGGCCATGGCTTGCTCCTCTGAGTTGGCGGCGGCCCCCGTTGGCCGCTCTCAGTGATGCCACGAACGGGCGCACCTCGATCCGACACCCCGTCGGCGATTTCTTCAAGGCCGCACCGTCGCGCCGTGCCACGCTGGCAGCATGGACACGCCGATCGACGGCCAGGCCCTGCGCTTCTATGACGGTGGGACGGACGAGACGCCACCGGCGCCGGCCCGACCGCCCGTGATTGTGCTGACCAGGGAGTTCGCCGGCGACGTCCGCGACTTCCGGATGTCGCGCCGCATCGCGTACCGCGACCGCTTTCTCGGCGAGCTGCTGGTGCCTGGCGACCTGGAGGACTTCGACACCGATCTCACGTCGGTCCCGGCCGTGTTCGCCTGGCTGGTACCGAAGACCGGCGCCCACCTGCCCGCGGCGCTGCTGCACGACGGGCTCGTCTACTCCCCCGGCCAGCCGCCGTCGTACATCTCCACCGATGGTCACGACGTCGACCGGGCCGAGGCCAACCGCGTCTTTCGCGACGCGATGGCCGACACCGGGACCGGCGTCGTCCGGCGCTGGCTGATGTGGTCGGCGGTGACCGCAGTGACCATGGTCGAGGGCACCGGCACTGGTTGGAGCCGGTGGCGCAGGTGGCACTACCGGCTCGCGGCGGTCGGCTCGCTTCTGGTCATCGGCCTGCTCGGCATCGCCGCCACCGTCGACCTTTTCGACGTCCGGCTGGCCTGGATTCCGCCCGTGCCGTGGATGGGCGCGCAGGGCACGCTCACCGAGCTCACCGCCGGTGTGGCGGCCGGGGTGACGCTGCCGTTCCTACTCGCGCTGACCTGGGGGCAGTTCTGGCGGGCGGGCGCGATCCTCGGCATCAGCCTGGCCCTGCTGCTACACGTGAGCATTGCGATCCTCGGACTGACCCTGCTGTATCAAGTGCTGGAGCGCATCGCCACGCGCTGGCCGATGATCGCCGTCGGGTCTGCCCTGCTGTTCGTCCTGGGCTCAGCGGTGACGCTCGTAGCCAATCTCACCTAGCCCAATGTTCAAGGCTTCGGGGTTCGCCGCCGCCGAGCCAGAGCCAGCACGCCGGCGGCGGCAACGGCGAACGCGACGACCAGACTCCACAGTGGACCGTCGCCGCCATCAGCGGAGGGGGTTCCCACGGGATCTCCGAGCGCTTGACTGGAGCCGTAGTCGGAGTCGTCGCCGGAAGCAGTCTCCTCGGCGTCTGCGCCGTTGTCGTCGGGCACGTTGAGCTCGGCGTACTGGCGGCCGCCACCGCTCGAACTCTGCGAACCGTCGCTGTCGTCGTTGTTGTTGTCGGAGTCGTCGCTGTCGTTGTCGGAGTCGTCGCTGTCGTTGTCGGAGTCGTCGCTGT
>DATEDT010000073.1:0-4525 GCA_035281505.1 Aeromicrobium sp. | reverse complement strand
CCTCCGTGCGTCCGGCGACCGTCAGGTAGACACCGCCGTGCGGCGTGCCACGCCCCGCCTTGACCTCAGAGTTGATGGCCCGGGCCACCTCGTCGCGCGGGAGCAGCTCGGGCGGACGCTTGTTGTTGTCCGGGTCGGTGTACCAGCGGTCGCCCTCCTCGGGCGTCTCCGCGTACAACGCCTTGAACACGTCCGGGACGTAGTCGAACATGAATCGCTTGCCCTCCGAGTTCGTGAGGACGCCGCCGTCACCGCGCACCGATTCGGTGACGAGGATGCCCTTCACCGACGGGGGCCAGACCATGCCGGTCGGGTGGAATTGCAGGAACTCCATGTTGATCAGCGAGGCGCCTGCGCGCATCGCAAGCGCGTGACCGTCGCCGGTGTACTCCCAGGAGTTGCTGGTGACGATGTACGACTTGCCGATGCCGCCGGTGGCCAGGACGACCGCCGGGGCCTCGAACGCGATGTGGTCGCCCGACTCACGCCAGTACGCCAGAGCGCCGGCGATCCTGTCGCCATCCTTGATCAGGTCGGTGATGACGCATTCGGCGAACACCTTGATGCGTGATTCGTAGTCGCCGGTCTCGGCAAAGTCGTCCTGCTGCAGCGAGACGACCTTCTGCTGCAGGGTGCGGATGAGTTCCAGCCCGGTGCGGTCGCCGACGTGGGCGAGGCGCGGGAACGTGTGGCCACCGAAGTTGCGCTGGCTGATTTTGCCGTCCGGCGTCCGGTCGAACAGCGCGCCGTAGGTTTCCAGCTCCCAGACGCGATCCGGCGCCTCCTTGGCGTGCAGCTCGGCCATCCGCCAGTTGTTGAGGAACTTGCCGCCCCGCATCGTGTCGCGGAAGTGAACCTGCCAGTTGTCGTTCTCGTTGACGTTGCCCATGGCCGCAGCGCAGCCGCCTTCAGCCATGACGGTGTGCGCCTTGCCGAACAGGGACTTGGTGATGATGGCGACCTTCTTGCCGGCCAGGCGGGCCTCGATGGCCGCGCGCAGACCGGCGCCGCCGGCTCCGATCACCAGGACGTCGTACGAGTGCGTGTCGATCTCGCTCACGATGAAGGTCTTGCCTCTCTTAGCCGATGAACCGCAGGTCGGAGTACCACCCGGCGGCCAGGCCCATGATGTAGAAGTCGGTCAGGGCGAGCGTCCCGAGCGTGATCCACGCCAGGAACATGTGGTGGCCGTTCAGGAACGACACCCGCTGCCACATCCAGTAGCGCACCGGGTGCCTGGAGAAGTGGTTCAGCTTTCCGCCGATGACGTTGCGGCAGGAGTGGCAGGACGCGGTGTAGGCCCACAACAGGACCACGTTGACCCACAAGACGATGTTGCCGAGCCCGAACCCGAAGCCGCCCTCGTGCAGACGGTGCGCGTAGATCGCGTCCCAGGTGTTCACCAGGGAGATTCCGATGACCAGGAAGAAGAAGTAGCGGTGGAAGTTCTGCAGGATCAGTGGGAACTTCGTCTCGCCGGAGTACTTGGCGTGCGGCTCGGCGACTGCGCAGGCCGGCGGCGACATCCAGAACGCGCGGTAGTACGCCTTGCGGTAGTAGTAGCAGCTCAGTCGGAACAGCAGCAGGAACGGCAGGCTCACCGCGGCGAACGGGATCAAGTGCGCAAGGAAGCCGAGCGACTCGTACGGGATGAACTCACCGAAGTGCGACGCCTCGTCGACACATTTGGTCGAGACACACGGCGAGTAGAACGGCGTCAGGTAGTTGTACTTCTCGACGAAGTAGTCGCTCTGCTGGAACACCCGGAAGGTCGCGTACGCCACCCACGCCGTCAGCCCCACGGCCTGCACGGCCGGTGGCAACCACCATCGGTCGGTCCGAAGTGTGCGGGCTGCGATCGCCGCCCGACCCGCGGCCGTCGAACCCCCTGATGTCGGCCCCCCCGATGTCGGCACTGTGGTGGTCATGCGCCCTCGCTTCGCTTACCGCTGGGTGGTCGGACCCCGGAAATGAGCAGTGCCCGATGAACCCGCACCCAATGAGACCGGGGTCACGTTATCAGCGAGTCGGCGGAACGAAGCCAGAACGGTCGTAGACGGCCGCAAGTGTCGTGCTCGCGACCGCACGCGCCTGCTCGGCGCCGGCGGCCAGGACGCGGTCGAGCTCGGCTCGGTCCTCGAGAAGCTCACGGGTTCGGGAACCGAAACCGTCGACGAACTCGGCCACGAGGTCACCCAGGGCGACCTTGAAGTGCCCGTACTGCTGGCCGGCGAACTCCGCCTCGATGTCGGCAATGTCCCGGCCGGTCAGGGCTGAGTAGATCGTCAGGAGGTTGGAGATCCCCGGCTTCTCCTCCGGGTCGAATCGAATGTCCGTCCCCGAGTCGGTGACGGCCGACCGGATCTTCTTGGCCGCCCGCTTCGGATCGTCGGTGAGGTTGACCACGCCCGCGTGCGACGTCGCCGAGCCGCTCATCTTCGCGGTCGGGTTCTGCAGGTCGTAGATCTTGGCGGTCGCTTTGAGGATGTAGGCCTCCGGCACGACGAACGTCTCGCCGAAGCGATGGTTGAAGCGCTGGGCGAGGTTGCGGGTGAGCTCGACGTGCTGCCGCTGGTCCTCACCGACCGGCACCTTCGCCGCTTGGTACAGCAGGATGTCGGCGGCCATCAGGATCGGGTAGGTGAACAGGCCGACGCTGGCCTTGTCGGTGCCGCCCTTGGCGGTCTTGTCTTTGAACTGGGTCATCCGCCCGGCCTCGCCGTAGCCGGTGATGCCACTCAAGACCCAAGCGAGCTGCGCGTGCTCAGGGACGTGGCTCTGGACAAAGAGGGCACTGCGCTGCGGATCGACGCCGGCGGCCAGCAGCTGGGCCGCCGCGACATACGTCCGCTCGCGCAGCACCGCCGGGTCGTAGTCGACGGTGATCGCGTGCAGGTCCGGGATGAAGTAGAAGGCGTCGAACTCGTCCTGGAGTGCCACCCACTGCCGGAATGCGCCGAAGTAGTTGCCGAGATGGTACGAGTCGGCGGTCGGCTGCGCGCCGGACAGGACCCGCTGTTTCGTGGTCGTGGGCTTGGCGGACACGTGGCGATTCTGCCAGCGTGCCCGCGCGACGGCCGTCGCGGTGTCATCCTGTGCTGGTGAATCGTCACCTTGCCGCCGTCACGGCGGCCGCACTCGTCGTGCTCAGCGCCTGCGGACCACAGCCGAGCGCCCAACCAGAGCCCTCAACGACGACGTCCGGGACGCCGAAGCCGAGCTCCCTCAATCTCGACGGCCTCACGGTGGGGTCCGCGCCCAGGATCGCCTGGAGCCAGGGATCCGCACTCAACGGCGACGACGCACAGGACGTCCTGCCGTCGAACCTCGACCAGTTCGTCGAGACCAAGCAACTGCTGGTGATGCGCGACGTCGACGGCAATGTCTTCGCCTACGCGGCCGACGGGCCGAAGAGCACGACCCCCATCGGCAAGGCCACCGGGGCACTCGCGGTCAACAACGAACGCAACCTGGTCGCCTGGATCGCACCGGACGGGTCGCCGATGGTGTTGCAGGAGGGCGAGGCGAAGCCCGCGACCCTCCTGGGGCAGGCGGGTGTCACGGCCGGCGACGCGGTCGCAGTGATCGGCCGCGACTGCTTCAACGGGCCGGAGACCGTCGAAGGCGCCGGTTGCTCGGTGTACTTCCGCGCCCGTGGCGAGACTCCGCAATCGTTCGTAGCGTCGAACCATGGGTTCGTCGAGTCGATCGGCGATGCCAGTTCGCCCGTGCATCTGCAGGACGCCGACGAGTCCGGCGAGATCGGCTGGACAAAGCTCAACGAGGACCAGACCACGTGCAGCACCTACTGGGGCCACGAGACCCTCGACGCGGACACCGCGAAGACCTGGAAGACGTGCGACCACATGCCGCTGACGTTCTCGCCGGACGGCAAGCACATTCTCGCCACCGCCCCGCACGGCTATGAGGGGTTGGGGGCGAGCTCGCTGACGATCCTCGATCGCACGACCGGCAAGCCCCTGCTCACGCTGAGGAACAACTCGGAGTCACAGGCGGCCATCACCGACATGGTGTGGGAGGACGACTCCCACGTGCTGGCGGTCATCGTGCAGAAACTGGACTGGGCCGTCGTCCGGGTCGGCCTGGACGGTTCGGTGGAGCTGGCCGACGAGCGAATTCGCTCGACCGTGGAACTGGACTCGATTCCATACCGGCTCTCCGTGCAGCCGTGAGCCCGCATGGGAAACTTTCCCGGTGAGTGAACCGAGCGGTACACAACCCTCCGGGCGGCGCATCGCCTACCAGGGCGAGCCCGGCGCAAACTCCCATCAGGTGTGCAAGGAGCACTACCCCGATTGGGAGGCCGTGCCCTGCGCGTCCTTCGAGGACGTCTTCGCCGCCGTCGAGAACGGCGACGCTGACCTGGCGATGATCCCGATCGACAATTCGATCGCCGGCCGGGTCGCGGACATCCACCACTTCCTGCCGACCTCACGGCTGCACATCATCGCTGAGCACTTCCTGCCCATCGAGTTCAATCTGATGGCGGTGCCCGGCGCGACCC
>DATEDT010000072.1:0-17859 GCA_035281505.1 Aeromicrobium sp. | reverse complement strand
AGCCCGGGCCGTGCGGGCCGCCCGGATCGAATCGACCTGCTTGGCCGCGCCGCGGGTCCACCGGATGGCGTAGTTGCGCGGCAGCAGGTAGTTGCGCGCGTAGCCGTCTTTGACCGTGACGACATCGCCGGGCTCGCCGAGGTTGCTGACCTCGTGCGTGAGGATGAGCTTCGTCATGTGAGTTGCCCTTTCGTAGGCGCTGTCAGCGGGTGCTGGCGGTGTACGGCAGAAGCGCCATCTCGCGGGCGTTCTTGATCGCCTTGGCGATCTGCCGCTGCTCCTGAACCGAGACGCCGGTCACGCGACGCGCGCGGATCTTGCCGCGGTCGGAGATGAACTTCCGCAGCAACGCGGTGTCCTTGTAGTCGATGGTGGTGACGCCGGCGACGGCGAGCGGGTTGCTCTTCTTCTTGGGCTTGCGCAGCGGGGGCTTGGGTGCCATGTCGTTGTTCTCCTAGGGAAACTGCAGGATCAGAAAGGGGGTTCTTCGGTGGAGCCGGTGGCGCCGCCGGTGTTCCAGACGTCGGTTGCCTGGGCCGGCTGGGCTGCCGGCTGGTCCCAGGCGGTACCGCCGCCACCGCCGGCGCTGCCGGAGCGGCTGGCCTTGGTGACCTTGGCCGTCGCGTAGCGCAGGGAGGGGCCGACCTCGTCGACATTCATCTCGACGCTGGTGCCCTTGGAGCCGTCCTGACGTTCGAACTGACGCACCCGGAGGGCACCGGTGACGATGACGCGCTGGCCCTTGGTGAGGGACTCCGCCACGTTCTCGGCGAGCTGACGCCACGCGGCACAGCGGAGGAACAGCGCGTCGCCGTCCTTCCACTCGTTGGTCTGCTTGTCGAACGTGCGCGGAGTGGAGGCCACGGTGAAGTTGGCCACCGGCGCGCCGCTCGGCGTGAACTTGAGTTCGGGGTCGTCGGTGAGGTTACCGACGACGGTGATGATGGTTTCGCCAGCCATGAAGGCCTACTTTCAGAGATCAGGTTTGGTGTTGGTGCCTAGTGAACGTCATCCTGCCGACACTCGGCCAGGACCCCGTCCACAGCGAACCAGTCGGTTCAGGCAACGCCCGGCCGGATGACCTTCGTGCGGACGACGGACTCGTTCAGCGTGAGCTGACGGTCCAGCTCCTTGACCGCGGCAGGCTCGGCGGTCAGGTCGATGACCGCGTAGATGCCCTCGGACTTCTTGTTGATCTCGTAGGCGAGGCGGCGCTTGCCCCACACGTCGACGTTCTCGACGCTGCCGCCGGACTGGCGCACCACGTTGAGGTAGGTGTCGAGGCTGGGAGCGACGGTGCGCTCATCGAGCTCGGGGTCGAGAATGACCATGACTTCGTACTGGCGCAGGTCAGCCACAGGCTGATCTCCTTCGGACTAGACGGCTGAGGTTCTCCCCCAGCAGGAGGCGTCACCCCGGTGCACATTTCTGGCACATCCTTGCGGGGCAACTTCCCTAGATTAGGGCCCGGCCGCCGTTCCAGCCAAATCGCGGGTCAGGCCAACCGGGTGACGGTCACGTTGACGAACAGTTCGGAGTCGCCGCGGGTCGAATAGATTCCGCGCAGGGGCGGCACGTCGTCGTAGTCACGTCCGCGGGCGACGACCACGTGGTGTGCGCCGGCGGCCCGGTCGTTCGTCGGGTCGAACCCGATCCAGGCGCCGTCCCACCACTCGATCCAGGCGTGCGACTCGCCGGCGACCTCCTCGCCGATCACCGCGTCCTGATTCGGGTGCAGGTAGCCCGAGACGTAGCGCGCGGGTATCCCCGCCGTGCGCAGGACGCCGAGGGTGATGTGCGCGAAGTCCTGACAGACGCCCGACCGGGCGCCCCACGCCTCGGCGCCCGCGGAGGTCACCTGGGTCGCACCTTCGACGTAGCTCAGCCGGTCATTGACGAAATCGCACACCGCGTGGGCGTACGCCGACGGGGTCGCGGCATGCTCACGTGCCGGCTGCAGCTCGGCCAGCAGGTCGTCCGGGGGTGCCACCCACCGCGAGATGGTGAGGAACTCGACATAGCGGTCGCGCACCGCGTCGAGGGCCTCCCAGGGGACCAGCTGCTCGACGACGCGGGCGCCCGAGGTTTGAACCGTCGAGTTGGCCACGACCAGCAACTCATCATGGGGCTCGTGCACCTCGAACGCGGTGACGACGGAGCCCCAGTAGTCGCGGTACTCCGTCGTCCACGGGGTCGGGGTGACCTCGATCCGGGACCGCAGGACAACCTGGTCGGCCGTGGTCATCGGCGTCATCCGCGCCTCGTTGAAGGATGCGATGGCGCCCTCGGGGTAGCGGTAACCGGTGGTGTGCCGGACGCGCAGCTGCATCACAGCACCACACCTCCGGTCCATGCGTAGAACTCATGCGCGGCGAAGTAGCGGGCGGCGATGGCGTCGGTGGCAGCAGCACAGCTGCGCTGGAGCCGCTCCATCTCGACCGGGAGATCGAAGACCAGCTCGTCCAGCGGTCGGTACTCCAGCTCGGTCCGGGCTCGCCCGAGCAGCCGCAGCGCCTCGTCGCTGAATCCGGAGCGCGGGCCGGCAGTGGCCAGCTTCGTGAGTGCCCGCTCGGCCTGCTCCAGTGACGACACGACCGATCGGGGGAACCAGCGGTCCAGGAGCAGGAACTCGGCGGCCTGTCGATCGGCCTCCAGCCCGCGGTACGCGCGGATGAAGGCCTCGTAGGCGCCGCACGCACGCAATGTGGTCGACCACGCCACGTGCGGACCCGGCGCCAACGCCGCCGTCGAGAGCAGGCGCGCCGTCATGTCGGCTCGTTCGATGCTCCGGCCCAGGATGTAGAACTGCCAGCCTTCGTCCCGGGACATCGTCTCCGCAGCGATGCCGGTGATCATGGCCATGCGATTGCGCACCCATGCGAACTGGTCCGGCGGGCGCAACGACGTCGTCGTGGCAAGACCGCGCCACGTCGTGTTGATCGCTGCCCACACGTCGGTCGAGAGCGTTTCGCGGGCGCGGCGGGCCGCCTCCCGGGAGGCGCCGATCGTCGCGGCGATGGAGGCCGGAGACTCCGGATCGTGGGCGAGCAGCGCGAGAATCATGCGCCGGTCCGGCACGCCCTCGTACTCCTCGATCCCCATGACGGTGAGCAGCTGCTCGCAGGACGTCGTTTCGTCCATGCCCGGATCCTCGATGAGGACCTGCATGTGGACGTCGAGGATGCGCGCGGTGTCATCGGCCCGCTCCAGATAGCGCCCGATCCAGAACAGCGACTCGGCGATGCGACTCAGCATGACGGCACCGCCGCGACCGTGCGTCCTTGTTGTTGCTGCTGTTGCTGTTGCTGCAGGTCCGCCGGACCGTCGTCGTGGTTCTGCTGCTGGCTCGCGGCGACAGTCGGCGTCCCGGTCCGCTTGCGCGCCGGCTCCACCGGTTCCTCGCCGGACCCGGCCATGACCCAGGTGTCCTTCGAACCGCCCCCGCGGCTGGAGTTGACGATCAGCTCGCCCTCGGGAAGCGCGACCCGGGTGAGGCCGCCGGGCAGCACCCACACGTTGTCGCCGTCGTTGACGGCGAAGGGACGCAGGTCGACGTGCCGCGGCCGGATGCCCTGATCGACCAGCGTCGGCACCGTGGAGAGTGCGATGACCGGCTGGGCGATCCAGGCTCGCGGGTCGGCGAGGATCTTGCGACGCAGGTCGTCGAGCTCGGCGGTCGAAGCCGCCGGACCGATGACGATGCCCTTGCCGCCGGACCCGTCCACCGGCTTGAGCACCAGCTCGTGCAACCGGTCGAACACCTCCGTGCGCGACTCCTCGTCGCCCAGGCGCCAGGTCTCGACGTTTGCCAGCACCGGCTCCTCGCCGAGGTAGTACCGGATCAGGTCGGGAACGTAGGTGTAAAGCAGCTTGTCGTCGGCCACGCCGTTGCCCACCGCGTTGGCCAGGGTCACGTGGCCGAGCCGCGCCACATTGATGATGCCGGCGACGCCGAGAGCGGAGTCCGCGCGGAACTGCATCGGGTCGAGGAAGTCGTCATCGATCCGGCGGTAGATGACGTGGACCGGGGCCAGGCCACGGGTGGTGCGCATCAGCACCCGGCCTCCCCGACAGATCAGGTCACGGCCCTCGACCAGCTCGACGCCCATGGTGCGGGCGAGCAAGGCGTGTTCGTAGTAGGCCGAGTTGTACACGCCGGGCGTCAGCACGACGACGGTCGGATCGCCGATGCCGGCCGGCGCGGACCGCCGCAGCGCGGCCAGCAGCGCCTGCGAGTACTGGACCACCGGGCGGATCCGGTGATCGGCGAAGACCTCGGGGAGCGCCGCCGACATCGCTCGCCGATTCGTCATCACATAGGAGACCCCTGATGGCACCCGGACGTTGTCTTCGAGAACCCGGAACGCGCCGGTGCCGTCGCGGATGAGGTCGATGCCGGCCACGTGGATGCGGACCCCGTTCGGCGGTTCGAGACCGGCCACGACGCGGTGGAAGTGCGGGGAGGTGGTGACGACAGCGCGCGGGATGACCCCGTCGTCGAACACCTCGCCCGGCCCGTAGACGTCGGCCAGGAAGGCTTCCAGCGCCTTGACCCGCTGCTGGACGCCGCGGTCGACGGCGTCCCACTGCTCGGCCTCGATCAGGCGGGGAACGATGTCGAGCGGGAACGGGCGTTCCTCGCCGGCAACACCGAAGGTCACGCCTTGATCGAGGTACGCCGAGGCCAGAGCTTCGGCACGGTGCCGCACCTCGGTGGCGCCCATCGCCTCGAACTTCGCGCTGATCCCCCGATACGTGTCCCGAACCTTGTCGGCCGACACGTCGAACATCTCGTCATAGCCGGCGACCGGGCCGTAGTCCTTGAAGAGTGTGGGGGTGTCGCCCGCGGAGGCCCTGGCTGCGCCCAGCGGGGGAACGTCGTCCATTCCGCCAGCCTAAAGCGCTGGTGTGTCGAGCGTGTTACCTGCAGTTGCCGGTCAGCGGACGGCGATGGCGGGGACCACCAGCTCGTCCCAGAGGTGCGCGTGCTGCTTGCGAAAGAACCCGTGGTGGCCGATCCGTTCCACGCCCACGTCGGACGGCCGGACGACCCGGTGGTCCTGGTGGCTGCCCGTGTACCAAGCGTGCAGGAACCGGGTGCTCTCCGGCGACAACACCTCGTCATCGGAGAAGGACAGTGCGGTGATGGGGGTCCTGACGGCAGCGAACAGTTCCCGGGCGTCCGGGTGGTCAGCCTGCAGATACCCGGGGTGCCGACACCATCGGCTCCACTGCTTCAGGACGCCGGAGGGCAGGTCACCGCCGAGCCCGAGTCTGCGGCCGGGGAAGTAGCCCGTGACCGCCATGGCCACCGGCGCCGTCACCCACCACAACAACGGAACCTTGCGCCGCAGCGCCGGTGCGTTGCGGCGCCAGTACCCGTCCCCGGAAGCGATCGTCACGATCGCGGTCAGCCGCCGGTGGTCCACGAAGGGGATGATCTGGCCGCCCAGGCTGTGCCCGATCCAGGTGATCGGCAGCCGCTCGCGGTCGGCGTCGGCGGCGACGGACTCGAGGACGGCGGCCGCATCGGCACTCCACCGATCGACGTCGGCGTCCTCCCGACGCATCTGCTCCGGCGTACCGGCTACCGTTCGGTAGTCGAACGTCACGGTGCGGATGCCGTGCTCGGACAACCGGCGGGCAAAGGCGGTGTAGAACGCGGCCGGCGTCGCCATGGCCGAGGCCACGATCGCGACACCACGCACCTGCCGCACCGGCTCGAACACCGTGATCGACAGGTCCCGGCCGTCATCGGCGCGCACGACGCCCGGCTGGGGTGCATGTTCCAGGAGGCCGGTTCCGAAGCCGCTCCCGACGCCTGGTGTATGACGACTGTCATAACTCATGTATGGCACGCTATGACGATCGTCATAAGACTGCAATAGGATGGGCGTATGACGCAGGACACACGCACGCGGATGATTCACGGCGCCGCCCTCTTGGTCGGTGCGCGCGGGGCGAAGTCGACGAGCCTGCGCGACCTCGCCCGTGAGGCCGGTGTGCCGCTGGGATCGACGTACCACTACTTCCCGGAGGGCAAGCGCCAACTGGTGGACGAAGCGGTCAACGTCGTCGGCAATCGCATCGTTCACCTCATCGAGCGAGCGCACCAGGACGGTACGGACACCGCGCTCGACGCCTTCGCCGACGGGTGGCGCTCAGTCCTGGAGTCCACCGATTTCCGCTCCGGGTGTCCGGTGCTCGCAGTGGCACTGGAGGAGGATCCCGTCCTCCGCGAGACGGCCAACCGGATCTTCGATCGCTGGCAGGAATCGCTGATCGACGGTTTCCTCGCCGACGGCGTTCCGGCACCACGCGCGCGGCGGCTGGCGCGGACGGTGGTCGCTGCCATCGAAGGCGCCGTCGCGCTGTGCCGCGCCGAGCACTCCTTCGAACCGCTGGAGGACGTCCTCACCGAGCTTCGGGTCATGTTCGCCGAGGCCGGGCGTGGTGAACGAGCCGGCGCAAGTTCCGCCTGATTGTGCAGGCAGGGCCGTAGTCTTTCGGACAGAAAGGCGCGCCATGGCCCACGCAACGGACGTCCTCGTGCTCAATGCGAGCTACGAACCGTTGCAGCGCGTGTCCGTGCGCCACGCGATCAAGATGCTGGTGCGCGAGGTCGCCGTCATCGAGGAAGCCGACGAGGCGATGTTCGGGCCCTTCCCGCGACCACGCGTCCTGCGACTGCTCCGCTACGTCGTCGCCCGGTGGCGGCATCGGCGCGGCTGCACCAAAGCCGCCGTGAAGGCGCGCGACCGAATGTGCGCCTACTGCGGTGGCTCGGCCGACACCGTTGACCACATCGTCCCGCGCAGTCGCGGCGGCACCCTGACCTGGGACAACGCGGTCGCCGCATGTTTGCGCTGCAACCATCGCAAGGCGGACCGTACGCCGACCGAGGCAGGCATGGTCCTGCTGATCACCCCCGGCCCACCCGCCCCCTGGGTCTACGCCCCCGCAACGGTTGCCGGATGATCCCGGTGCGGCGCTCGGCTCGCCGGAGCGCACGTCCCGCCTGCGGGGGACTGATCGCTCCCGGCCGATAGCCTCGTCCGGTGACCACAGTCCGGCCGATCACGCCCGAAGAGCACCTGGCTTTCATCGCCCAGCAACCGGCGACGAGCTTCCTCCAGACTCCGGCGTGGGCGGCGGTCAAGAGCGAGTGGCGCGGCGAATCGCTCGGCTGGTTCGACGCCGGGGGAGCCCTCGTCGGTGCCGGGCTTGTGCTGTACCGGAAGGTGCCCAAGCTCAAGCGGTTCCTGGCCTATCTTCCGGAGGGCCCGGCGCTCGACTGGACCGGTCCCGACCTGGCCGACCACCTCGTCGCACTGGCGACCTATCTCAAGGACCAGCACGCCTTCGCGATCCGGATCGGCCCGCCCGTCGTCACCCGGCGCTGGCACGCGCCGACGCTGAAGACGGCCATCGCCGACCCGGCACTGACCCGACTGGACGATGTGCCGGCCGACGAGAGCGACACCGATGCTCTCGCTGTTGCCGACACGCTTGCCCGCTTGGGTTGGCGCCGGCTCTCGGCGGACGGCGGTTTCACCGCCGGGCAGCCGCAGTACAACTTCTGGGTTCCGTTGGTTGACGCTGCGGGCGCGCCACTGGACGACGACACCCTCCTGGCCGGCATGAACCAGCAGTGGCGTCGGAACATCCGCAAGGCGGACAAGGAGGGCGTCGAGGTGCGCTCAGGAACGCGGGACGATCTCGCCGACTTCCATCGGGTCTACACCGAGACCGCCGACCGCGATCACTTCACGCCGCGGCCACTGGCGTACTTCGAGCGGATGTGGGACGCACTCACCGCAGAGGCGCCCGAACGGCTGCGGCTCTACCTGGCTCACCACGACGGCGACCTCGTCGCCGCGACCACGCTGGTGCAGGTCGGCCGGCACGCGTGGTACTCCTACGGGGCGTCGACCACCGCGAAGCGGGAGGTGCGGGGCTCGAACTCCGTCCAGTGGCAGATGATGAGGGACGCGCGCGATGCGGGGGCCGTCGTGTACGACATGCGCGGCATCACCGACACCGTGTCAGCCGACGATCCGCATGCCGGCCTACTGCAGTTCAAGGTCGGCACCGGTGGCCAGGCCGTGGAGTACCTCGGGGAGTGGGACCTCCCCTTGAAGCGCGGCCTCTACAAGGCGTTCACGGCCTGGATGAGGAGGCGCTCTGGTGGTGGGGCGGCATGAGCTTCGATCTCGTCGTCGACGCTGCCGGCTGGCGCGGCCACCTCGACGCCTTCGCCGCCGAGGTCCCCGGCCTGGTTCCGGTGATCAAGGGCAACGGCTACGGGTTCGGTCGTGACCGGCTCGTTTCGGAGTCCATCCGACTGAAGCTGCCCCAGATCGCCGTGGGCTTGTATCGGGAGGCGGTGGAGGCGCGCGAGTCCTTCGCCGGTGATGTGCTGGTGATGACGCCGTGGCGTCCGTACTTCACCGGCCCAGCCGTCGACGCGGCGCTCCGCGACCCGCAGGTGATTCACACCATCAGCCGTCTGGAGGACATCGCCGCCATCGCCGCCGCCGCCGGAACCGCCGTTCGCGTCGTCATCGAGGGCGAGACCTCCATGGCCCGGCATGGCTTCGACCGGCACGAGCTCGCTGCCGTCGCGGCTGAGGTGGCCGCGGTCGAGGTCGTGGGTTTCAGCATCCACCTGCCGTTCATGCCGACCAACCTCGCCGAAGCCGACCGCTGGGCAGGGCAGCTGCTGGCCTCACAGCTGCAAACCACCACCTTCTACGTCTCGCACCTGACGCCGGCCGAGTTGGCCGAACTCCGTGAGCGCCGCCCCGAGCTGGACATCCGAGCGCGCGTCGGGACCTCGCTCTGGCTCGGCACCCTGGCCCCGCTGTCGGTGCGGGCAACTGTGCTCGACGTGCACCAGGTGACGCGCGGCGAGCGGGTCGGCTACCGCCAGCGGGCCATGCCGGCCGACGGCCACCTCCTGGTGTTGTCCGGCGGAACGAGCCACGGGCTCGGGCTCGAGGCGCCCCGCGCAGTCAGCTCTCCGGTGGATCGGGCCAAGCGACTGGCGCGCGGCGGCCTGGAGGCCGCCGGCTTCGCCCTCAGCCCGTTCGTGGTGGCCGGCAAGCAGCGGTGGTTCGCCGAGCCACCACACATGCAGTCCAGCCTGGTGTTCGTACCCGGCTCGGTGACACCGCCTCAACCGGGCGACACCGTTTCGGCCGCCGTCCGCTACACCACCACGACCTTCGACAACGTCATCCTGACTGAGCCCTAACCCGGCTCGTGACCGGCGACGCCGAGCCGGACGGACTACTCAGTCTCAGTCCGAGTCGTCCGAGTCGTCCGAGTCGTCGTCGTCCTTCTCGATCTCGCCCTTGGTGTTGACGATGTTGCCGGGCTTGGGGAACACCCCACAGTTCGTCCGATCGATCGTCGCGGCCATGAACGAGCGGAACGTCATCGCCGGGTAGGTGCCGCCGAAGAACGGGTTCAGGTAGCCCTCGAGGTCCTCGTTGCCGACGCCGCGGTTGAACATCACGGCCGTGGCGGCCTTCGGCGTGTAGCCGACGAACCAGGATGACGACACGTGCTGGTCGTTGTTCGGTCCGGCCGTGGCCGTGCCGGTCTTTCCGCCGGTCGGGCAGCTGAGCTTCGCCCTGGTGCCGGTACCGGAGTTGACCACGCCACGCATGGCGACGACGGCGTCACCGGCGACGTCGGCCGGGATGGTCTGTTCGGTCTTGACCTCGTGCTGGTACACCCGCGAGCCCGACGGCGCCACGATGTGGTCGACGACGTACCACTCTGCGCGCAGGCCACCGGCAGCCAGCGTGGCGTAGGCGTTGGCCATGTCCACTGGCGGGATGGGCGCATAGCCCAGGGGTGTGGTGGCGACCGGATCGATCTTGTCGGTGTACGCCTTCGGGATTCCGGCGGCGTTCGCGGCCTCGAGGATCTTCTTCGCACCGATGCTGGGATCGCGGTCCTTGCCCCCTGACATCTGCAGGGTCAGGTCGACGAATGCGGTGTTGATCGACTTCTGCGTGGCGTACTCCAGCGTGACGTCGCCGAACGACTTGCCGCCGCTGTCGCCCTGGTTCTCGATGGCCGCGGCGTACGAGCCGACGCCGACCCGGAGCGGCGAGCTGCCGTTCAGCCGGGTCTTGAGGCTGAATCCGTCCTCGAGGGCCGCCACAAGTGCAAACGCCTTGAAGGTCGATCCCGGCTGCGTGCCGACGGTCGCCCAGTTGATCGAGTTCTTGAGGTAGTCCGGGCCGCCGTACATGGCACGCACCGCGCCGTTGCCCGGCGCGATGGAAACCAGGGCGCTGTGCAGCTCGTCGAGGCCCTTCGGCGGGACGGTGGCCATGGCCTTCTCGGCCGCCAACTGGCGTTCGTAGCCGATCGTGGTCACGACGTCGTAACCACCGCCGAGGATGTCCGAATCCGAGTATCCGAGCTTCTGCATCTGCTCCTGGACGAAGCGCAGCACGTGCCCCTTCGGGCCTTCGTAGCGGTTGATCGGGAGCTTCTTGGCGAACTTCGGCAGGTTGTCCATGCCCTCGGCCGCCTCGGCTGCGCTGATGGCACCGGCTTCCTCCATGCCCGTGAGCACGTAGTTGTAGCGCGGGGTGATGGCGTCGCGGCCGGCCTGCGTGTAGGGGTCGAACGACGACGGCTGGTTGATCGCCGCGGCCAGCACGGCGGCTTCCCGGTAGTCCAGATCGGCCGCGTCCTTGTTGAAGTACGTCTGCGAAGCCACCTCGACGCCGTACGCGCCGCTGCCGAAGTAGATCAGGTTGAGGTAGCCCTCGAGGATCTCCTGCTTGGACATCCGGTTGTGAATCTTGATCGAGAGGATCGCCTCGCGCATCTTGCGGATGTACGACCGCTCCTGGGACAGGTACAGGACCTTGACGTACTGCTGGGTGATCGTGGAACCGCCGCCGGTGATCGCACCACTGGACGCGTTGTTGCGGGCCGCGCGGACGATGCCGCGGATGTCGATGCCGCGGTTCTTGTAGAAGGTCCGGTCTTCGGCGGCGATGACGGCGGCCTGCATCGGCTCGGACACGTCGCCCAGCGGAACGCTCTCCCGCTCCTGCACGGCGAAGGAGCCGATCTTGTGCTTGCCGTCGGAGTAGTAGACGTCGGTCCGCTGCGATTCGAAGTCGCGATTGGGGTCGGGCAGGTCGATCAGGAAGTACAGCACGAAGAACAGCAGTGCCCCGGCCAGGATGCCCAGGATCATGACGGCGCCGACCCAGCGGAGCAACTGCTCGGTGACGGACCCGGTCCCGGTGATGCGGCGGGCCACATCGCGCGACTTGTCACGAAATGCATCGCCCCGGTGGTTATTCAACTGCACTCTTCCTTGCACTAAACATTGCACTGCTGGCGCTGGGTGCCGGATCATTCTTGCCGACGCTGCCCAAGAACGTCATGTCAGGCGAGTCCGGGTCCGTAGCCGCCCTGGGGTCACATGGACCGATGTCGACGTTACGATGTATCGTTGCGATATACCAATTCGTCACTTCTTCAGACACGGGTATCACTTCATGACACGACGCGGCGCAGCACTTGAGCTGGCAGTTCTCGGACTGCTCCATGATGCGCCGATGCACGGCTACGAACTGCGCAAGCAGCTCATCGCTCTGCTGGGCTGGGGGCGCGTGCTGTCCTACGGAACGCTCTATCCGTGCCTCAAGGCGCTGACGAAGGCCGGCTACATCATCGCCGACCCGCCGACGGCGGGGACCGTCGAACCCGGCGCCGTCGAACCACGCGGCCGACGCAACCGGATCGTCTATCAGCTCACGGCCGAAGGCAAGGAGCGCTTCACCACGGCGATGGAGGATTCCGGGCCGACCGCATGGGACGACGAGAGCTTCGGCGTGCGCTTTGCGTTCTTCGGACGAACCGACTCTCCGACCCGGATGCGGATCCTCGAGGGTCGGCGCAGCCGGCTGGAGGAGCGGCTCGACAACGTGCGCAAGTCCGCCGCCCGCGGCCGCGAACGCGCTGATTCCTACACGCTCGAACTGCAGCGTCACGGGCTCGAGTCGGTGGAGCACGAGATCACCTGGCTGACCGAGCTGATCGATCGCGAACGGTCCGGCCAGAACGACTCCAAGCAAGCAGACCAGTAACCACAGTGAACGAGGGGAAACCGATGGGTTCGGCCAAGAATTCGGTAAAGGTAGCGATCGTCGGCGTGGGCAACTGCGCCACGTCGCTGATCCAGGGTGTCGAGTACTACAAGGAAGCCGACGCCGACGCCACGGTTCCCGGGCTCATGCACGTCCAGTTCGGCGAGTACCACGTCCGTGACATCGAGTTCGTCGCCGCATTCGACGTCGATGCCAAGAAGGTCGGCTTCGACCTCGCGGACGCCACGGCCGCCAGCGAGAACAACACGATCAAGATCGCCGACGTGCCGCCGACCGGTGTGACGGTCCAGCGCGGTCACACGCTCGACGGCCTCGGCAAGTACTACCGCGAGACGATCGACGAGTCGGACGCGGCACCCGTCGACGTGGTCCAGGTCCTCAAGGACACGAACGCCGACGTCCTCGTCTCCTACCTGCCGGTGGGCTCGGAGGAAGCCGACAAGTTCTACGCCCAGTGCGCCATCGATGCCGGCGTGGCCTTCGTCAACGCCCTGCCCGTCTTCATTGCCTCCGACCCCGAGTGGGCCAAGAAGTTCGAGGACGCGGGCGTCCCGATCATCGGTGACGACATCAAGAGCCAGGTCGGTGCCACGATCACGCACCGGGTGCTGGCCAAGCTGTTCGAAGACCGCGGCGTGGCGCTGGACCGCACGTACCAGCTCAACGTGGGCGGCAACATGGACTTCAAGAACATGCTCGAGCGCGAACGGCTGGAGTCCAAGAAGATCTCCAAGACGCAGGCCGTCACGTCGAACCTGACCGGCTCGCTGGCCGGCCTGAAGGACTCCCGCAACGTCCACATCGGCCCCTCGGACTACGTGGCCTGGCTCGACGATCGCAAGTGGGCCTACGTACGCCTCGAGGGTCGCGCGTTCGGCGATGTCCCGCTCAACCTGGAGTACAAGCTCGAGGTCTGGGACTCGCCCAACTCGGCCGGCATCATCATCGACGCCATCCGTGCGGCCAAGATCGCCAAGGATCGGGGCATCGGTGGCGCGCTGCTGAGCGCCTCGTCCTACCTGATGAAGTCGCCGCCGGAACAGCGTCCCGACGACCTCGGTCGGGCCAAGCTCGAGGCCTTCATCCGGGGCGAAGAAGAGCGCTGATCAGCGGCCGGCGTACTTGAGCAGGTTGGCCGTGGTCTGTTTGACCGCGACCCCCAAGACCGGCTTGATCAGCGTGCTCAACGCGGCACCGGCCATGCCGCCGGGCAGCGTGTAATCGAACTCGCCCCTGATCCGGGTGCCCGAACCGTCGGGTTGGAAGGTCCACCGCGACGACGCCTGCGGGCCGTCGAACGTCCGCACCGTGATCAGCTCGTTCTCGACGAACTCGATGCATTCGAACCTGGCCGTCATCGTCTTGCCGACGTTCAAGCTGATCGCGTACCGCGAGCCGAGTCCGCGGGTGAGCTCGGTCAGTGGCTCAAAGCTCTGGACGCCGTAGAACCACTGCGGCACGTTCGACGAGTCGGCCACGTAGTCGAAGACCTTCTCCAGCGGAGCGTCGGTCACATGCTCAGCGGCGATGTTGGCCATGGTCAGCAACCTAGTCGGCCGACGAGCGATCAGCCCACCAGGCCTTCAGCACTTCGGTCGCCGTCTCCTCGCCCAACGGGCCCCGGTCGAGCCTGACCTCCAGCAGGAACTTGTACGCGTCGCCGACCTCGCGCCCCGGTCCGATGCCCAGGATCTCCATGATCTGGTTGCCGTCGAGATCCGGCCGCGTGGCGTCGAGCTCTTCCTGTTCGGCCAGCGCGGCGATGCGTTCCTCGAGCTCGTCGTAGGTGCGCTGCAATCGCGCCGCCTTGCGCTGATTGCGCGTCGTGCAGTCGGCCCGGGTCAGAATATGGAGGCGCTCCAGCTGGTCGCCGGCGTCGCGGACGTAACGCCGAACGGCCGAATCGGTCCACTCACCGACGCCGTATCCGTGGAACCGGAGGTGCAGCTCGACCAATCGGGCAATGTCATCGATGTCATCGTTGCTGAACCGGAGTTCACGCAGCCGCTTGCGCGCGAGCTTGGCGCCGACGACATCGTGATGGTGGAACGTCACGGTCCCGCCCTGCTGGAATCGGCGCGTCTTGGGCTTGCCGATGTCGTGCAGCAGTGCGGCCAGGCGCAAGACCGCATCCGGGGCATCCGGCACCGCCCGAAGCCGCTCCAGCATGATCGCCTGCTCGAGGACGGTGAGTGAGTGCTCGTACACGTCTTTGTGCCGGTGATGCTCGTCGCTCTCCAGCTTGAGCGCCGGCAGCTCGGGCAGGACGTGGTCGGCCAGCCCGGTCTCGACGAGAACGCGCAGGCCGGGCACCGGACGATCAGCGCGAATCAGCTTGACCAACTCGTCCCTGATGCGCTCGGCAGAGATGATGTCCAGCCGATCGGCCATGGCGCGGATCGCGGCCGTCACCTCGGGATGGAGGTCGAACTCCAACTGCGCCACGAACCGGGCTGCGCGCATCATCCGCAGCGGGTCGTCGCCGAAGGAGATGCCTGCTGCCACCGGCGTGCGCAGGGTGTGCGACGCAAGATCGGCCAGCCCGCCGTGCGGATCGACGAACTCCCATCGGACGGCCTCGCCCTCGGACGTCCGCAGCAGCACGGCCATGGCGTTGACCGTGAAGTCGCGGCGGGACAGGTCGCCGACCAGCGAATCACCGAACCGGACCTGCGGCTTGCGCGAGGACAGGTCGTACTCGTCCGAGCGGTAGGTGGTGATCTCGACGTGTGCCGCTCCCTTGCGCAGCGCGATCGTGCCGAACTCGCGCCCGACGTCCCACACCGTGTCGGCCCAGCCCGCAATCAGGCGCTCGATGTCCTCCGGCCGAGCACTGGTTGTGAGATCCCAGTCGTGGCCCGGGCGGCCCATCAGAGCGTCCCGCACCGGGCCGCCCACGAGAGCCAACTCGAAGCCGGCGCCGTCGAATCGCCGGACGAGTTCGACGAGAGCCGCCTCGGACCGCACCAGCGCGTCGATGCGGGCGCGTTCCTCGTCGCTCAACATGGTGGCCAACTCTACGGTGAGCGCGTCAGGGCCCGTTGTCCTCGCTCGCCGTCGCTATTCTCAACAGGTGCGGGAGCGGAAGAACGCCAGACGGCTTCGGGCGTCCCTCGCTGCCCTGTCGGTTCTGGTCCTGCCCGCACTGGCCCTCGATCCGGCGCCCGCCCGCGCGGCCGAGCCCGGCACCGTGGTCGTCCAGATCATGCAGGTCGCGCCGGCCGTCCTCGATCCGGCCGACGACGTCACGGTCACCGGCGTGATTCGCAACCCCGAGCGGTACGCCTGGACGAACGTGCAGGTCTACCCCGCCGTCGCCAAGACCCCGTTCGTCTCGCGCAGTGCTGCACGGGCCGCGATCTCCGGCGGCGCGACCTACACCGGCGAACGCATCCTGGTTCCCACCGCCCGCAACAACCTCGGCACGCTGCGCGCCGGTCAGGCCCGACGATTCACGCTGACGGTGCGCGCCGAGCAACTCGGTCTGTCGGGCGCCGAGGGCGTCT
The DNA here is from genome assembly GCA_035281505.1 of Aeromicrobium sp. Classification (GTDB taxonomy): domain Bacteria; phylum Actinomycetota; class Actinomycetes; order Propionibacteriales; family Nocardioidaceae; genus Aeromicrobium. The sequence continues at coordinate 2,201 of DATEDT010000072.1, read as the reverse complement.
ACCCGCTCGGGGTCCAGGTCCTCGCGACCGGTCCCGACGGTGCTCGGTCGGACACCCCGGTCGGCCGGGCCAACACGTTCCTGCCGCTGCGCACGGGCTCGGTCCAGAACCCCATCCCGCGCACGCCGACAACGGTTCTGTGGCCGTTCCTCCTGCCCGGGCAACGCGGCGCGGACAACGGCTACGCACAAACCGCCGAGCTGGCCGCGTCCATCGGCCCCCGCGGTCAACTGCGCAACCTGCTCGACCTCGCGCGCACGACGCCTCGGCGCGGCTCCGACGCCATCATCGACCCGAGCCTGCTGCAGGAGCTTGAGATCATGCGCCGCGAGCCCGGCGATTCCAGCGCAGTCCAGGCCCGACGCAGAACCGCCGAGAGGTTCCTCGACGACCTCACCGATCTGGCTGACGACTACAGCTGTGCCACCGTCGGGTACGACCAGCCGGACGTCCTGGCGATCGCCGAATCCCCGTCGGCCGCAGAGCTCAACGCCGTCATCGACACCGCGACCTCCGGAACCCTGGACCGGTACGACCTGTCCTGCCTCCGGCTCGAATGGCCGACCGCCCGCGGCGTGGATCGCCGGACGCTGACCGCTCTGCGCCAGGCCGACATCGAGGCGGTCGTCGTCAGCCCATGGGCCGTGCCGGATTGGACCGCAACCAACGGGAATCTCCTGAGCCGCCGGACGCAGGCCGGCGACTTCACCCTGCTCGTCAACGACCGCCTGGACGAGGGTGTCCCCGGCGTCGCCAGCCCGGTCACCCTCCGCCAGCTGATCCTCAGCGAATCGGTGTTCACCGGACTGACCGCCGGTGAGAACGTCTCCGACACGTCCACGGTCGTCATCGTCGACCCGAAGTTCAACCCGGGCCCAGTCCGCGGTCAACCGCTGGCCGCCGCCTACACCTCCGACGTGACCGACCCCAAGAATCTCGCCGCCAGTGTCGAATCGCGGCGCACGCCGTACGCCGGAGGCGTCCCCGACGAAGCAGCGGCGACATCGGTGTCGGACCGCCAGACCTTGGTCGCGGTCGACGCCGTCCACATGGCCGATCTGATCGGCAGCATGCTCCTGGACGAACCCGACCGAATCGGCCACGCGCAGTCGGTGGCAAGTCTGGTCAGCCAACGCTGGCGGAAACACCGTGCAACCGCGCTGAGGGCAGCCGAAGCGGTGACCGACGAGCTCAACCGTGAGCTCGCCGACATCTCGGTCGAAGGGCCCGAAGCCCTGACGCTGTCGAGCGCAACCGGTCAGTTCCCCATCACGGTCCGCAATCGCACTCCACACCGCGTCCGCGTCGGCCTGGGCATCGAGTCGTCGACACCCGGCGTCAGCTTCGACGCCCCCCGGACGGTCGATGTCGCGGCCGGCGAGAGCCGCACGGTCACGGTCGACATGGACATGCACTCCGAGTCGGCGACGACCGTGACCGCACGTCTCTCGGCCGCCAACGGCCAGGAGTTCGGCGCGGCCACCGACTTCAATGTCCGCTCCAGCCAGGTGGGAGCCGCGCTGTGGATCGCCATCGGGGTCTCGGTGGCGTTCGTCGCGGTCGCCCTGATCCGCCGGTTCGGTCGACCCGGTCATCGGCCGGAGCCCGCCACGCTGGATCCGGACGACTTCGATGACTGACAGCGACGTCGCCCGCAACAGCGCGTGGATGGCGCTCGGCACGATCGTGTCCCGGCTGACCGGCTTCGCCCGGCTCTACCTGCTGGCCTTCACCATCGGCACGCACCTCGACGCCGACCTGTTCAGCAACGCCAACACGCTGCCGAACACCCTGTACATCCTCGTCGCCGGCGGCGTCTTCAACGTGGTTCTCGTCCCGCAGATGGTGCGCGCCATGAAGCGCGACGCCGACCGGGGCGAGGCGTACGTCAACCGCATCATGACGCTCGGCCTGCTGGTGCTGGGCGTTGCCACCGCCGTGTTGATGCTGGCGGTGCCGCTCCTGATGCACCTGGTCTTCGACGGCCTGCTCTTCACGGCGGCGTTCGATGATCAGTACGCATCGGCGCGGTTCCTCATGCTGCTGTGCATGCCGCAGGTGTTCTTCTACGGCGTCTTCGTGCTGTTGGGTCAGGTGCTCAATGCGAGGGGCGTCTTCGGCCCGATGATGTGGGCGCCGATCGCCAACAACCTGGTCGCCATCGCGATGCTCGGGACGTACTTGACAGTCTTCGGCTCCTC